>JAJZNI010000038.1 GCA_021847925.1 bacterium
AGCCCTCCAGCAGCACCCCGTCGACGGGGGCGCCCACGGGCACCTCCCGCCAGTGGCGCAGGCCGGCCGCCCGCCGCACCGGCTCACTCCCCCAGGCCGCCCGCGCCAGCGCGGCGACCTCCGCGGTCCGGCCGGGGATGCCCTCGGCGGCCGCCTGGGCCCGGGCCAGGTCCTCCATCCCGTCCCCGGTCGCCAGGTCGACCGCCTGGAGCACGGCGTGGACGGCCCGGCCGACCGAGGTGGCGGCGCGGCCGCGACGCGAGGCGGCGATCTCCTCGCCGGGGTCGGGCGTGACCCCGGCCTCCGCCTCGGCGTGCGCGAGCCCGGTGGCCGTCTCCATCCGCAGTCCGCCCAGCGCGGCGAGCAGCCCGGCCCGCCGCGCCCCCCACGCCTCCTCGGCCGCCCGGTGCGCCTCCGGCGTCATCTCCTCCCCCTCCGCCCGCGGCTGGGCCGGCGCCGGCGCGCCCTCCCAGGTCTCCGCCAGCTCCTCGACGCCCCCGCAACCCCGGAGCAGCGCGTCGAGCCGCCCCGCGTCGGTGTCCTCCCCCCTCGTCGCCCCCCGGAAGAGGCTGACCACCAGGTGGTCGCGCGGCCGGGTGAGCGCCACGTAGAGGACCCGGACCCGCTCCGCCGCCTCCATCTGCCGCTCGCGATCCTCGAGCTCCGCCCACCCGGCGGTGGCCAGGCCGCCGGCGCGCAGCTCGACGCGCCCGCCGAGGTGGTCGGCGAGGACGGGGGAGCCGGGGCCCCGGGGCCTGCGCCCCAGCCCGGTGACGATCACGATGGGGAACTCCAGCCCCTTGGCGGCGTGCACGGTCATCACCCGAACCGCCGGCTCGTCCACGGGGCCCTCCTGGGCCACGCTGTCGTAGGTGGGGTCACGGGCGAGGCGCTCCAGGTGGTCCACGCAGTCGTGGAGCGTGGGGCGGCCACTCCGCGCCAGCGCCCGCGCCTGGTCGGCCACGAAGCGGTAGTGGCGCTGCGCCTCCCGGGGCCGCCAGTCCTCGTGGGCCAGGGCCCGGAGGAGGCGGCGCGAGAGCACCTGGTCGATCAGCCCCGGCACCGACCACTCGCGGCGCCGTTCGTGAAGATCCCCCAGATCCTCGAGCGCCGCCGCCACGCGCGGTTCGGTCCCGCGCCCCGGGCGCAGGTACGACCAGCGTCCCCCGGCGGCCCTCCAGCGGACCAGCTCGGCATCGCTGCATCCGTACCCCGGGCTGCGCAGCGCCGCCACCAGGGCCACCTGGTCGCTGGAATCGTCGATCGCCCTCAGGATGTTGAGGAGGTCGCGGACCTCCTGGGTCGCGATGATCAGCGACCCGCTCTCCAGCCGGTAGGGGACGCGCGCCGCCGCCAGCTCGCGCTCCAGGTTGCGGAGGTTGGTCCGGCTCGGCATGAGGACGCAGATGTCGTCCAGGGAGCAGGGCCGCGCCGCCCCGTCCCGGGGCTCCCGCACCGCCCATCCCTCGTCGCGGATGCGCCGGATGGTGGCGGCGGTGGCGCGCGCCTCGCGGCGCCACATCCCGCTCGCGGGGCCGTCGACGGGCCCACCGAAGCACGCCACCCCGCCCACGACGTCGGGGGCGTGAGCCGCCAGCTCCACGTACTCGGGCTGCACGCCGGAGGGTGCGGCGGGCGAGCCCATCAGGCCGCCGGGGCCGCCGAAGACCGCGTTGACCACCTCGATGATCCGCCGCCCCGAGCGGAAGTTCACGCTGAGCCGGGCCCGGGAGCGGGGGTCCGCCCCGACCAGGCTGCGCTCGGCCGCCGCGTAGAGGGCCATATCCGCGCGCCGGAAGCGGTAGATGGACTGCTTCGGGTCGCCGACCACCCACAGGCGCCCCGGGTTGATCGCCAGCTCCCGCCAACTCCCGCCGCTCGGGATCGCGGCGCACAGGCGCAGGACCAGCTCGGCCTGCAGCGGATCGGTGTCCTGGAACTCATCGACCGCGATGAGGTCCCAGCGCTCCCGGAGCGCCCGGGCGACGTCCGGGTGATCGCGGACCAGGTCGCGGGCCCGCACCAGGAGGTCGTGATAGGTGACCACGCCGCGCCTGCGCCGCTCGTCGGCGTAGTCGAGGACCAGGGTGCGCAGGTGGACCGCGAGCGCCGACATGGAGGCGATGCGAGCGGTGGTCAGCAGGGCCTCCGCCTCGCCGCGGACGGAGGTCATCGTCTGCCGGATCGTGACGCAGGCGTTGACCCCATCCACCACCGCCCAGTTGCCCTGGTGCCCCGACGTTCCCAGCCGGGGCGCGCCCACCAGCTCCACCAGGGCTGCCAGGGCCGCATCCTCGTCCGGTGCCGTCCGGAGCCGGGACGCGACCACCCGCAGCGCATCCACCCGCCGGTGAAGCGCGTCGGGCTCGCGGCAGGCGCCCAGCAGCGCCACGCACCGCTCCATGTCCTCACCCAGGGCGGGAGCCCGCCCCAGCGCCGCGGATCGCCCAGCGGACCACTCCGCCGCCGGGAGCAGGTCCCAGTTGGCGTTGAGCTCGTGGAAGAGCTGGAGCAGCCGGTGCGGATCGAGTCCCAGGAGCAGTCCCCGGCGCACCACCTCGCCACCCGGCTCCCCCGGCCTCAGGGAGTCGAACCAGCGGTGGAACCGCTCCTCGGCGTCGATGGCGTCGCCCGGCTCCACCAGGGTCTCGAAGTCGGGCGGGAGGCCGGCCTCCAGGGGGTGCAGCCGCAGCAGCGCCGAGCAGAACGCGTGGATGGTCTCGATGCGGGCTCGGTCCACCTCCGCCACCGCCCCTCGCAACCGGAGGCGCTCCTCCTCCGGGACCGCGCCGGTGCCGGCCCTCTCCTCCAGCGCCTCGCGGATCCGGACCCGCAGCTCCCCCGCGGCCGCGACCGTGAAGGTGATCGCCGCGAGCCTCTCCATGCGCAGCCGCCCGGCCGCGACCCGGGCCGCGATCCCGGATACCAGCTCCCGGGTCTTCCCGGTCCCGGCTCCCGCCTCGACGAAGAAGGTCCGGTCCAGCTCGGTGGCGAGGCGGTCGCGCTCCGCCTGGTCGGCGACGGGGAGCCGGCTCACCGGGCCGTCTCCCGGGACTCCGGCTGGAGGGCGCGGTAGGGCTCCAGCGCCGGGTCGCCCGCCTTGGCCCGGGCCAGGGCGTCGCGGCCCGCCGGGCACAGCGTGTCGTACTCGCAGTGCACGCAGCTCGCCCAGGTGCGCCGGAAGTCGTCGTGCTCCCCGGGCTCCTGGGGGAAGCACCCGGCGCGGATCCCCGCATCGATCTGGGAGAGGACCTGGGTGAGCGCCTCCTCCACCGCGGCTCCGATCTCGACGAAACGCTCCGCGAACCCCCCGCGGCCGGTGCAGAACCAGTAGAGGGCGGTGGCGTTCGGGACCGGCCGGCCCTCGGCGCGATCGTGCGCGCGCACGGCGGCCGCGTACACGGGGAGCTGGAGGGTGCGCCCCGCGTTCAACCGGTTGGCGGAGGTGACCTCCACGTCCACGTTGCGTCCGGTCTTGTAGTCGAGGACGCGCACGCCGAGGGGGCCACGGTCCACGCGGTCGATGTAGCCGCGGAGCTGGACGCTCCGGCCGTCCGGGAGGAGGACGGCGACGGGCCCCCACGAGCCCGCGTCCTGCGCGAAACCGAAGGCCTGCTCGAGGTGGGCGGGCTGCCAGCTCCCCTCCGCCCGCTTCGCGGCGTCCCGGCTCAGCAGGGCGCGGAGGTCGGCGAGGATGGCGGCCTGCTCGTTGTCCCACATCAGCGCGTGCCCGGCTGCCCCCCGCCGCCGCAGCATGCTGAGCTCGTCGTCTGCGATCAGCTCCATGCGGCGGAGGTCGGCCGCGTCGTAGTCGATGCCCGGAGCGGGCCGGCCGCTCGACGCGACACCGGCGAAGAACCTCGCCAGGATGCGGTGGATGAGGCTCCCCCGCTCGGCCGGGTCGATCCCCCACCAGCGCTCGTCCTCGCTCTCCCTCGTGGCGGCGACCGCCAAGGTCCTGCCCAGCAGATGGCGGAAGGGGCAGGTGGCCCAGGTCTCGATGCCGCTGGCCGACTGCGGATCGCCGCCCAGGCCGCGCGCGACGAGGTGGAGACCGGCCGCGGCGGCCACGTTCCCGTCGAACTCGGTGAACCGCGCGCAGGCGCGCGCCCGCACCACGGCCACGGCCCGTCCCAGGGGCAGGTCGGCACGCCGCGCCAGGGCGGTCGCTGCGAGGTCCCATCCGGCCCGGTGGGCCCGTGCCGCGTCCCACTCCCGGCGCTCCGCGACGTGCAGCGGGGTGGCCCCGGCCGCCCCGCTCCCGGCTCCCACACCGCGCAGGCGGGGATGGGTGAAGGAGCCGCCGCGCACCGCGGTCGCCGGCGGGGAGCCGCCGCCCCCGGCCAGCAGCTCGAGCATCCACGGGGACGGATACACCGCGCGGCCGTCCAGGTCGACGAGGGGGGCCGACACCACCACCTCGCGCGCCGCCGCCGCCAGGGCCACCAGCCAGTCGCGCCGCTCGCGTGCCTCGTGCTCCTCCCTCCGTCCCAGCGGGTCGCCGGGGAGGAGCGGGTCCACCGGGAGCGGCGCGGGGAAGCCTCCCTCCACGGCGCCGAGGAGGTGCACGCGGTCGAAGTCCAGGCCCAGCAGCAGGCGGTGGGGCCCGATGACCACCCCCGAGCCGAGCCGTCCCTCGGGCCGCCTGCGGACGCGGAGCCCATCCTCGAGAGCGCGGAGGAAGACGGCGACGGAGACCGTGGGCTCCACCTCCCCGGCCGCCGTGAGGCCGCGAACCACCTCCTCCACCATCTGGTCGGCCTCGAGGTCCTCGGCCGTCCAGCCGGGGCCGGGGGCGAGGAGGTCGTCGCGCAGCCGCAGCGCCCACGCCACGTGGTCCTGCCAGGTGGCGCCTCGGGGCGGAGGGGTGCTCTCGTCGATGGCCCGGACCTGGCCGGCGATGCTCCGGGCGTCCTCGATATCGCGCTCCAACGCCGCGCGGCGCGCCTCCACGACCGGGACGGCGGCCCCGGCGTCGAGCTGCGCCAGCGCCCGCCGGCGGTCCTCGATCAGCCAGCCCAGGCGGTCGCGCCACTGACCGGCGCCGCGGACCACCCCGGCGTCCCGGGAGAGCTGGTCCCATCGCGCCTGGCCGGGGGGCCCCCCGTCGCGGTCCGGGAGGCCCGAGAGCCAGGCGAGGACGGCCGGCCGGGCAAAGTCCTGCTCGCGCAGCCGGATCAGCCCCAGCAGCCCCCGGGCCGCGACGGATTCGATGAGCGGCCGCCCCCCGAGGAGGGCGGGCGTGATCCCCGCGGCCAGCAGCGTGTCCCGCAGCGGCCCGAGGTACGTCGCCTCGTCACGGTAGACGATGGCGGTGCGGTGCAGGGGGACCGGGTCCTCACCCTCCAGCGCTGCCAGGACGTCCCGGACCGCGGAGCGGACCTCCTCGATGGGGTCGGAGGCGATCGTCAGAGCGGCCGGAGCCGTGGGGGTGCTCGCCTCCACCGCCTGGGGGACCGCGGCCGGGGCACCGAGGCGGGCCGCCGCGCCGTCCGCGGCGCCCTCGACGTCGGCCAGGGCCACCAGCAGGCCGGCGCGCCCCGCCAGGGCATGGAGCAGGCGGGCCTGTGGAGGATCGAGGCGCGCGGGCAGGAGGACGAGGATGGCGCCCAGGTCCGTGAGCGCCTCCCGACCGGCGCCGCTCTCGAGCACCGCGGCGGCCGCATCCAGGAGGTCCACATCGTCGTGGCGAGCGGCCTCGAGGCGGCGGCGCTCGTAGCCGGCGACCACCTCCAGCGCCGCCCTCGACGTCGCGGTCGCGCCCTCCGGGAACCCACCGCCGCCGGCCGGCGCGCCGTCGCGCCGGCGCAGCTCCGCCGCGAGCGCGGCGAGCCGATCGACGAGCCCGCCGTCCTCGGCGGCCCGCGCGAGCGGTCCCCCGCCGGCGCGGAGAGCCGCGCGGACCAGGGCGTCCCGGGTCACCGGGGTGAGCGGCAGCTTCCCCTCCGCGGCCAGACGCCGGGCGCCGAGGAGCTCCGCCACCTGGGCCAGCACGACCAGGCGCACGTTCGCGGAGCCGGCGGCGGCGAGGCGGCGGCGAAGGTGGAGGCCCGCGTGGTGGCTCGGCACGACGACGGTGACCGGCGCCAGGGGGTCGTCCGCGTGGAGCCGGCGCACGCGCTCGAGCAGCCATCGGGTCGCGCCGGCCCCGGGGTGGACCCGGTGCCACTCGGGGTTGGGGGCGTCGACCGTCACGCGGCGATTCTCCGCCCTGGCGCCGCTCGCGAGGACGCCACCGGCCCGCCCGCCTCGCCCCGGAGGTGACGGCCGCTCGCGGGGTGGACATCACGGGAGGAGGAGCGCGGGCCTCCGGATGGCGGCCGGTGTCCGATGGGACACCGGCCGCCTGCTCCGCTGCGCGAAGGATCCCGGCCTACGCCAGGCTGAGCTGCTTGAACTCCTCGACCTGCCCCCTGATCGCACGCTCGGTGGGAAGGCGCTCGATGCTGGAGGCGCCGAAGAAGCCGGCGATCCCCGGCATCTTGACCAGCGCCGTGCCCACGCTCTCCGGCTCGTCGAACGGGCCGCCGTGACACAGCACCACGATGTCGGAGCGCACGCTGCGGCCGGCCGCCGCGATGGTCATGACGCGCTCGATCGCCTCATCCAGGGTGAGCGCCACGCCGGCTCCGATGGTCCCGGCGGTGGTGAGCCCGACGTGCGCCACCAGCACGTCCGCCCCGACCTCGGCCATGGCCTTGGCCTGATCGGCGTCGAAGACGTAGGGCGTGGTGACGAGGTCGAGCTCGTGGGCGATCCCGATCGCCTCCACCTCCTTGGCGTAGCTCATGCCGGTGGCCTCGATGTTGGCCCGGAACGTGCCGTCGATCAGCCCCACGGTGGGGAAGTTCTGGACGCCGGAGAAACCCATGTCCTTGAGCTGACGCAGGAAGACGGGCATCAGGCGGAAGGGGTCGGTCCCATTGATGCCCGCCAGCACCGGGGTCTTCTGGGCGACCGGCAGCACCTCGGCCCCCATCTCCACGACGATGGCGTTGGCGTCCCCGTAGGCGAGCAGCCCGGCGAGGGAGCCCCGCCCCGCCATCCGGTAGCGGCCGGAGTTGTAGATGATGATGATGTCCGCCCCTCCGGCCTCCGCCATCTTGGCGGATATGCCGGTGCCCGCCCCGCAGCCCACGATGGGCTTCCTGGCCGCGGTCTGCTCGTGCAGACGCCGCAGCACCTGCTCCCGAGTGAAAGCCATCTGACTACCTCCCAGATTGCGCTGTGCCGAGGCCCGGACGGCGGGGTCCGGCCTGCTGCAGCATCTCGACCAGTGTCTCCACGGCACGTTCGGGGAATGCCGGATCGTTGATGTTCTCGGTCATCTCGATGACGGGGATCCCGGGCTTCAGGCCCTTCCTGATCGTGTCGAAGCAGGCCTGATCAGCCTCCGGGTCCCAGAACTCGTGGCCGGGCGAGTCCAGCATCGACACCCCCCCGAGGGGCAGGAGGATGGCCACGGGTCCCGTGGACGCGTTCGCCGCCGCCACGAGCAGCCCCGCGATGCGACGGTTCTCCTCCGGGTTGGTGCGGAGCAGGGTCACGTTGGGGTTCCACTGGTACAGGTTCCGCCCCCGGTACCGCTCCGGCACCGTGTCGATGGCACCGAAGTTCGCCATGTCGACGCAGCCCGGCGCCAGGACGGTGGGGATGCCGGCCCGGGCGGCCGCCAGGCAGCGCTCCGGTCCCGCGCTCAGGACTCCGCCGCAGACCTCGTCGGCGAGCTCGGTCGGCGTCAGGTCGAGCGATGCGCTGATGTAGCCGTCCGCGATGAGTCCGTCCATGGTCCGGCCGCCCGCCCCGGTCGCGTGGAAGACCAGGACCTCGTACCCCCTGCCCTCGAGGAGCTCGCGGGCGTGGTCGACGGCCTTGGTGGTGTTGCCGAACATCGACGCGGCCACCAGGGGACGCTCCTCCGTCGCCGCCGGCGCCTCGACCTCCAGCATCCCGGCGACCGCTCCCGCCGCGTTCGCATAGATCTGCCGGCTGATGCGGTTGAATCCGGCGACGTCCACGACGGATGGCATGAAGGTGATGTCCTTGGTTCCCGCGAACGGGCCGACATCCCCTCCACCCATGGTGGAGAGCATGACCTTGGGAACTCCCACCGGGAGCGTTCGCATCGCGGCGGTCGCGATCGAGGTCCCGGCGCTGCCGCCCATGCCCAGGATGGCGTCGAGCCCTCCCTCGGCGTGCAGGCGGGCGACCACGACGGGCAGGCCCCGCGCCATGGTCTGCATCGCCTCATCCTTGTGGTCGCCGCTGCGCAGCCGGCCCAGGTCACCACCCCCCGCCGCGGCGACCTCGGCGCTGCTGATGTCGGGCGTGAAGGTGGGCGCGCCCATCACCCCGAAATCGATGACGAGCGTGGCGAAACCGCGCTCGCCGATGAGCCGCTTTGCGTACTCCAGCTCTCGTCCCTTGGTGTCGAGAGCTCCCACGATGACCACGGTCTTCGGCATCGCCGCCTCCTTCTCTGCTGGTGAGGTCTGAGCCTGGACGGCGTGCCGCTCCGGTGCCGGCCAGCCGCGCCGGGACGATCGCCGCCACACCCCTTCATATCCCGATGGACCCCGCGGGGTAAGTGGATGAGGACCCGCGATGGCTCGTGCCGGCCTCCCCTTGTGAGGCCGGAAATGCTAGAGTACGCATGGGAAAACGTGGATTCTGCGCGATTGTGTTGTGCGCTGGGCACAGCGCCACGGCGCGGGCTGCGCAGAGTCTTCCGCACCCTGCGGCGCCCGAGCGCGATCCTCCCCCCCGTCCGGCGGCATGGCGGTGGGAGGTGCCCGCTCACCGTGCGCACGCACTGCGGGCATCACCCCGGACCTCACGCCCCGCGGCTCACCGGGTGCGGGGAAAGCCGAGATCGACACGGCTCGTGCTGGGGTCCGGCCAGCGCGAGGTGACCACCTTGCCGCGGGTGTAGAAGCGCACGCCGTCCGGGCCGTACATGTGCGTGTCCCCGAAGAGCGACGTCTTCCAGCCGCCGAAGCTGTAATAGCCCACGGGGACAGGGATGGGCACGTTGATGCCGACCATCCCGGCCTGCACCTCGTGCTCGAACCTCCGAGCCGCGCCGCCGTCCCGGGTGAAGAGCGCCACGCCGTTGCCCCACGGGTTCGCGTTGACCAGGTCGATCGCCTCGGCGTACGTCTGAACCCTGACCACGGACAGCACCGGGCCGAAGATCTCGTCATCGTAGACCGGCGACCCGGGCTGCACGAAGTCGACCAGCGAGGGGTTGAGGAAGAACCCGCCGTTGCGGACCCCGTGACGGCCATCCACCACCACCCTGGCCCCACCCAGGGCGGTGCCCTCCAGGTACGAGGCGACCCGGGCGCGGTGCTCGGCCGTCACCAGCGGCCCCATCTCCGAGCCGGCCTCGTCACCGGGACCCACCCGGATGGCGGGGATGCGCTCGGCGATGGCCTCCACCAGGGGATCCGCGATGCTGCCCACGGCCACCACCACCGACACCGCCATGCAGCGCTCACCAGCCGAGCCGTAGCCGGCCGAGACCGCCGCGTCAGCCGCCACCCCCAGGTCGGCGTCGGGCAGGACGACCATGTGGTTCTTGGCACCGGCGAGCGCCTGGACGCGCTTGCCACGGCGTGTCCCCGTCTCGTAGACGTGGCGTGCCACCGGCGTCGAGCCGACGAACGAGATGGCCTGGATGGCGGCGTGCTCGAGGAGGGCGCCGACCGCCTCACCGTCCCCCTGCAGCACCGTGAAGACGCCGTCGGGAAGCCCCGCGTCCCTCCACATCTCGGCGAAGAGCAGCGAGGGAGAGGGATCCTTCTCGCTGGGCTTGAGGATGAAGCAGTTCCCACAGGCGATCGCGTTGGCGAACATCCACATCGGGACCATGGCCGGAAAGTTGAAGGGTGTGATGCCCGCCACCACGCCGAGGGGCTGCTGGATCGAGTGCACGTCCACGCCCCGCGACACCTGCTCCGAGAATCCCCCCTTGAGCAGATGGGGGATGCCGCACGCGAACTCGACGTTCTCCAGTCCGCGGGCGACCTCGCCGGCCGCGTCGGAGAGCACCTTGCCGTGCTCGGCGGTCACCAGCCGAGCGATCTCGTCGCGCCGCGTCCTGACCAGGTGATGGAATCGAAAGAGGATCTCGCTGCGCGCGGAGAGCGTCGACTCCGCCCATTCCCGCGCCACCCCGACAGCGCTCTCCACGGCGGCGTCGACCTCCGCGGAGGATGCGAGGTCCACCTCGCCGGTCTGCTCGGCGGTGGCGGGGTTGAAGACCGGCCCGGTGCGGCCGGAGGTCCCCTGCACCACCCGGCCGCCGATCCAATGACTGATGTGCTGCATGCTCGTCTCCTCAGGAATCAGTTGCCCAGGGTGGGAGGTCAATCGGGCTTGGGGAGCATCACGTCGCGAACCAGGGCGTCGAGGCCGCCGATCGCGCCGATGAACTGCCGAAGGGTGCGCACCGTCGACCCGAAGCCATCGAAGTCGTCCAGGCCCATCCCGTCCTCGGTGTAGGCGCGACGGAAGTCGGCGAAGTGGCCGAGGAGGCCCTGGACCACGCGTGGCTCCACGGGCTCATCGATGCGGGGGCGCACCTCGATGTCACTGGCGTTGAATCGCTGCTGCCAGGCATAGGGAGGCGAGATGACCGCATCCGCTCCGATCAGCTCGCTCCAGTGCATGTGGTTGCGGAAGGCCGCAGAGAGAAGGCGGAGCCGGTATCCGCGCCTCCTGAAGATCTCGTAGGTCTTCTTGAAGACGGCCACCCCCGCCCACTCCAGGTACCCGGGATCGACGGAGATCTGCTCCTTCTCCATCACCACCTTGAGCCAGTCGTCCAGGCGCCCGACCATGATGGTGCAGATGGGCCCCATGGAGCCGATCTCCTCGCCCCGCCTCTCCCGCTCGCTGAGACCGCGCTCGACCGCCGCCGCGACGGCGAGACACTGGGGAACGGTGAAGCAGACCGTGGCGTTGATGCTGATGCCGAGGCGGGTGGCCTCCTCGATGGCGGTGATCCCCGCGCGGGTGGCCGGCAGCTTGACGATGACGTTCGGCGCCAGCCGGTTCAGGGCCACCGCATGGCGGACCATGGCTGCGGCATCCCGGTAGAGGCGCGGGTCGACCTGCACCGAGAGCCGCCCGGAGCGTCCGTGGTGCGCGCTGAAGGCGGGCTCGAGGAGCCTCGCCGCCCGCGCCGAGACCTCGCCGACCAGGCTCCATCCGATCTCATCCTCGGTCCACTCGGGGTGCTCGCGCGCCAGCGTCGCGATGCGCGGGCTCCACTCCGCCAGGCGCTTGGCGAGGATCCCGAGCGCGATCACGGGATTGCAGGTCGCCCCCACCGCCCCCTGCTCGATCGAGGCGGCCAGCTCGTCGACGTCGGCGGAGTCGTTCCACAGGCTGGTCGGAGTGGTCTGGGTCATCTGGTGCAGGCGGCTCCTGTATGCCGTCGATGTGCCGGTCGCGCTCATCATCGGGGGCCTCCACTGGGAGCGCACCCTGGAGGTGCGATCCGGATGCGCTGCGAGGGAACCTGACGTTCCCTATTCGTTGCGATAGTCGACACCGAGACGATCCTCCTCGTCGGTGCTCAGGAAAGCGTCCCCCGGCCCTCCGGCCGCTGCGGCGGCCTCGGAACCCGGAAGGGGCGACGCGGTGCGCCCGGCGGTCTGCTGCTGCCCGCCGGCGCCCGCCCAAAGCCGGCCTGGCAGCCTCTCCACCCGGAGGAGGGTCTCGGGGCGGAGGATCGGGACCGTGACGCTGATGTCGGCCTGGGCGCAGAGCTCGATGTCCGCCGCCTGGCCCAGACCGGCGACCACGTGGCCGCTCGCGGATTCGCGGAGCGCGGCCGCATAGTCGGGGTAGGCGGCGCGCAGCTTCAGGGTGGCGCGGGCCGCGTCGGTCACCCGGCAGTCCAGCCCGCGAACGGCCGCGGCGTGAGCGATGTGGCGGACGATCAGACCCGCCGCCACGGCATCGTCCAGCGCGAACCCGCCCCGCCGGCCCGCGCAGATGACCCCGATCCCGATCCCGCGCTCCGCGGCCTCGGCGACGGCCGCATCGGCGCAGGCGCGCGCGTTGAGGAGGCAGCCGACGAGGACGACCGGCATCCTCCGGACGCGGCTCAGCACGGCGGTTCCGTTGGTCGTGGAGAGCACGACGCGGCGGCCGTGCACGCCCACGCGCCGCAGATCGTCGGGCGAGTTGTTGGCGTCGAACCCGGGCGGGGTCAGCCCGCCGCGCTCACCGAAGAGCAGGCTCCCCCGGTCGCGAGCGATCTGCCGCGCCTCTCTGAGGCCGGCGGCCAGCACCACCTCGGAGGCCCCCAGGTCGAGCGCGGTGGTGATCGTCGAGCTGGCCCGGAGCTCGTCGACGACGATGCAGACGGACGGCCGCCATCCCGCCGCCTGGGCGGGGACGAGCGCCGCGTCGACGCTCAGGGGCCCCGCCGGCGCGGGCGCCGGCTCCGCGGACCGCACGAGCGGTCGCGGGGCTGCGGTGGCGGTGCGATCGTTCATTCCACCCTCCCCCTGACATCGAGGTGCCGGTGCGCACCTCTCCCCCATCGTGACTCGAGCATCTCCACCACGCACCCGGTGACGAGGTCGGCGAGGCCCGGGTCGAGGAGGTGCATGTCCACGGCGATGAGGTCGAGGTTCTCCTTGGTGGGATCCAGCTCCCGCTCGAGAACCCGAAGCATCCGCGTGGCGCGACGGGACCACCGGGGCCGGTCCGGGTCGGGCTCCCACACCGGGCCATCTCCATTGCCCTCCGCCCAGCCGCGCGCCCGGGTCGCCACCAGCGCGCTCTGGTCGTACGCCGACCACCCCCGCATGGGGAGGATGAAGGCCGTGGGCCCCCGCGCCCCGTTGAGTCGGGCCGCGATCAGCGTGGACACCTCCTCCACCTCCTCCAGGGTGGGGGTGACGATGGTCACCCCGGAGTTGTGCACGTAGGGCATCGCGCTCCCCAGGTGGGAGCGGCGCCGGCCGCGTCGATGGTCGTCGAGCAGGGCCTCCGGGACCGAGCTCAGCGGACCGAACGCGCACTGGTCGAGCCCGCCGGGGAGGATCACCTGGGGAATGCCCACCTCCCCGGCGGCGCGCAGGCGCTCCCCCGCCCAGTCCCCGGGGATCCCGAAGCTGCTGCCCGCCAGAGTGTTCATGAGCTCCGCGGTCGTGATGTCGAGAACGGCGCCGATCAGCCCCTCCCGGATCAGATCCTCCATGGCCGCGCCCGCCCCCACCGCGTGGAAGACGGCGGTCTCCCATCCCCTGGCCTCCATGAAGTCCCGGCAGCGAAGCACCGTGGGGGTGGTGGTCCCATAGGAGGTGATGGCGCAGAGGGGCCTGGCTCCCACGCCGACCTCGGGCACGCCGGCCATGGCGACGATGCCGGCCGCCGCGTTGGCGACGATCCTGCGGGTGATGGCGTTGATCCCCTGCTCCAGGATGGGATTGACGATGTAGATGTCGGAGCCGCCAACCCACCCACCGACGTCGCCCGAGGTCATGTCGGTCAGCATGATCCTGGGCACCCCGATGGGAAGCGCCCGCATCGCCCGGGTGGTGGTGGCGGTACCCACGGAGCCCGCCCACGCGAGCACGCCGTCGCAGCGCCCGGCCGCGCGCAGGTCCAGCATCTTCGCTCCGCCGGCCCGTCCCACCAGCGTGCTGGCACGGGCCCGCGGAGCGGAGAAGACCTCCTCCAAGGACGTGCCCACGGTCGCCAGCACCTCGCCGAGGGACACGTCGGCCCACTCCACCGCCGCGCCGAGGCTCAGATCCATGATGAGGGGCTCACCGCCGTGGGCGGCGACCATCTCGGCCATGTACCGGATCTCAGGTCCCTTGGTGTTGCAGATCCCCGTGCAGACGATGGTCGGCCTGACCATCTGAGCGGCTCCTTCTACACGCCCAGGCGGGCTCGCCGCGCGAGCTCGCCCGACGTGCGGTTGGTGGTCGGCCGGTGCCCAATGAGGGGCACCAGCTGCTCCGAGATGGCGTCCAGCAGCCAGCTCACCTGGGGAAAGAACATGGCCTCCAGCTCCGCCGCCGGCGTGATCCAGTTGCGCGACCCGACCACGACGGGGGGGCCATCCAGCTCGTCGAAGCAGAGCTGGGTGAGGGTGGCCGCAACCGTCTGCATCACCCCCCCTCGCTCCACCGCCTCGGAGACCAGGAGGACCTTGCCGGTCTTGCGCACGGACTCGACGAGGATGCCGTAGTCGAGCGGATTGGCGGTGCGCAGGTCGATCACCTCCGCAAAGAGGTGATGCTGCTCCGCGAGGCGCTCCGCGGCCGCGATCGCGGTGTACAGGGCGGGACCGAAGGTGACGATGGTGAGGTCGGAGCCGGAGCGCTTGACGGACGGCTGCGAGAGGTCGATCTCGTAGTACCCCTCGGGCACTCCCGCCGTCTGGAACATCTCGCCCACGTCATAGAGCTTCTGGCTCTCGAAGAAGACCACCGGGTCGGTGCCCACGAGGGCCGAGCTCATCATCCCCTTGGCGTCGTACGGGGTCACCGGGTACACCACCCTGAGACCCGGGATGTGCGCCACCAGGGCGCTCAGATCCTGGGAGTGCTGCGCCCCGTACTTGGCTCCCACCGAGATTCGCAGCACCACCGGCATCCGCAGCTGACCGGCCGACATCGCCTGCCACTTGGAGAGCTGGTTGATGATCTCGTCGCCGGCCCTCCCGATGAAGTCGGCGTACATCAGCTCGCAGACCGCGCGTCCCCCCTCCATGGCGTAGCCCACCGCCGCCCCGACGATCGCCGCCTCGGCGATCGGGGCATTGAAGAGACGGTGGTAGGGCAGCGCCTCGGTGAGCCCCCGGTAGACGGCGAACGCGCCACCCCAGTCACGGTTCTCCTCGCCGAACGCGATCATGGTGGGATCGATCGAGAAGCGGTGCAGCAGGGCCTCGAAGATCGCGTCCCGGATGTTGAAGGCCCTCATCTTGGGCACCGGTCTGCCGTCCGGGTCGACGCCGCTGCGCAGCTTGCCCCGGATCTGCTGGACGCGCGGATTCTGAGCGGGGTCCTGAAGCAGCTCCGGCTCCCGGTCGTCAAAGCGCTCCACCCTGCCGTTGGAGAACATCACCTCGCCGACCAGCTCCGAGTCCAGCGCCACTCGCGGGCTCGCCTCCGCATCCTGGGCCAACCGGAACATGGCGAAGACCAGGTCCTGGACCTGCTCCTGCGTCTGGTCCAGGGTGGCGGCGCTGCACACCCCCTCGCCCAGCAGCCGCTCACGGTAGCTGGCCAGCGAGTCCACCGCCTGCCAGTGCTCCAGCTCCTCGCGCGTCCGGTAGCTGGACGCGTCCGAGGGCGAGTGTCCGCTGTACCGGTAGGTGATCGTGTCCAGCAGCACCGGTCCCCCCCCCTCCCGGAGGACCTCCCGCTTGCGCCGGAACGCATCGACGACGGCCAGTGGATCGTAGCCGTTGACCCGCTCGGCGTGCATCTCCTCCGGGTTGACCCCGGCGCCGATCCGCGCGATGAACTGGCAGGCCATGGTCTCCCCGTTCGGCTGTCCCCCCATCCCGTAGAAGTTGTCGACGCAGTGGAAGATGATCGGCAGCCCCCCGCCGACCGCGGGATCCCACAGCTTGCGGTACTGATCCATGCTGGCGAAGGTGATCCCCTCCCACACCGGCCCGCAGCTGAAGGACGCATCCCCGATGTTGGCGACCACGATCCCGGGCCGCCGATTCACCCTCTTGAAGAGCGCCGCGCCGGGGGCGATCGACCCGGAGCCGCCCACGATCGCGTTGTTCGGATAGATGCCGAAGGGCGTGAAGAACGCGTGCATCGATCCCCCCAGGCCCCGGTTCAACCCCGTCTCGCGGGCGAACATCTCGGCGTAGGCGGCATAGACGAAGAAGCGCTCGGCGAGCTCGCGCGTCGAGCCCGTGAATCCTCTCTCCACCGGCGCCAGCACCGTTCCGCCGCGGTATCCGCGGAGCACGCTCCTCAGCGTGTCCTCGTCCATCTGCCGGATCGCCGAGAGGCCCTTGGCCAGGATCTCCCCATGACTGCGATGGGACCCGAAGATGTGGTCGTCGGGCGTGAGCGAGAAGGCCATCCCCACCGCCGTCGCCTCCTGGCCGATGGAGAGGTGCGCCGGCCCGGCATGGTTGTAGCTGATGTCCCGGTACGCCCCCTTCAGCTTGATCTCGTTGAGGATCGTCTCGAACTCCCGGATGGCGCACATGTCCCGCCAGATCTCGAGAAGGTCGTCGACCGTGTACCGGGAGAGCTCGTCCCCGAGAGTCCTCTGGTACGCGTTCACGGGGATGTCGTGGAATCGGATCACGCCCGGCGACAGCGCCTGCACCGGCTCGATCTCAAGCACCTTGGTCACGGCTTTCTCCTCGCCTCCAGGATGGCCTCCCGCAGCGCCTCCGACACCGTGGGGTGGGGGAACACCACCTCGGCGGCGCGCTCGGCCGGCACGTCGGCCTCGATGAGGGCGGCGGCGGCCACGATGAACTCGCTGGAGGCGTCCCCCAGCGCGTGCACCCCGAGGATCTCCCCCCGCGGGTCGCCGACCAGCACCTTGACGAATCCCCGCTCCCTCTCGTGCTCGATGAGGAACCGTCCGGCCATCCCCATGGGCACCATCGCCTTTCGATAGGCGATACCCGCCGCACTGAGCTGAGCCTCGGTGCGTCCCACCATGGACACCTCGGGATGGGTGTAGATCACGGCGGGCATCGCATCGTATCGACTGCGATCCGGCCGGCCGAACATCGCGTTCACCGCCACGATCCCCTCGCGCGTGGCAATGTGCGCCAGCATGTGCTCGCCCGTGACGTCCCCGCACGCCCACACGCCGGCGACGTTGGTCCTCCCGTCCGGGCCCACGCGCACCCCGCGCGGGCTGCAATCGACCCCCAGCTCCTCCAGGCCGAATCCCTCCACCCGGGGAGCGCGTCCGGTGGCGTTGAGGATCCGCTCCGCGC
>JAJZNI010000081.1 GCA_021847925.1 bacterium
CAGCCGGTCTCGCGCGGATGTTCACGCTGCTTTCGGAGCTGGCCCGGCGTGACGCCCGCCAGCTCCCGCGCCTCGAGCGGCTGACCGACGCCGCGGTGGCCCGGGTCCCGCTGATCCCGGAGCAGGTCAAGGACCTTCAGGGACTGGCCCGAGTGGCGGCGATGCTCGCATCGTCCCAGGGGTGACGGCCCCCGGTCCTCCGCACGGCGGCTCGCCGCCCCACCTCACGGGGTGGACCGGCTCTCCATGTGCGTCGCTCCCTCCAGGTCGACGACGGCGACGCCCCCCGGCCCCGCGACGGCTGCGAGCTGCGCCGCGAGGCTCGGGTCGGACGCGGTCAGCACCAGCTGATGGGAGGCGGACAGCTCCGCCAGGAAGCTGAGCAGGGCGGTGCGGCGCACCGGGTCGGAGGAGACCATCGGCTCGTCGAGGAGGAGAGGCATCGTCTCTCCCCTTCCCCCGAGCAGCTCGCAGAGGGCCAGGCGCAGCAGCAGCGCCACCTGGTCGCGCGTCCCGTGGGAGACGAGGTCCAGGGGCACCATCTGGTCGCGTTCCGCGGACGCCAGGGCGATCTCGAAGTGGGCGATGTCGACGTTGACCTCGCGGTAGCGGGTGGCGGTCAGGGCGCCGAGCCGTCGCGACACCGCCTCGGCCAGCCTCGGTGCGAGCCAGCCGTGCACCTCCCGGCCCGAGGCCTCGATCAACCCGATGGCGCGCTCCAGCGCGGCCTGCTGGTGGAGGGCCCGGTCGCGGGCGGCGGTGACGGCAAGGCGGTCGTCCTCGAGGTCCGCCAGTGACGGGAGGCCGCCGCTCATCCCCTCCAGGCGCGACGCCAGCCGGTCGCGATCGAGGCGGGCGGTGGCGGCGAGCTCCAGGGTCCGCCGGGCCGCGACCTCCAGCTCCGCCAGCTCCTCCGCCGACGGTGGTGGCACGGCGTGCGGGGCCGGGGCCGGCCCGCCGTGGCGGCGCAGCTCGGCCTCGAGGTCGGCGCGGCGCCGGGCGCTGCCCTGGGGGTCAAGGGCCGGCCCACCCTGCGCCGCGTGGCGCCGGCGCGCCTCGGCGAGCCGGCCCGAGAGGCGGTCGTGCTCGCGGCGGTGAGCGCAGGCGTCGCGAAATGCCGCCACGGCTGCCAGCGGCGGCAGCGAGGGGTCGATCCCGGCTGCGGAGGTCAACCCGCGGATCCGTGCCTCGATGGCCGCCACGGCCTCGCGGCGCCGGCGCGCCTCCTCGATCAGGCCGGCGAGCTGCTGGGTGGTGGCCGCGAGCTGCCCGTCCTCCTCGACGAGCTGGCGGCGGCGCTCCGATCGGGCCACCATCTCCGCGAGCGCTGTGAGCGCGGCGGACGCCGCCTCCAGCAGGACCCGGGGGCTCGACCCCGGCGGGGGCGGCGCACAGCCCTCAAGGCCCGCTTCGCGCGCCAGCTCGCACGCCTGGGCGGCGGCGCCCTCGAGCTCCTGGCGCGCTCTCTGACGCTCGCCGCGCTCGGCATCGAGAGCCGCCACCAGGTGCTCGCGCTCCCGCTGGAGCCGCTCGGCGGCGGGGACGGCCGAGCCGAGCCGGACGAGTCCCTCCGGACCGAGGTCCATGCCGGGAAGGCGATCGGCGAGGTCCCGCCGGATCCGGTCGAGGTCGCGGCGGGCGCGCCATCCCATGGCCCCCATCGCCCCGAGGAGGGCGAGGGCAAGCACCGCCACGCCCAGCCCGGGACCGCGGGCGCCGCCGGCGAGGAGGGCCACCAGCCCGGCGACGCCGGCGGCGGCCGTGCACGCGCCCGCGATCGCGAGCCGGCGGAGACGGACCTGGCCGCGCTGCAGGGTCCGGGCCAGCGCCGCCAGCCGGGCCAGCTCGGCGGCGTCCACGGAGCCGAGACCGGTCACGGCGATCTCGCGCCGAAGTGCCTCCTCCCGCGAGGTGGCGACGTTTCCGTCCCACCGCTCCAGGGCGGCACAGACCGCCAGGCGGCGGCGCACCTCCTCCACCCGGTCGCCGGTGCCCGGCGGAGGGGCGGGGGTGTCGCCCAGCGCCCGGAGGCCGGCGGCGATCTCTGCGCGGCGCTGGCGGAGCCCTGCGATGGTGGTGGCGGCGGCCTCGGAGCGGCGCTCCGCCTCCGCGGCGGTCGCCTCCGCCTGGTGCAGCTCGCCTCCGAGTGCCAGCAGGGGCGCCTCCCCCTCCAGGGGGAAGCCGGCGTGGGCGCGCTCTCGCTGGAGCGCCGCCTCGAGGAGGGTGATCTCCTCGGCCGTGGCGGCGGCCGCTCGCTCCTCGGCGTCGAGGTGGGCGATGCGCGCCGTGAGCCATGCCCTCTGGGCGGCCGCGGCAGCCTCGGCGGTGCGCGCGGCCTCCCCCTCCAGGCGGTGCAGCTCCGCCTCGGCGTCCCCGAACTCGGCGATCCGGCGGCGCGCAGCGTCGATCTCGGTCTCGAGACGCCGCGCCTCCGCGGTGGCCACCCCGAGGGGGGAGGTGCTCCGCCGCTCCGAGCCCACCCGGCGCAGCGCCTCGCCCAGACGCTCGAGAGCCTCCGCCGCGGTGGCGCCGTCCGGTCCGGCGTCCGCCAGCCGCTCCAGGGCCTCGCGCAGCCGGGCGGCCTGGCCGGGAGGGGAATCGGGTGCCGCAAGGCGCAGGCCGTCCT
>JAJZNI010000084.1 GCA_021847925.1 bacterium
CAGGTCGCCCAGGGCGGTGGGGTCCGGTGCCGTCACTCGATGGCGCTCTTCACGTGTGGGGCCCGCCTCGGCTCAGGCGCTTGCCGGGCGGCTCGCCGTCGCGCCCCGGCGCCCTCGCATGCCGGGGAGCTGCTGGGGGCGCGCCTTGTTCCAGGCGACCAGCAGGGTGGAGGCGTTGAAGATCGAGCTGTAGGTCCCCGTCACGATCGCCACCAGGAGGGCGAGCACGAAGCCCTGGATCGACGACCCGCCGTAGAGCACCAGGGCCAGCAGCACGAACACGACGGTGAGCGACGTGTTGAGCGAGCGGGTCATGGTCTGGATGGTCGACAGGTTCACGATCTGGTCGAACGTGAAGCGCGGTCCCACCCTGAGGTTCTCGCGAATCCTGTCGAAGACGACGATCGTGTCGTGGATGGAGAACGCCACCCCGGTGAGGACCGCGGTGACGAAGTAGCTGTCCACCTGGCCGAGGGGGGTGAAGTGGCCGATGATCGCCCAGATTCCGAGCAGCACGAAGACGTCGTGGAGGAGCTTGAAGAAGGTGCAGGCGGCGAAGCGCCAGCGGTTCACCTGGCGCTGCTTGCCGAACTGGTAGGCGAGGTAGAGGGCGATGGCCAGCACCGAGACCAGGACCAGGATGATGGCCTGGGTCACCGCGTTGCTGGCGATGGTGCCGCCCACCGCGTTGATGCTGTGGTTGCCGGTGATCCCATACTCCTGGTCCAGCCTGTTGTAGATGGTGGTGAGCGTGGAGGGGTCGGTGGGCAGCGTCTGGATCGTGTACTGGTTGCCACCGTAGCTCTGCACCTGGGGCTGCAGGTTGGGGTTGACCGAGTCGACGACCTTCACGAGCTTGGCGGGGCTGACCGGCCTCTGGTACACCGCCTGGATCTGGTCACCGCCCGCGAAATCGATGCCGAGGCGGAAGCCCTGCGGGGCGGCCGGGTCGTGCCAGGCGAGGATGGAGATGAGCCCGGGGATGATGATCAGCAGGGACAGGGCGAAGAACCAGTTGCGGTTGCGCACGATGTCGAAGCGCCCGCGCGGCGGCCGCTCCTCGTATTCGGGGTGGATCTCCGTGTAGAGACCCGGGTTGCGGCTCACGTGCCAGCGCAGCGCCCCGGTGAGCAGCGACTGGGTGATGAGGACGGCGCTGAAGAAGCTGATGATCACCCCGATGCCGAGGGTGATGGCGAACCCCTTCACGATCTGGGAGCCGAAGTAGGCGAGGATGGCGCAGACGATGAGGGTGGAGATGTTGCTGTCGCGGATGGCCGGGAAGGCGCGCCGGAAGCCGATCTCCACCGCGGACGCCAGCGGCCGGCCGTGGCGCAGCTCGTCGCGGGTGCGCTCGAAGATCAGCACGTTGGCGTCCACCGCCATCCCCACCGACAGCACGAAGCCGGCGAGGCCGGCCAGGCTGATGGTCACCCCGATGAGCTTGTAGGCGGCGAGGTTGATGATGCTGTAGAGGATCAGCGCGATGCTGGCCAGGACCCCCGGGAAGCGGTAGTAGCCCATCATGAAGAGGACCACCACGATCAGCCCCACCAGGCCCGCGATGAGGGTGGCGGTCACGGTGGTCGCGCCCAGGGTGGCACCCACCGAGTTCTTGGCCACCACGCCGATCTCGGCGGGCAGTGCCCCCGAGTTGATCTGCGTGGCGAGCTGGTTGGCTGAGGCGGTCGTCATGTTGCCGCCGCTGATCTGGGTGTTGGTGGTCTGTCCGCCGCCCTGGACGTAGGGGGCGCTGATGATCTTGTTGTCGAGGAAGATCGCGATCTGGGCCTGGGGCACCGACCCCTGGGTGCTGTAGATGTTGTAGGCGGCCTGGGTGATCTTGTGCCACTCGCTCCCGCCCGACTGGCTGAAGGTGACGTTCACCGCCGGCCCGCCGGTCGAGCCGGCGACGGTCTGGGCGATGCCGGCCTGGGCGCTCACGACATCGGAGGCGGGCAGGCTGTCGTCGATCTTCCAGTGGTAGCCGGAGGGGTAGTACAGGGGGTTGCCGAGCTGTGAGGGCTGGTAGAGGTTGTGCTGGTCGATGCAGAAGCTGTTCTTGGGGTTCTGCCCGCAGAAGTTGGGGTTGGTGGCGGCCGCCGCCGGCGGAGCCCCCTTGACCGCGATGGCGAAGTGGAGCTGGTCGGTGGTGCCGACCACGCTCTGCGCCTTGGCGAGCGGCACGCCGGGCAGCTCGACCAGGATCTGGTCGTTGGTCTGGTCGGACTGGACCGTCGCCTCGGAGACGCCCAGCGAGTTGACCCGGTTCTGCAGGACGGGGAGGGTCTCGGTGAGCGCCTGCGAGAGGCTGACACCCTTCTTGGGGCCGTTGCGGCAGCCGGCATCGGGCGGGTTGTTGTACCCCCTGCAGATGGCGATGGTGAGCTCGGAGCCCCCCACGATGTCCAGACCCTTGTGGATGTAGATCCCGTAGCCGAAGAGGGACGGGGTGGAGGTGAGCGGGTGCGCGAGACCGGCGAGGCCCTCTCCCTGGACGACCTTGGCCCCCTTCGACGGCGGCTTGGGGAGCGCCCTCGCCAGGGTGATCACGTTCCCCGAGATGGACCTGATGGTGTCCTGCTGCCCGCCCACCGTCACTCCCATGCCGGCGGCGAAGGCGGCGCCCTGGCCGGGCGCGACCGCGAAGGTCGTGGCGGTGGCGGCCGGCGCCGCCTGCACCGTCGAGATGCGGTCGTTGGTGACCCGCGAGATCCATGCCCAGCCGTCGACGAGGATCGCTATCACCGCGATCACGACGATCGCGGCCACCTTCCGCCGGGTGACGCGCAGCCAGCTCACGACCGGGCAGTGTAGTGCAGGCGCCCGGGCAGCCCTCGCGATCGAGGTCCGGCGGCGCGACCGGCGAGGGTGACCCTCACCGGTCCCAGAGGTCGGGCTGGCCGGACGGGCCACCGGGCGCGGCGGCGGGCGCGTCGCGGCCGAGGTGCCGGTAGGCCGCGGAGGTGGCCAGGCGACCGCGCGGCGTGCGCACCACCAGGCCCAGCCGGATCAGGTAGGGCTCGACCACGTCCTCGATGGTCTCCGCCTCCTCCTGCACCGAGACGGCGATGGTGCGGACACCCACGGGATGGCCGGAGAGCGGCCCGCACAGGACCCCCAGGACGCGGCGATCCATCTCGTCCAGCCCGAGGCCGTCCACCCCCAGCACCTCGAGGGCCGCGCCGGCCACGGGGGCGTCGATCCGCCCTGCGGCGCGCACCTGCGCGTAGTCGCGGGCCCGGCGCAGCAACCGGTTGGCGACACGGGGGGTCCCCCGAGAGCGCTCCGCCAGGAGCCGCGCGCCGTCGGGATCCAGCGCCACGCCGAGCAGGCGGGCGGATCGGGTCAGGATGGCGGTGAGCTCCTCCTCCCCGTAGTAGTCGAGGCGCAGCGTCACCCCGAAGCGGTCGCGCAGCGGCCCCCCGAGCGCCCCCGCCCGGGTGGTCGCGCCGATCACGGTGAAGCGCTTCAGGCTGAGACGGATGGTCTGGGCTCCGGCGCCCTTTCCCGCCACGAAATCGAAGGCGAGGTCCTCCATCGCCGGGTAGAGGGCCTCCTCGACGGCACGGTTGAGCCGGTGGATCTCGTCGACGAAGAAGACGTCGCGATCCTCCAGGGCCGTCAGGATCGACGCGAGCATCCCCTGGTGCTCGAGGGCGGGACCGCTCGTGAGGCGGGCCTGCACGCCCATCTCCGCCGCGATGATCTGGGCGAGGGTGGTCTTGCCCAGCCCCGGGGGGCCGTAGAGGAGCACGTGGTCCACCGGCTCGCCGCGGGCCCGCGCCGCCTCGATCAGGATCTGCACCTGCTCTCGGATGGCCGGCTGCCCGACGAACTCGTCGAGCCGGCGCGGTCGCAGGATCGCCTCGGCGGCGCGCTCCTCCTCCGTCTCGGCGGGGCTCACCAGGCGGGAGTCCGTCATCGCCGCGGCTCCGCGACGTCGAGGAGCCGCAGCGCCCTGCCCACCAGGGCGGCGACGTCGGCGTCAGCGCCATCGCCGCCGGCCGCGGCGCCCACCGCCCGCCGCGCGTCGGCCTCGCGGAAGCCGAGTCCCACGAGCCCCGCGACGGCGGCCTCCGCGGCCGCGCCGCCGCTGCCGGAGGGGGGCGGGCCGGGCGCGAGGCTGAGGTCGCCGAGCCGGTCGCGCAGCTCCAGCACGACGCGCTCCGCCGTCTTGCGCCCCACCCCGGGGACGGTCGCGACCAGGGCCACGTCACCGTCGCGGATCGCCCGCACCATGGTGGGGAGCTCGGCGCGGCCCAGGATGGAGAGCGCCGCCTTGGGACCGATCCGCTCGACGCCGATGAGGAGGCGGAAGAGGCGCAGCTCGTCCCGGCCGAGGAAGCCGTAGAGGCGGATGGCGTCATCGCTCACCGCGGTGTGGACATGGAGGGTGACCTCGCGATCGCCCAGCTCGTGGAGGGCGGCGAGGGTGCGCAGATGGCACTGGACCTGGTAGCCGACCCCACCGGTCTCGACGATCGCCTGGTCGCTCTCGACGCCGACCACCCGGCCGCGCAGGCGCGCGATCACCGGGCGCGGACTCCGGCCCGGGCGGCGGCGACCGCCGCCGCCAGCGCGGGGGCCATGCGGGGAAGCCCACCCGCCGCCGCCCGGCGCAGGCCGCCGCGGTGGTGATGGCAGATGGCGAGCGCGCACGCGTCGGCGGCGTCGTCGGGGCCCTCGATGCGCTCCACCGCGAGGAGGGTGGCGCACATGCGGATCACCTGGCGCTTACCGGCCGCCCCGTAGCCAGCGATCGACTCCTTGACCTCGTTCGGGGTGTACTCGGCGACGGGCACCCCGGCTCCGGCGAGGGTGCAGAGGATCACCCCCCGCGCCTGCGCCACCCGCATCGCCGTCCGGCGGTTGGTCGAGAAGTAGAGCCGCTCCACCGCCGCCACCTCGGGGCGGAGCCGCCGGGCGAGCCCGGCCAGCTCCCGGGAGAGGGCGAGCAGCCGCGTGCCGTCGTCCTCGCCGGGCAGCGTCTCCAGGCAGGTGACATGGTCGAGGCGCAGGGCGCCGGGGCCCCCCGTGACGAGGGCGACGCCCGTGCGCCCCAGGCCGGGGTCGACGCCTAGGACGCGCACTCAGGTCGCGGCCCGTCGCCGGGCATCAGGAGCCGACCGACTCCAGGACGTCATCAGGGATCTCGGCGTTGGCGTAGACCTGCTGCACGTCGTCGTGCTCCTCCAGACCGTCGAGGAGGCGCAGGACGGCCCGGGCCTGGCCGGCCTCCAGTGGCACCGACGTGGCCGGGTTCATGGTGACCTCGGCGACCTCGATCTGATATCCGGCCGCCTCGATGGAGCGCCGAGCCTCCTCGAAGCGGGTGGGCGCGAGGGTCACCTGAACGGCGTCGCCGTCCACCGAGATGTCCCCGTCCTCGCCGACGTCGACGATGTCCAGCAGCTCCAGCGCGATCTCCTCGGGATCGCGCCCGCCCGCCGCCAGGCGGATGACGCCCTGCTGCGAGAACATCCAGGCCACGCTGTTGGTCTCCCCGAGCGAACCGCCCGAGCGGGTGAACAGGTTGCGGATGGCGGCGACGGTGCGGTTGCGGTTGTCGGTGAGGACATCCACGATCACCGCCACGCCGTGGGGCCCGTAGCCCTCGTAGCGCACCTCCTCGAGGCGCTCCCCCTCCTTGCCGCCGGCGCCGCGCTGAATCGCCCGCTCGATGTTGTCGGCGGGCATGTTGACCTCGCGCGCCTTCTGGATGGCCAGCCGGAGCCGGAAGTTGCCGGTGGGATCGGCCCCCCCCTCGCGGGCCGCCACCGACAGCTCGCGGGCGACCTTGGTGAAGACCTGGCCGCGCTTGGCGTCGACGACCGCCTTCTTGTGCTTGATCCCCGCCCACTTGCTGTGCCCGGACATGATGCCTCTCCGCGACGAACGGACGTTCAGATTCTAGGTCATCGTGGCCCCTGCCGCCGGGCCCAGTCTACGGTGCCGCGGAGGGGACGCCGCGCGCTCCCCCCGCCGCGGTCTCCCCGCCGCCGCGGTGCCGGCGGGGCCGGCCGGGGCTGAGCCCGGGGGCCGCGGCCGGTCCCGGAGCGGCCCCGGATTCAGGCCCGGATCACGGCCTCCCGCTCCCCCGTGTCCGCCTCCTGCAGGCGCGCGGTGACGGGCACCACGGAGCGCTGCGAGTACTCGGCGACCGGTCCCGTGAGCCGGGCGGTGCACTGCTGGCGCAGTTCCGCGGCCGACGCCCCGGTGGAGAACCGGAACTCGCCCGGCTCGACCACGAAGCGCATGGCCTCGTCGTAGAAGGCCAGACGGCTGGGGTGGACGTCGAAGCTCACGCGACGCCGCTCCCCCGGCGCCAGGGCCACGCGGACGAAGCCGAGGAGCGAGATCTCCGGGCGGGCCACGGAGGCGACCAGATCCGATCCGTACAGCTGCACCACCTCCTCGCCGGCCCGGGGGCCGGTGTTGGTCAGCGTGACCTCGACGGTGACTGGCGACAGGGTGTCGGTGGCGCGCACGGCGATCCCCGACTGCTCGAAGGTGGTGTACCCGAGCCCGTGGCCAAAGGCGAACAGGGGAGCGTGCTCGCAGTCGGTGTAGTCGCCGTAGAACATGGAGCGGGTGCCCTCGGAGCGCTGGCTGTGGTAGATCGGCACCTGCCCCGTGGCTCGGGGGAGGGTCAGGGGGAGACGACCGCCCGGTTCGGCCGCGCCGGTCAGGACGTCGGCCAGCGCCCGGCCGCCCTGCTCGCCCAGGGGCCAGGCCACGAGGAGCGCGGACGCGGAGCGGGCGACCTCGGTCAGCACGTGCGCCCTGCCGCTCATCACCACCACCACGGTGGGAGTCCCGGTGGCGGCCACCGCCGCGATCAGCTCCTCCTGCACTCCCGTGAGGCGGAGGTCCGTGGCGTCGCGGGCCTCCCCGACCGTCGCCGAGCGGTGCAACCCGGATCGCCCGCCGACGACCAGCACGGCAACCTCGGCGGCGGCGGCCGCCGCGACCGCCGCCGGGATCCCCTGGCGATCCGCGCCGGTCAGGTCGCACCCGCGCTCGTGGACGATCTCGACATCCGCGCCGAGCGCCTCGCGAAGGCCGCGCAGGGGAGTGACGTGGTCCGTGAAGTACGGACCGGGCCGGAAGGCACCCCGGCCGCTCGGGAGGTGGACGAGGGTCGAGAAGCCCTCGGCGCCGGCGCCGTCCGGCGGCTCTCCGCCGGAGAGCGTCCCGGGCTCGACGGGCAGACCGTTGCGGGCGGCGCCGGACGCCGGGTCGATGAGGAGCTCCTGGTGCGCCGGGTAGTGGTAGTCGCCCTGCAGAAGGCGGCGGTCGTCCGCGGCCGGGCCGATCACCGCCAGGCGGCGGATGGAGGCCGGCAGGGGCAGCACGCCGTCGTTGCTGAGCAGGACCACGGCCCGGGTGGCCGCGGTCCGGGCCAGCGCGACGGGGGCGGGGTCCGCGAAGACCGCGGCGGCGGCGCGATGGTCGACGTAGGGCGCCTCGAAGAGGCCGAGGCGCAACTTGCTCTCCAGCACGCGGCGAACCGCGAGGTCGATCGTGGCCATGGGCACCCGGCCGGCGGCCAGCGCCGCCTTGAGGGGCTCGCCGTAGCACTCCAGCACGGGGAGCTCCAGGTCCACGCCCGCCGAGAGGGCCCGCACCGCTGCCTCACCCCGGTCGGCGGCCACACGGTGGTAGCTGGCCAGCAGCGAGACGGCGAAGTAGTCGGCGACGACCATCCCCTGGAACCCGAGCTCACCGCGGAGCAGATCCGTCAGCAGCTCCGCCGAGCCGCTGCCCGGGAGCCCGTCCACGCAGCTGTAGGAGCTCATGACCGTGGCCAGGCCGGCCTCGCGGATGGCGGCGGCGAACGGCTCCGCATAGACCTCGCGCAGCTCGCGCGGGCCGACCTGCACCGGCGCATGGTTGCGCCCGCCCTCGGAGAGCCCGTGGGCCAGGAAGTGCTTGCCCGTGGCCAGGACCCCGTGGGCCAGGTCCTCCGTCTGCATGCCTCGGACGTAGGCCGCCCCCAGGGTGCCGGCGAGCACGGGATCCTCCCCGTAGGTCTCCTCGACGCGCCCCCAGCGGGGATCGCGGGCGAGGTCCAGGACGGGTGCCAGGCCGTGCCGCGCCCCGACGGCCAGGAGCTGCCGGCGCACCGCGGCCGCCACGTCCTCCACGAGTCCCGGGTCCCAGGCGCAGGCCAGTCCCAGGGCCTGGGGAAACACCGTGGCGCCCCGGGCGCAATAGCCCGCCAGCGACTCCTCGTGGACGACCACCGGGATGCCCAGGCGGGTCCCCTCCACCACCGCTCTCTGGATCTCGTTGACGAGCTCCGCGGTCTGGGCGGGCTGCAACCCGGTGGTGGCACCGATGCGCGTCACCTGCCCGATCCCGTGGGGGATGACGGCCAGCGCGGCGTCGCGATCGAAGCGCTCGTTGGCGATCAGATCGGGAAACGGGACCGCACCCAGCTGGGCAAGCTTCTCGTCGATGCTCATCCGCTGGAGCAGGTCCTCCGCACGCTCGGCGATGGACAGGGTCGGGTCGGCGAAGGGAGGCGTGGTCACCGGTGTGAGTTCACCTCGATGCGAGGGGTTGGCGGAACGGGCTCAGCGCAGCGCAAAGGCGCCGAGCCCCCGGACGAACTGGCGGCGCAGCGCCAGGTAGAGCAGCAGCAGCGGGAGGAGCGAGAAGAGGCACCCCGCCATGACGATGGGAACGTTGACACCGTACCCGGAGTTGGTGGTGTAGATGGAGAAGATCCCGAGGGGGAGGACCGTGCTGCCGGTGGACTGGGTCAGGATCAGGGGCAGGACGAAGTTGTTCCAGGCTCCAATTCCAGCCCAGATGGCCACCACGCCCACCACCGGACGCGACATGGGGAAAACCAGCTTGGTGAACACCTCGAGCTCGCTGGCGCCGTCCACGGCCATGGCGTCGAACAGCTCGGCCGGGATGAGCCGCACGTAGTTGACGGTGAGCAGGACGGCCAGCGAGATCGAGGCGGCCGAGGTCACCAGGACCAGGCCGAGCACGGTGTCGTAGAGATGCAGCTCGCTGGTGATGGCGTACAGCGGGATGAGCACCGCATAGATGGACACGGCCAGGCCGAGCAGGATGAGGCGGAACGCGACCGGCCCCAGGCGGGTCTGGTGGCGCACGATGCGGAAGGCCGCCATCAGCGAGACCACCACCACCACCACGATGGTCCCCGCCGTGTAGAGGACGCTGTTGAGCAGGTAGGTGGCCATCGAGGTGCCCTGGAAGAGCTGCGCCCAGGAGGAGAGGGAGAAGCCGCCGTTCGGCACCCAGGGATTGGCGTTGAGGTAGGCGGGCTGGGAGCGGAAGCTGGCGAGGATCATGTAGTAGATGGGGAACAGCACCACGCACAGCCACACCGTGCCGAAGATGAACGCGACGATCCCACCCGGCCGCGGGAAGCGTCGCCTCCGGCGCGCCCGGCCTGCCGTGCGGCCCCTCGTGACGTCGTCGCGGAGCGCCGGGGCCACGGCTCCCGCGCTCACGAGATCCCCTCCTGTCCGCTGCGCATGCTGCCGAACCCGGTGAGACGGACGAGGACCAGGGCGACGGCGATCCCCAGCGCTCCGAGCACCACGGCGAGGACGCTCGCGTAGCCGAACAGCGTCTGGGCGAAGCCGACGTTGTACATGTCCATGGCGAGCACCAGCGTGGTGTTGGCCGGTCCCCCCTGGGTGAGGATGTAGATGATGTCGAAGTAGGTCAGCGAGCCGGTGAGGATCAGGATGGTGTCGGTGACGATGGTGTAGCGGAGCTGTGGCAGGGTCACGTAGAAGAAGGTCTGCAGGGGTCCGGCCCCGTCGATGCGGATCGCCTCGTAGAGCTCGTTCGGTATGGCCCTCCGGCCCGCCTGGTAGAGGAGGGTGTGGAGAGGCACGAACTGCCAGGTGACCAGGCCGATGATCACGTAGAACGTGAGCCTCGGGTCGCCCAGCCAGTTCTGGTCGAGGAAGCCGAGATGGAGGTTCCTGGCGATGAAGGCCATGCCGCCGAAGGTGGGGGCCAGCACCCCCTGCCACATGAGCGCCAGCGCGGCGGTGGACATGAGCAGGGGGAGCAGGTAGATGGAGGCGTACACCGCCCGGTAGCGCTGCCGGCCGGCGATGAAGATGCCCAGGGCCATGGCCAGCGGCGTCTGGACCACCCACGAGAGGCCGGCGAGCTCGATCGTGGTGAGCAGGGCCCCGTGGGCAAGCGGGTCGCTGAAGAGGAGCTGCCAGTTGGCGAAGCCCGCCCACCGGATCGGCCCGACCACGTTCCACCTGGTGAAGCTGAGGACCAGGGCAAAGAGCATCGGCACGACGATGAAGACGCCGTAGAGGAGCAGCGCGGGCGAGAGGCCGAGGATGTCGGCGGCCAGGCGCTGCGCCCCGCCGGAGCGCATCCTGGCGCCGACCGCGGGCGGGGAGCCCGGACGGACGGCGGCGCTGCCTACGCTCATGGGTGCCTCGTGGTGGATTCCCGTGGTGGGTTCGGTTCGTTGCCTGGGGGGATTGGGCCGCGGGCGGGGGGGCCTGGCCCCCGCTCGCGGAGCCGCCGGCCACCCGAAGCCGCCAGGGGGCGGCCTCGGACAGCCGGCGGAGGTCGGGTGTCAGCTGCTGGTCTGGTACGGGTTCATCGCCGCGGCCATCTGCTGCGGAGTCTCCGTCAGCTCGAAGACGTTGGCCAGGTTGCTGAGCATGGGCGTCGCCTTGGTCGGCCCGAGCGCCTGGTCCCAGGAGTACTGGAACGAGGGTGCGTTGGCCACGTCCTGGTAGATGGGCTCCAGGTACGAGGCGAGGCTGGAGGAGCCCAGGTAGCTGGAGGTCCCTGAGATCACCGGGACCTGGCCGTTGGCGATCTCCGCGGTGGCGTACGCGTCCGTGTAGAAGTACTGCATGAACTGCTCTGCCACGTAGGTCTGGGCCTTGCTGATGTGGGCTGCCAATCCCGTGTAGCTGGTGGTGTTGCCGACCAGGTCGGCGGGGTTCCCCGTTCCACCCGTCACCGTCGGGAACTTGCCGATCCCGATGCCGCTGCTGTTGATGATGGCCGGGTCATCGGACTGGATCCCACCCAGGTCCCAGTCGCCCATCAGCTGCATCGCGGCCTTGCCGCCGTACACCATCGCGTCGGTGGACCCGTTGGTGTAGGTGACCGAGTCGTACCCGCTGTTGAAGCACTTGTCCCTGGCCAGGGTCTGGATGTCGGTGAGGGCCTGCTGGATCGCCGGCTGCGACCAGGCGTTGGCTTGGTTGTTCTGGATGTTGTCGAAGGCCTGCGGACCGCCGATGCGGTCGGCGAGGTACTCGAGGTACATCAGCCCCTCCCACTGGTCGGCGTTGCCGAGCGCGATCGGGGTGATGCCCTTGGCGTTGAAGGTGCTGCAGTCGTTGAGGAGGGCGGAGAAGGTGGTCGGGAAGCTGAGCCCGGCGTCCGAGAGCACCTTCTTGTTGTAGAAGAAGAAGACCGGCTGCGTGCCCAGGATGGGCATCCCGTAGATCTTGCCGTGGAAGGTCACGGGCTGCAGGCTGGAGGCGAGGAAGTCCGACTTCCAGGAGGGGTTCCCGGCGTTGCTCTGGCCGGGGTCACCCATGGGCTGGATGGAGTTGGCCGCGATGTACTGCTGCATCGGGCCGCCCCCCCAGGTGAAGAAGAGGGCCGGCGGTGTGGAGCCGGCGAGCGCGGTCAGCAACTTCTGCTTGTAGGAGTTGCTCGACGGCTGGATGTCGATGGTGACATTGTCGCCGGGGTGCTGCGCGTCGAACGTCTTGGCGATCGAGTCCCACATGTCGTTCACGTTGGTACCGTTGGTCACCCACCAGACGGTGATGCTGGCGGTCGGTGCGGCGCCGGACGACGACGATGACCGCGGGCTCGCCGGCGCCACCGAGGAGCCGCAGGCCGCCGCCACCAGCGCCACCGCCGCAGCCCCCATGAGCAGAGACCACCTCCGGCGGCGACCCGCATGCCCCGTGCGAGCAGATCTGTTCATACCAGCCCTGCCTCCTGTCCCTTGAACGAAACTTTCGCTGCCCATCGGAATGGTTCACTCGAGCGCCGCTATCCTGAGCCGCATCGGCGCGCTCGTCAATCCCCCCGCCGGGTGATATCTGGGGCCCGGCGGGATGGCAGATCTGCTAAAAGTTTCGAGAAACACCGAGGCGATGGTAGGCTGGTGGGGTATGGAGACCATGTCCCTCCGCCGCACCCCCCGAGCTGATCGGAGCCGGAGGGGAGAGCCCTCCGTCCGGGTGACGATCGCCCAGATCGCCACCGCTGCGGGCGTCTCCGCGGCGACCGTGTCCAAGGTGCTGAACGGCAGCGCCGAGGTCTCGGAGGCCACCCGCGAGCGCGTCCAGGCGCTCCTCGTCGAGCGCCGCTACCAGCGCCGCGCCTCCTCGCGCGAGGCCACGCCGCCGGTGATCGACCTGGTCTTCGCCGAGCTGGACAGCGCCTGGGCGATGGAGATCGTGAAGGGCGCCGTGAGCGCCGCCGCCGCGGCCGGCCTGACCATCGCGCTCAGCTCCCTGGCCGACGGCTCGGGCGGGCGCAGCTGGCTGGACCAGATCTGCTCGCGGGGCACCCGGGGGGTCATCCTGCTCCTCTCGCGCCTCAGCGACCAGGAGAAGTCCGAGCTCTGGTCGCGGCGGCTGCCCTTCGTGGTGGTCGACCCTCGCGGTGAGCAGGACCCCAGCGTCACGACCGTCGGCGCCACCAACTGGGCCGGGGGGCTGGCCGCCACCCGGCACCTGATCGAGCTCGGCCACCGGCGGATCGGGGTCATCTCGGGCCGTCCCGACCTGCTCTGCAGCCGGGCGCGGATGGACGGGTACCGTTCGGCGATGGAGGCGGCGGGGCTGCCGCTCGTGCCCGAGCTCATGCAGTGGAGCAACTTCCGGGTCGACGGCGGCTTCCGCGCCACCATGGAGATGCTCTCCCTGCCGCTGCCGCCCACCGCCATCTTCGCGGGCAGCGACCTCCAGGCCATGGGGGCCCTGGAGGCGGCGCGCGTCCGGGGCGTGCGCGTGCCCGACGACCTGAGCCTCGTCGGGTTCGACGACCTGCCGCTCGACGAGTGGACCTCGCCGCCGCTGACCACGGTCCGCCAGCCGCTCGCCGAGATGGCGAGCACGGCGGTCCGCCTCCTTCTCGACGGTGATCCCGGTGAGCGCCCCGAGGCGCGGAGCATCGAGCTCGCCACCACACTGGTCCTGCGCCAGACCACCGCCCCGTGCCGCGAGGCCCCCCCGCCGGGGCCGGCGCCGCGGCTCCCCCGGTGAGCGTCGCCCCCAGCGGGCGCCAGCACCGTCTGCGCCTCGGCGACCAGGAGGCGGTGGTCACCGAGGTCGGGGCCACGCTGCGCAGCTATCGCCTGGGTGGTCGTCACGTTGTCGACGGGTTCGCCGAGAACGAGATGTGCCCGGGCTGTCGCGGCCAGCTCCTCCTGCCCTGGCCCAACCGCATCGGTGACGGCAGGTACCCGTTCGGCGGCACGCAGCACCAGCTTCCCCTCAACGAGCCGGAGGCGGGCAACTCCATCCACGGGCTCACGCGCTGGGCGGCCTGGGAGGGAGAGCTGGCCTCACCGGGACGCGTGGAGATGCGCCATCGCCTCCTGGCCCAGCCGGGCTACCCCCACTGCCTGGAGCTCACCGCCGTCTACGCGCTGGAGGAGCCGGGGCTCCGGGTCAGCCTCACCGCCCTCAACGTGGGGGCGGCCCCGGCACCCTTCGCGGCGGGTGCCCACCCCTACCTGCGGGTGGGGACACCGACCATCGACGCCTGCCGCCTCCAGATCCCCGCCGCCACGGCGCTGCGCGCCGGCCACCGGGGTCTGCCGGACGGACGCATGCCCGTGGCGGGGACGCGGCTCGACTTCCGAGAGGCGCGCCCGATCGGAGACGCGCGTCTCGACACGTCCTTCACCGATCTGGCCCGCGACCCGGACGGCCTCGCCCGCGTCCGCATGGAGTCGCCGGACGGGCGCCGCCTCGTCCTCTGGTGCGACGGCGCCCATGGCTGGCTGCAGATCTACAGCGGGGACACCCTCCCTGCCGGGGAGCGGCGCCGCGCCCTGGCCGTGGAACCGATGACGGCTCCCCCCAACGCCTTTCGCAGTGGCGAGGACGTGGTGACGCTGGAGCCGGGCCAGGCCTTCCAGGCCTCCTGGGGCGTGGATGTGTCGAGCCTGCGGCGGGCGCGCTGACGCAGGGCGCGCGCCCTGTCCCGGACGGGTCGGGCGAGGTGGGCCCGACCTCGGCATCCCCGGGGCGCGGGGGAGGGGCTACGCGCTGACGGGCGGCGGGGCCGCCTCCCTCCAGGCGCGGGTGACCTCGCCCATGCCCGAGCGCTCCAGGGCGGCAACCGCGGCGCCCAGCACGCCGGCCGTGGGCCCCAGGCTGCTCAGCTCGACGCGCGGGGGGCGGACCAGGTTCATCCGCTGCGGGAGCAGCGTGCGCAGGGGGCCGACGCTCGCCCCGGGCAGCGCCGTGGGCCCGGCGAGGACCACCATCGCGCAGTCGATGAGGATGGCCGCCGTGGAGACGACCGTGGCCAGCGCCACCATGGCCTCGTTCCAGACGCGCCGGGCCAGGGCGTCCCCCTGGGCGGCGCGGCTGAGCACCTCCTCAGGCAGGACGGCCACCTTGGAGGCCATGGTGTAGCGCAGTGCCAGAGCGCGCTCCGAGGCGAGCGTCTCCAGGCACCCCCGGCCGCCGCAGCCGCAGGTCAGGCCGGCCGGGTCGGCCGAGATGTGCCCGATCTCGCCGGCGCTGGCCGTCGCGCCCACGAGGAGCCGCCCACCGCTGATCACGGCGCCGCCGACGCCGGCGCCCAGCCCCACGAGCAGCATGTCCGCCACGCCCCGCCCAGCACCGAGGATGCTCTCGGCCAGGGCTCCCGCGCCGGTGTCGTGGACGAGGAACACCGGAAGTCCCAGGCGTGCGCTCAGGGCGGAGGCCAGCGCGGACCCCTGCAGCGGCAGGTTGGGGCTCCGCTTGACCACGCCGGACGCCTCGTCGATGAGGCCGGGGACGGCGACCCCGAGAGCGGTGGGCGGGTTGCCGTCGCGCCGGGCCCCCTCGGCAAGGCGGCCCCCCATGGTGGAGATCGCCTCGACCAGATCGGCCTCACCGGTGAGCGGTGTCAGCGCCTCCTTGCGAGCCACGATGGCGCCGGTGCCGTCCACGAGGCCGCCGCGAATCCCGCTGCCGAAGTCCCCCGAGATGTCGATGCCTATGACCCGGACGTCACTGCTGCCTGGCATGGTGGAATCCTCCCGGGGTTCGCCGTCTCGGCCTCGCGCCGACGCGGCGGGTGCCCCGTATGCCCACCAGCCTAGGTCCTCGCCGACGTCGCCAGCCCGGGTCGCGACGACTCCGAGACGCGCGCGTCAAAGAAGCTCGGAGACGACCTGCCCCGCCGGCCGTCCGCGGCTCAGCGCGCCACCGCGCCGGCGCGGGGTGCGAGCGCCACCCGAGCGCTTTCGAGAAACTTTCGCTATGATCAGGAAATCTTACGGTCAGCGCTGATATGGAAGAATCGGCACCATGGCAACCGTCACCCTGGAGAAGGTCACCAAGGTCTATCCGAACGGCAACTCCGCCGTGGCGGAGCTGGATCTGGAGGTCGCCGAGGGCGAGCTGATGGTCCTGGTGGGACCGTCCGGCTCGGGCAAGACCACCGCGCTCCGCATGGTGGCCGGGCTGGAGGAGATCTCCTCGGGCACCCTGCGCCTGAACGGGGAGGTGGTGAACGAGCTCACCCCCCGGGCGCGCAACGTGGCCATGGTCTTCCAGAACTACGCCCTCTATCCGCACATGACGGTGGCCGAGAACATCGGTCTGTCGCTCCGGCTGCGCAAGGTGGGGAAGCCCGAGATCCGCGCCAAGGTGGCCCAGGCGGCCCAGATCCTGGGGCTCTCCGAGTACCTCGACAGGCGGCCCGGCCAGCTCTCCGGAGGGCAGCGCCAGAGGGTCGCCATGGGGCGGGCCATCGTGCGCGAGCCGGCGGTCTTCCTGATGGACGAGCCGCTCTCCAACCTGGACGCCAAGCTGCGGGTGCAGATGCGCGCCGAGATCGCGCGCATCCAGCGGCGGGTGGGCGTGGCGACGCTGTACGTCACGCACGACCAGACCGAGGCCATGACCCTCGGTGACCGGGTGGCCGTGCTCCACATGGGCAGGCTGCAGCAATGCGGCCCCCCGCAGGCTCTCTACGAGCATCCCGACAACCTCTTCGTCGCGGCTTTCATCGGCTCGCCGGCCATGAACCTGTACGAGGCGGTCCTGCTCGCCGGTGGCCGCGAGGTCCGGCTGGGGCCGCAGGTGCTCGCCCTGCCGGACTCGGTGCTGGCTGCGCGGCCGGGCCTCCAGGCCTTCCGCGACAGGAAGGTCATCCTCGGCATCCGGCCCGAGAGCCTGGCCGAAGCCCCGGGAGGCACGCCGGGAGATCGGAGCGTGCTCAACGCCGACGCCGATCTGGTGGAGGCGCTGGGCAACGAGATCCTCCTCCACTTCACCATCGAGGCACAGCGGCCGCACTCGAAGGACGCAGCCCTGGCCATGCAGGTCGAGGACGAGATCTCCCCCCTGGCCGGTGGGACCGGCGCCGTCCGCGCCCCGGGGGTCGCGCGCATACCACCGCGGGCAGGCGTGCGGGCCGGGTCACCGGTCAGCCTGAGGGTGGACACCGGCTCGCTGCACTTCTTCGACCCGGACACGGAGCGTGCCATCTGGGAGTGACGGTCGCTGTGGCGTGCCCCTTCGGGT
>JAJZNI010000040.1 GCA_021847925.1 bacterium
CCGGACTGGGGCGCTCGCGAGCGACCACCCAGGGTTCGATGGTGATCACGGCCAGGGCCACGATCACGACGCCCGGGAAGAGCAGCGTGAAGGAGGACAGGCCGGTCAGCCAGCCGAGCATCGCCGCGCGCCACAGGCACGCGACCCATCCCCGGCGAAACCAGAGGCCGAGGAGCGCGCCGGAGCCGCCGACCACCGCTCCGGCGACCACGGGCGGCCCCAGCCCGCCGACCACGGCGAGGAGGACGGAGCCCAGCACGGCGTACCGCCAGAGGGTGCCCCAGGCCGCGGCGACGACGTAGGGGGAGCGCCGCGCGGAGCCGTCCGCCGCGGAGGACGCCGGCTCGGTGAGGACGCCGGCATCCGGCGCGTGCCGCAGTGGGGGCGCCCAGTCGCGCGCCTGGGGGGGCGTCATGGGCGGGCTGCGCCGCCGCCGCCGCGGCCCCCGCCGCGCGGCGGAGGGGCCGGCGCTGCCGAGTGCCGGCGCGGTGCCTCCTCTGCCTTCGCCTCTCATCTTCATGGGGAGTACGCGCGAAGGCGCGCCGAGGTTACGCGGCGAGCACCGGCGAGACCCGCCGTCCGCGGTCCCGACGACCCGATCGATTCGCTCGGTGGACCCTCTCGTCAGACCAGGGCGGCCATGAGCGCCGCCCACTGCTCACGCGAGGGGCGCAGCGCGTCGATCCCGAGGTGCGCGAGCGGGCGATCCGGGAGCCGTTCCCGCGTGCAGAGGTCGTCGATCTCGGGGTCGGCGTAGAGCAGGCCGGTGAGGATCTCCCCGCTGCGGCGCGCCTCATGGAGCGCCCGCAGCGCCGCCACCGGGTCACGCACGTCGTGGTCGCCATCGAGCTTGCGCAGGAGGATGTGGGATCCGTCGTGCAGCGCGACATCCTGCACCGTGCCCGGATCGTAGTCCACCGTGATCTCCGGCTGGAACGCGATGAAGTCGGGGGTGTTCACGGGGGCGTCGTGGTCCTTGACGTACGCGTAGCTCTTGGTGCTTCCCGCGTGGTCGTTGAAGGTGACGCAGGGGCTGACCACATCGAGAAGCGCGGTGCCCCGGTGAGCCAGCGCCGCCCGCAGCAGCGGGACCAGCTGCTTGCCGTCACCGCTGAAGCTGCGCGCCACGAAGCTCGCTCCCAGGTCGATGGCCACAGCGCAGATGTCGATCTGCGGGTAGTCGTTGGCCCTCCCCTTGCGCAGGGTGGAGCCCAGGTCGGCGGTGGCGGAGAGCTGGCCCTTGGTCAGCCCGTAGACGCCGTTGTCCTCGACCACGTAGGTGATGTCGAGGTTGCGGCGGATCATGTGACAGTACTGGCCGAGGCCGATCGAGGCGGTGTCACCGTCCCCGCTCACCCCCACCACCACCAGCTCGCGGTTGGCCAGCTTGGCCCCGGTCGCCAGCGAGGGCATCCTCCCGTGGGCCCCGTTGAAGCCGTGCGCGCGGTCCACGAAGTACGCGGTGGCCTTGGAGGAGCAGCCGATCCCGCTCATCTTGGCGAGCAGGTGCGGCTCGACCGCGCTGTCGTGGAGAGCTTTCACGATGTGGTTGGTGATCGAGTTGTGGCCGCACCCGGCGCAGAGGGTGGTGTGGGCCCCCCTGTAGTCGTCCCGCGTCAGCCCGATCCGGTTGGTCTTGTCCGCCGCGATCGTCATCCGACAGACCTCCTCTCACGCCACCGCCGACCGGGCGGGCGGCCGCCGCGCCGCCGCCTCGCCGGCGAGCACGGGCTCGATGATCGCCTCGGCGTCGATGGGCACCCCGTTGAAGTGGCGTACGCCGCGAAGCCGGTCGCAGAGCGTCCCGGGCAGCTCCTGGCGCAGGATCGCCTCCATCTGCCCGTCGCGGTTCTGCTCCACGACGTAGACGCGCTCGTGGCGCTCGATCACCTCCGCGACCAGGGGGTGGAGGGGGAGGCCGCGCACCCGCATGTAGTCGACGGCCGCCCCGGCCTCGCCGAGGCGGTCGCGCGCCTCGATCACCGCGTGGTGGGTGGTCCCGTAGGCGACCACCAGCCCGGGGCGGCCGGCCTCCTCGACCTGCGGGGCGGGGAGCAGCATGCGAGCGCCGTCGATCTTGCGACGCAGCCGCTCCATCGTGTCGCGGTAGGCGCGCGGGCTCTCGCTGTAGAACGCGTTCTCATCGTGCCCCGAGCCCCGGGTGAGGAAGCCGGCCCGGGGATGGGGGGTGCCGGGGAGGGTGCGGTAGGGGATGCCGTCCCCGTCCACATCCCGGTAGCGGCCCCAGTCCCGGGTCCTCTCCAGCGCCTCGGCGTCGAGCACCTTGCCGCGGTCGATCCCCTCGTCCGCGTACGGGAGCGGAGGGGTCATCCACAGGTTCATCCCGAGGTCGAGGTCGCTCAGGACGAACACCGGCGTCTGCAGGCGATCGGCCAGGTCGAACGCCCGCCGGGTGTCCTCGTAGACCTCGGTGACCGTCCCCGGGAGCAGCACCGGGTGCCGGGTGTCGCCGTGGGAGAGCGCATGCACGAACGCCACGTCCCCCTGCATGGTGCGCGTGGGAAGCCCGGTGGAGGGGCCGGCCCGCTGGACGTCCACGACGACCGCGGGGAGCTCCGCGTAGTAGCCCAGACCCGTGAGCTCGGCCATGAGCGAGATCCCCGGGCCCGACGTGGCGGTCATGGCCCGGGCCCCCGCCCAGGTGGCCCCCAGCACCATGCCGATGGCCGCCAGCTCGTCCTCGGCCTGCACGGCGGCGAAGCGGCGCTCCCCCGTCTCGGGATCGACCCGGAAACGCTGGGCGTGCTCGATGAGCGCCTCGCACAGCGAGGACGAGGGGGTGATCGGGTACCAGGCGAGCACCGTGCAGCCGGCCATGAGGGCACCGAGGGCGGCGGCGCGGTTGCCGTCCAGCAGGATCCTGCCCGCGGTGCCGTCCATCGCCTCCACCCGGAAGGGGTCGGTCTTGACCAGGTGCTCGCGGGCGTACTCGACGCCCAGCCGGATCGCCTCCAGGTTGAGCTCGGCTGCGGCCGGCTTGGTGCGGAACTGATCGTGGACGCCCCGCTCGACGGCGGCGGGATCGAGACCGATCAGCTCGGCGAGGACGCCCACGTAGATCATGTTCTGCAGGTACTTGCGCAGGTCCGGCTTGGCGTCGATGCGCTCCCGCGCCAGCCGGGCGAAGGGAACCGGGTACCAGGCGACGTCCTCGCGCCCCGCCGCCCCCACCCGCGGGAGCGCGGCCTCGTGGATCACCGCCCCCCCGGGGCGCACGTTGCCCGCGTCGTCCGCGAAGGTCGCCGGGTTCATGCCGATGAGGATGTCCACGCTGCGCTTGCGGCACTGGTAGCCCCGGGGGGTGATCCGGATGTCGTACCAGGTTGGCAGCCCCTCGATGTTGGAGGGGAACACGTTCTTGGCCGCCACCGGGATGCCCATGTGGAAGAGGGCCTTGGTGATCACGAGGTTCGAGGACTGGGACCCCGAGCCATTGACCGTGGCTGCCTGGATGCAGAGGTCGTTGACGTTCCCGTCGGCCATGGGCTCGTGGCGCTCCCGTGCGAACGTATATGCGGACCTATGATAATCCGCGGTGGCGAAAGTCCCGGTGCCGCATCCGGCCCGGGGCGCGGATGCGTGCGGAGGTTGGAGATGGCGTACGTTCCCGCTCACGACCGCTACGCCGCGATGCCGTACCGGCGCTGCGGCAGGAGCGGCCTCAAGCTGCCCCCGGTCTCCCTCGGCCTGTGGCAGAACTTCGGGGCCGAGCGGCCCCTGGCGGAGAGCCGGCGGATCCTGCTCCGGGCCTTCGATCTGGGGATCACCCACCTGGACCTGGCCAACAACTACGGCCCGCCCTACGGCTCCGCCGAGGAGACGCTGGGCCGTGTCCTGGCCACCGACCTCCGCCCCCACCGGGACGAGCTGGTCATCAGCACCAAGGCCGGCTACGACATGTGGGCCGGCCCCTACGGCGAGTGGGGCTCTCGCAAGCACCTTCTCTCCAGCCTCGACCAGAGCCTCCGGCGCATGGGGCTGGACCACGTGGACATCTTCTACTCGCACCGCTTCGACCCGGAGACCCCCCTCGAGGAGACCATGGGTGCCCTGGACACCGCGGTGCGCAGCGGCAGGGCGCTCTACGCGGGCATCTCCTCCTACTCGGCCGCCAGGACGCAGGAGGCGGCGGAGATCATGGGGGACCTGGGGACGCCCCTGCTCATCCACCAGCCCTCGTACTCGATGCTCAATCGCTGGATCGAGGGGGGGCTGCTCGACGTCCTCGGCGCGGAGGGCATCGGTTGCATCGTGTTCTCGCCGCTGGCCCAGGGGATGCTGAGCCAGCGCTACCTGGAGGGGGTGCCCGAGGGCTCCCGGGCGGCCCGCGGCGGCTCCCTCACGAGCGACATGCTCTCCCAGGACACCCTGGCCAAGATCCGCGGGCTCCACGAGATCGCCGCCCGCCGCGGCCAGTCCCTCTCCCAGATGGCCATCGCCTGGGTGCTCCGCGACCCGCGCGTGACGTCGGCGCTGATCGGGGTGAGCAGCGTGGAGCAGCTGGAGGAGGATCTCGGCGCGCTGCGCCGCCTCGAGTTCGCGCCCGGCGAGCTCGCCGAGATCGACCGCCTGGCGACCGAGAGCGGGGTCAACATCTGGGCGCCGTCGAGCGCCCAGTAGGAGCAGCGCTCCCCCGGCCGCGGCCGGACCGATCGACCGTGCCACCCGCCCGACGGTGGTCGCCCGGCTGCCGACCCCTCACACTCCACGGCGTGAGGACCCCGAGCTGGAGCCTCGACGGGAGGGTCGCCCTCGTGACCGGGGGCAGCCGGGGGATCGGGCGCGCCATCGCCCACGCCCTGTCGGCGCAGGGAGCCGCGGTCGCGATCTGCGCCCGCACGGCCGAGGCCTGCCAGCGTGTCGCCGGCGAGATCGAGGCCGCGGGGGGACGGGCGCTTCCAGCCCCCGGCCACGTCGGCCGCGCCGCGGACTGCCAGGCCGTCGTGGACGCCGTGATGACGGGATTCGGCCGCCTCGACGTGCTCGTCAACGACGCCGCCACCAACCCCCAGTTCGGCCCCCTCCTGGAGGCGGACGAGCCGGCCCTCGACAGGGTCTGGGAGGTCAACCTCAAGGGCGCGTGGCGGATGTCCCGGCTCGCCGTCTCCGCCTGGATGGGGGCGCACGGCGGCTCCATCGTCAACGTGGCATCCATCAGCGGTGTCCGGGGAGACGCTCTGCTCGGTGCCTACAGCGCGAGCAAGGCCGCCCTCATCGCCATGACCCGGGTCCTCGCGCGCGAGCTCGGACCCCTCGGGATCCGCGTCAACGCCATCGCCCCCGGGCTGGTCCGCACCGACTTCTCGCGCGTGCTCGTGGAGGATCCGGAGCTCCGCCGGCGTTTCACCGCGGCCAGCGCGCTGGGGCGGGTGGCCGAACCCGAGGAGGTGGCCGGAGCCGCGGTGTTCCTCGCCTCGGACGCCTCCAGCTTCGTGACCGGCAGCGTGCTGGCCGTCGACGGGGGGGCGCTCTGAGGGCTCGCGGGAGGTGCCCTTCCGCCGGCACAGTACTGGTATGGACCAGCGTTCCTTGGCTGGCGCCCGGACGATTCTCCGCGTATGATCATGATGCCACATCACGGATCCCTGGCCCGGCCTTTTGTAAAAAAGTCTTCTGTGTCAGCCCTCCTCACCGCCCCCGCCGAACCGGCCGAGGCGGCGTGCCCTCCTCGATCGGCCGTCCGGGCCGCCTTCGCGGCGAGCGTCGCGGCCCTGGAGACCGAGCAGGTGGTGCCGGTCGCCGCCGCGCTGGCGCTCCGGCTCGGCGTGGACGGGCTGCTGCACGTGCTGGGGTCCGGCCACTCGCAGCTGCTCGCCCTCGAGGCCTACCACCGCGCCGGCGCGCCGGCCTGGGTGGCTCCGCTGATCGACCGCAGGCTGAGCCCCGCCCGCGGCACCGGCGGCACGGCGGCCGAGCGCCGGCCGGCCCTGGGGGCGCAGCTCGCCGCCCGGGTCCTGGCGCCGGGGTCGCGGGCGCGAGCGCTGCTGGTCGTGTCCACCTCGGGCCACACCGCCGCGGTGGCCGAGGCGGCGCGCCTCGCCCGCGCCGCGGGCCTGCTCACGATCGCCCTCACCGCGCGCCAGGAGGGGAATCCCCTGGTCGCGGTCTGCGACCACGTGCTCTGCTCGGGCGTGGCCAGCACCGACGCCGCCGTCGACGTCGACGGAACCCTGATGGCGCCGCAGAGCACCGTCGCCGGAGCCGTTCTCCTCCACGCCCTGCTCGCCGAGACGGAGGCCCGCCGACCCGAGCGTGCGGTGCTGGTATCGGTGAACCTGGAGGGTGGTGTGGCCAGGAACCGCTCGCTGCTGCGGCGCTACCCCCACCTCCATCACCCGTGAGAGGGCGGGACCCCGCGTGAGCGGCACCGTGATGGCCGCGGAGATGGCCGAGCAGCCGGACGTCCTGCGCCGGCTGGTGGAGCGGCGGGGCGAGGTGGCCGCCGCCGTGCGCCGCCTGGTCCGGGGCCGGCTCGCGGGGATCACCCTGCTGGCCCGGGGCTCATCGGACAACGCGGCCCTCTATGGTCGCTACATCCTGGAGATGGCGGCGCGGCGTCCCGCCGGACTCACCGCCCCGAGCATCCACACCCTGTACCGGGCCCCGGTCGACCTCCGCGGGTATCTTGCCGTCGGCATCAGCCAGTCGGGGCGGACCCCGGAGATCGTCACCGCGCTGCGCCGCCTCGGCGAGCAGGGGGCGCGGACCGTCGCCCTCGTCAACATGCCCGGCTCCCCGCTGGCCGGCGCCGCCGACCTGGCCATCGAGCTCGCGGGCGGCGAGGAGCGGGCGGTGCCCGCCACCAAGACCGTCACCGCCACCCTGCTGGCCCTCGCGATCGTCGCCGAGGGGCTGGGCGAGGTCCCGTGGGGAGGCGCGGAGCCGGCCACGGTGCCCGATCGCGTGGCGCAGCTCCTGGACGATCCCGCTCCCCCCGCGCGCATCGCCGAGGACCTGGACGGGGCCGACCGGCTCATCGCCACCGGGCGTGGCCTGATGCTGGCCGCCGCGCTGGAGACCGCGCTGAAGCTTCGCGAGACGTCGGGGATCCTGGCGGAGGGAATATCACCCGCCGACCTTCGCCACGGCCCCATCGCCGCCGTCGGAGAGGGATTCCCCGTGATCGCGTTCACCGCCGTCGAGGCCGGCGATCCGGGTGCCGCCGGCCTCGTCGAGATGCTGCGCCGCCGCGGGGCGCGCGTCCGCACCGTGGGCCCCACGCCCGATGCGGCCTGCCCGCTCCCCCCCGACCTCGCGCCCGCCCTCCTGCCCATCCTGGCGGTGGTGCGGGGGCAGCAGCTCGCCGCCGCCGTGGCGCGCCGGCGCAGCCTCGATCCCGACCACCCGGCCGGTCTCAGCAAGGTGACCCTCACGCGGTGAGGCCCGAGACCGACGGGGCCGTGTCCTCCCCGGGCGCGGCGGCCGCCGCCGCGCTCGGGAGGCGGCCCGCTCACCGATCGGATGCGCCGGGCGATCTCGCCTGCGCCCCGGCTCGCCCGCGGGAGCGCCCCCGACCGGCACCCGCGCCGACCGCCCTCAGGTCTGCGGCCAGGGCACACCGGATGCGCGGTCGAAGTCGATGCCCATCGCCTCCCAGCGGGGAGCCTGGGCGGCGAGCCGCACCCGGTAGCGCGCCCAGTCGTGGGTCGAGGGGGGGGACCAGCCGATCTCCGCGATCCCGGGGAGCCGGGGGAAGGCCATCTGCTCGATGTCGGACATGGTGGTGAGGGTCTCGCTCCAGAGCGGCGCCTCGACGCCCTCGATCCGGCCCGCCGGGATGGCGTAGTCGGTGGGCTCCCAGTCGTAGGACTGCTCGACGCTGATGGGGCCGGCCCAGGTCAGCCCCAGGACGGTGCTCGGGTCGTACTTCTGGTCGAGGTAGCAGTGGTTGGCCGGCGCCAGCACCACCCGGAGACCCCGCTCCGCCGCCTGGCGGGCGCTGCTTCCCGCGTCGTCGATGTTCCAGTAGACGGCGACGGCGTCGGGCGGCAGCCTGGCCGCGGCGATCTCCGCCCATCCCACCGGGACCTTCCCATGGGAGGAGACGGCCCTCGCCGCCTCCGCGATGAAGCTCGCGTACTCGGAGGGGGGCGTGCTCTGGGCCTCGTCGCCGCCGATGCTGAGGTACGGACCCGGGGTCAGCGCGGCGAGCTCTGCGATCACGGCGTCCACGAACCGCATGGTGATCGGCCTGCCCACGCACAGCGAGCTGAAGCCCACGTCGATCCCCGTGTACAGGGGGGGGGCGACCCCGTCACAGCTCAGCTCACCGTACGAGGCGAGCGCGGCGTTGACGTGGCCCGGCATGTCGATCTCGGGCACGATCGTGATGTAGCGGCTCGCGGCATACGCGACGATCTCCCGGTACTGCGCCTGGGTGAAGTAGCCGCCGGGGCCGCCGCCGACCGCGGTGCTGCCCCCCACGGTGGTGAGCCGCGGCCAGGAGGTGATGGCGATCCGCCAGCCCTGGTCGTCGGAGAGGTGCAGCTCCAGGACGTTGACCTTGTAGAGGGCGAGCTCGTCGACGTAGCGCTCCACGTCGGCCACGCTGAAGAAGTGGCGGGCGACGTCGAGCATGGCCGCCCGCCACGGGTAGCGCGGATGGTCGACGATGGTGCCGCCCTCCACCACCCAGGGGCCCGCGGCATGGGTGGTCTCGATGGCCGCGGGCAGAAGCTGGCGCAGGGTCTGCGCGCCGTGGAAGAGGCCCGCTCCCGCGTTGGCGCGGATCCGCACCTCCGATGGACTGACGCTCAGGGTGTACCCCTCGCCGCCCAGCGCCGCACCGGCGTCCCCCAGCTGCAGCGAGATCACACCGCTGCCGCGGCTCCCCGGCGCCACGACGGGGAGCGGGAAGCCCGTGCCCCGGCGCAGCAGCGCGGCCAGCCAGTCCGCGGTGGGGCGCACCTCCGCGCTCCTCGCGGCGGCGATCACCGTGGAGGGCTCGATGTGAAAATCGGCGCCCGGGGCGGGCCGCGCCTCGAGCGGCGCCGGGATCACGTCGGACATGGGTATCGGCATGAAGTGTGCCTCCGGGACCGCGGGTGGGCCGCCGCAGGCGCCCACAGCGCCCGTGGCGGCGAGGATCGTGACGGCGGCCGGGAGCGCGGCCGCGCGGCGCCTCATCACCGCCCCGCATGCACCTCCCGGCCCGCGATGAGGGTGCGCCGGACGGCGAGGCCGTCGTCCAGCACCACCACGTCCGCTCGCGCGCCGGGCCGGAGCTCTCCGAGGTCGGGCCGGCGCAGCAGCCGCGCCGGGGTCCGGGTCGCGGCGTCCAGCGCGGTCTCCAGGCTGGCCCCGTGACCCATCAGGTTGCGCACCGCCCGGTCCATGGCGAGCACGCTGCCGGCCAGGGTGCCGTCCGCGAGGCGGGCCTCGAGGCCGTGGACCTGGACGGACCGGTCACCGAGGTGGTAGCTGCCGTCCCCCAGGCCGGCGGCCTCGATGGCGTCGGTGATGAGGACCAGCCGTCCCCGGGTGCCGGCGAGGATCAGGCGAACCGTCTCCGCCGCGAGGTGGACGTTGTCCACGATCGCCGTCACGAAGACGTCGGGGCGGGAGAGGGCCACCCCCGGCAGCCCGGGGTCCCGGGGTGCCCAGCGCCGCATCGCGTTGAAGATGTGGGTGACGGCGCGCGCGCCGCGGTTGTAGGCCGCGATCGCAGCGTCGCCCCGGGCGTCGCTGTGGCCGAGGGAGACGATGAGGCCCCGTTGCACGAGGTGCTCCACGAGGGCCAGTCCCCCCTCGATCTCCGGGGCGACCGTGACGTACCCCACGGGGCCGGCAGCGCAGAGCTGTGCGGCCAGCTCCCGGTCGGCCGGGCGCAGGTTGGCGGGGTTGTGCGCCCCGTGATGGAGTGGCGAGAGGAACGGGCCCTCCAGGTGGGCGGGGAGCACCTGGGCGCCGTCCACCCCCCCGTCCAGCGCGGCGAGGGTGGAGAGCGCTTCGGCGCACACCTCCGGGGGGGAGCTGATCAGCGTCGGCTGGAACGCGGTGACCCCCGTCCGGGCCAGCGCCTCAGCCGCCCTGGCGTACCCGGCGGCGTCGGCCACCAGGAAGTCGACGCCGGCGAAGCCGTTGACCTGGACGTCGACGAACCCGGGGGCCGCGAGCCCCGACCTGCCCGCGGGGCTCAGCCCGACGGCCTGGACGTGCCCGTCCTCGATGGCGACGTCACCGGCGAGCAGCGAACCCTCCACCATGGCGGCGGCGACTCCCAGGCGCACGTCCTCCTCCCATCGAGATTCGAATACTGGTCTATACCATTCTGCACCGGATCGGGAGCTCGGCGCAACCCTGCCCGGTTGCGGGCGTGCTCCCGTGGAGCCGAGGTGAGTTTCGGTGCCAGAGGCAAAACCGGTGGAGTCCTCGTACCGATGGGTGATTGACATCCCACCCCGGGTGTGGCAATCTGCGCGTACTGGTATAGACCAGGAGCCGCAGTGGGGCTGGGCGGCCAGGAATTCAAGCCCACCCAGGACATGGAGGAGGCAGGGTGAAGCACCGTCAACTCACCGTCGCTGCGGCGGCGGTCATCACCGCAGGGTTGGCCGCCTGCGGGAGCTCGAGCACGGCGGGGACGTCGCCGTCCTCGACCAGCGCTCCCAAGCACACCACCCTCGAGGTGTGGCTGATGTCGGGCAGCGCGCCACCCTCCCTGGTCGACAGCTGGAACACGCAGTTCGAGCAGGAGCACCCGGGGGTCACCGTTCACGTCGACCTCCAGCAGTGGACCGGGATCGTCACCAAGACCGAGACCCAGCTCGCCACCAGCTCGCCACCCGACGTCCTCGAGATGGGCAACACCTACGTGGCGAGCTTCGCCGCCACCGGCGGCCTGGCCGACCTGAGCGGCGCGAGCTGGCCCAACCAGAGCACCTGGCTGCAGAGCCTGGCGGAGGCGGGCACCTACAACAGCAAGCTCTATGGCGTCCCCTACTACGCCGGGGACCGGATCGCCATCTACAACACCTCGATGTTCCAGAAGGCGGGGATCAGCGCCGTGCCGACCACGACCACCGAGCTGCTCGGCGACTGCGCCAAGATCAAGGCCACTGAGCCCAGCGGCACGTCCTGCATCTACATCCCGGGCGAGTACTGGTACGCGATGTTCTCGTTCCTCTTCGGTGAGCCCGGCAACGCCAGCAGCGCCATCGCCACCCAGAGCGGCGGCAAGTGGAGCGCCCAGTTCTCCTCGCCGTCCGATCAGCAGGGCCTGAGCTGGATCAACGACAACCTGTTCAAGACCGGCTACGACATGGCCCCGGCGACCCAGAACGACACCACCACCACCACCAACGCCATCTTCGAGAAGGGCAAGGCCGCCATCATCGTCGAGCCGGGATGGGACTACTCGTCGATCGTCTCCGACCTCGCGAAGTCCAACCCTGACAACGTCCAGCTGGGCTCCTTCGCACTTCCCGGCTACACCGCCTCCGCCCCCATGCCAACCTTCCTGGGCGGCTCCAACCTCGGCGTCGCGCAGAAGAGTCCCAACAAGCAGCTGGCCGAGGATTACATCCAGCTCGTCACCGGCACGCAGTACCAATCCGAGATGGCGACGGTCGGCGGCGTGATCCCCAACAGCACCACCCTGCTCGGCCTGCAGACGCAGAACCCGCCGCTCAACACCGCCGCCCAGGCGGCCAAGACGAGCTGGTTCACGCCCAACACCCCCAAGGAGGCGACCCTCGAGAACAACAACGTCTACGAGAACCTCCTCGGTGCCATCTTCTCCGGCCAGCAGAGCGCCAGCGCCGCCGCGGCGGCGGCGGACAGCACCATCGACAGCACCCTGAACGGGTCATAGGCCCGCGATAGACTGACCACCGAGATGAGCGCCGTCGGGGACATCCCAGCCACGCCTCGCCGGCGCCGCCTCGGTATCCGGAACGCCGCGCCGGGGGGTGAGCCCCCGGCACCGGCGGGGCCCGGGGGTGTGGCACCGTCCACCTCCCGGGCCCGTCGCCGCCTGGTGGGACGCTGGGTCCCGTACGTCCTGTCCAGCCCGTCGCTGCTGGTTCTGGCGGCGGTGATCGGCTTCCCGCTGATCTTCTGTCTGGTCATCTCCTTCCAGGAGTTCGGGCCGTACCAGCTGGTCACCGGCGGACCCACCCACTGGGTGGGCTTCCACAACTACCAGAGTCTCTTCACCGGCCAGTTCGTGCCGGTGCTGGTGCGGACGCTCCTCTTCCTGGTGGGGACCGTGGGGATGACCCTCATCATCGGTCTCGGCATGGCCCTGCTGATGCGGCGTGCACACACCTGGGCGCGGGTCACCCTCACCGTGGTGCTGGTGGCCGTGTGGGCGGTCCCGCAGATCACGGCCAGCCAGGTCTTCATCTGGATCTTCGATCCCAGCTACGGCATCGCCAACTGGGTGCTGTCCGCGCTCCATCTGGGCAGCTATGCCAGCCTCTCGCACGAGCAGTGGTACAACTTCCCGGTCTCCGTGCTGGCGCTCGCCGGGACGATCGTCGTCTGGGGCGCGGTGCCGTTCGTCGCCATCACCCTCTTCGCCGGCCTCCTCCAGATTCCCGAGGACCTGTACGAGGCGGCCCGGGTGGACGGCGCCGGCTTCGTCTCCCAGCTGCGCACGATCACCCTCCCCCTCCTCATGCCGATCCTGCTTCTCCTCGGTGTGCTCTCCACGATCTGGGACTTCAACGCCTTCAACCAGATCTATGTGCTTCAGCAGGTGGGAGGCATCAGCACCGAGACGACCACCTTCGGGGTGTGGGCGTACAACGTCGCCTTCGTGGGTGGCAGCTACGGGGTGGGAGGGGCCGTCACCCTGCTGGGCGTCGCCCTCCTCCTCGTGGTGACCGGCGCCGCGGTTCGGATGATGGTGCGAGGGGCCACGTCATGAGCGGTGCGGCCGGGCCGGGCCGGGTCACGCCGGACGCCGGCGGACCGGCCGTCGCCGCCACCCCGGAGGCGGCCGCCCGCGTGCGCCGCCGCCGCCACGGCAGCGCGGCGGCGACCCTGGTGCTGGTGGTGCTTGCGGCGATCTGGTTCTTCCCCATCTACTACATGCTGATCGACGCCTTCAAGCCCGGCTACGACCTGCTCACCTACCCGCCCCAGCTCTGGCCGGCACACTGGACGCTGTCCAACTTCCAGGAGGCGTTCACCGTCAACGGGGCGGGACCGACGGTCCCCCAGCCGAGCTTCCTCTCCTCGCTGTTCATCAGCGTGATGGTCAGCCTGATCGTGGTCGTCTTCTCGGTCGGCATCTCCCTCTTCGCAGCCCTGGCCACCGCCCGCTTCAACTTCCGGGGCCGGAGCGTCATGCTGGTCGCCCTGCTGGTGGCCTACATGGTCCCGTTCACGTCCCTGCTCATCCCCATCTTCATCGAGCTCAACAAGTTCGGCATGATCGGCACGGTCCCCGCACTGATCATCGCCTACGTCGCGCCGGTGCTTCCCTTCACCGTGTGGACCCTGCGCGGCTTCGTCGCCTCGGTCCCGGTGGACATCGAGGAGGCCGCCCTCACCGACGGCTGCTCACGCCTCAGCGCCTTCCGCAAGGTGATCTTCCCCCTCATCGCTCCGGGCCTGGTGGCGACCGCGATCTTCGCCTTCATCCTGGCCTGGAACGACTTCGCGTTCGCCAACATCATCCTCGGCAACTCCGGAAGCATCTTCGGCGGCCAGGCCGAGACGGCGACCGTGTGGCTGGTCGGGCTGATCAACCCCAGCCGGGTCACCCCCTGGGGCGAGCTGTTCGCCGCCTCGCTCATCTTCACCCTGCCGGTGATGCTCTTCTTCCTCACCTTCCAGCGCCGGATCGCCGCCGGGCTGACCGCCGGAGCCGTGAAGGGGTGACGGCGCTGCGGCGGGGTCCCGCCAGGAGACAGCTCTGAATGGCAACCGTCGAGTATCGCCACGCGACCTGCACCTACCCGGGGATGGGCTCCCCGGCGGTCGCCTCCCTCGATCTGGCCGTCGACGACGGCGAGCTCATGGTCCTCGTCGGTCCCTCGGGCTCGGGCAAGTCCACCGCGCTGCGCATGCTGGCCGGCCTGGAGATGGTGACGAGCGGCGAGATCCTCATCGGAGGACGGGTGGTCACGGGCGCGCCTCCCAAGGCCCGCGACATCGCCATGGTGTTCCAGAGCTACGCGCTCTATCCGCACCTCACCGTGCGCGACAACCTCGCCTTTCCGCTGAAGCAGAAGCGGGTGCCCCGGCAGGAGCGCGACCAGCTCGTCGAGGAGGCGGCCCGCATGCTGGAGATCGAGGAGATGCTGGACCGGCGGCCCCGCCAGCTCTCCGGTGGCCAGCGCCAGCGGGTGGCGATGGGACGCGCGATCGTGCGCCGGCCTCAGGTGTTCCTGATGGATGAGCCCCTCTCCAACCTCGACGCCAAGCTCCGGGTCCAGACCCGTGCCGAGATCGCTGCGCTGCAGCGGCGCCTGGGGGTGACCACCGTCTACGTCACCCACGACCAGGTCGAGGCCATGACCCTCGGGCAGCGGGTCGCGGTGCTCAGGGATGGGGTGCTGCAGCAGTGCGACACGCCGCGGCGGCTGTACGAGCATCCCTGCAACGTCTTCGTCGCCGGGTTCGTCGGCTCGCCGGCCATGAACCTCGACCGCGTACCCTTCGACGGCACGGCGGTGAGGGTGGGCGACCAGAGCGTCCCCGTGCCGGGCCAGGCGGCGGCGGCGGCACGCCGGGCCGGGCTCACCGAGGTCGTCCTGGGGCTGCGCCCGGATGCCCTGGTGGTCGCCGGCGACGCGGGCGCCGACGGGACCCCGCACCTGAGCGGCGTGGTCCAGCTGGTCGAGGACACGGGGTCCGACGCCTGGGTCCACGTCGAGATCCCCTCCCGGGTCCCCCTTCGCGTCGTCTGCCGTGCCGACAGCCGCCGCCTCCCCACGCCCGGTGACGCGGTTCCGCTGGCGGTGCGCGCCGCCGAGGCCCACCTCTTCGACCCGGCAGGCGGAGAGCGGCTTGGCGGCTGAGCACGACGGCGAGAGGGGTGCGGGCGAGCCCCTCTCCATCCTGCGCGGGGGATCGCCCGAGGCCGCCCGCGACGGCGCCCGCCCCGGTCCCCCGGTGATCGCGCTGGACGTGGGGGGCAGCTCGATCAAGGGCGCGCTGGTCACCGCGACCGCGCGCCTCGCCCTGGTGCGCCGCGTCCCCACGCCGGCCACGGACGAGCCGGCCCTGGTCGAGGCGGTGGTGGCCGCGGCCCGGGCGCTCGCCGAGCGGGCCGCGGCCGAGGGGACGCCCGCCGCCGCCATCGGCGTCGCCGCCGCGGGGGTCATCGACGAGAGCGCCGGCATCGCCCGCCAGGGCGCCAACCTGCGCTGGCGCGACACCGACCTGGCCGGGCGCCTGGAGGCCGGCCTCGGTCTCCCCGCGACCCTGCTCCAGGACGCCCGCGCGGCCGCCCGGGGGGAGGCCATCCTGGGCGCCGGGCGCGGTGCCGGGAGCTTCCTGTCGCTGATCCTCGGCACGGGGGTCGGGAGCGCCGTCGTGGTCGCGGGCCGTCCGATCCAGGGGGCGCATGGGTTGGCGGGGGAGATCGGGCACCTGCAGGTGGACCCTCACGGGCTGCGCTGCGGCTGTGGCGGGCGCGGCTGCGTCGAGACGGTGGCCTCCGCCGCGGCCCTCGCGCGCCGCTACCTGGCCGCGACCGGCGACGCGCTCCGCGCGGAGGCCGTGCTGGAGCGGGCGGCACGCGGCGACCGCGTCGCCCGCTCCCTGTGGTCGGACGCGATCTCGGCTCTGGCCACCGCCCTGGCCGCGGCGGTGGCCGTGGTGGACTGCGACCTCGTGGTGGTGGGCGGTGGCATGGCCGCCGCCGGCCCCCCCCTCTTCGATCAGCTCCGCTCCGAGCTGGTGGCGCGGATCAGCCTGGCCCCACCCCCGGAGCTCGCCCCCGCGGCGCTGGGCAACGCGGCGGGGGTCCTCGGGGCGGCGGCCGCCGCCCTGGAGCGGCTGGACCGGGGTGACGTCATCCGCTCCTGGCGCGCGCTGCCCGCGCCCGCCCGCGGGCTCGACGGCGCGCTGGGAGCCGACGGCGGCCGGCGCTGGAACACCTGATCCTGGGCGATCTCGACCGCCAGCGCCACGGCGCCGAGGAGCACGGCGTCCCCGTCCAGCTCGCTGCCGACGACCGCGGGCCGGAAGGGTGTCAGCTGGTGCAGCCGCCGCTCCAGGGGCTCCCTGAGCAGGTCGATCTCACCGCCCACCCCCCCGCCGAGGATGACCAGCTCGGGATCCAGCACCGCCGCCACCGCGGCGACGATCAGGGCAATCCGTTCCGCCTCGCGCTCCACCGCCGCCCGGGCGGCCACGCCGCCCCGCCGTGCGGCGTCGAAGACCTGAAGGGCGGAGAGCCGGGCCGACATGCCGAGCTCCGCCGCCGTGCTGACCACGCCCTGCGCCGCGACCGTCTCCTCGAACGTGCCCCAGCGGATCCCGTAGGCGGGGGCGCGCGAGCCCGCCGCCTCCTCGCGGGGGAGGTAGGCCACCTCGCCG
>JAJZNI010000027.1 GCA_021847925.1 bacterium
GGACCTCCTCCGTCACAGCCGTGGGTCGAGAACTTGGTCAATGTCGGACCGAAGAGCCCCTGGGTCGACCCAGGGCAGGCGGCTCCATCGCTCCACAAGCGCGGCAGCCGCCTGGGGCGGCCGGGCCACAGGGCGTAGTTCGGCAACTGCCTTGCCGGCCCTGGTGATGGTCACCTGCTCCCCCCGTTCGACCCGATCCACCACGTCACCTCCGTGGTTGCGCAGTTCACGGATGCTCACGCTCGCCATGGGACCATGGTATCACATGTGAGACAGAGCCGTCGCCCCCGAGCATGGAAGCGCGGTCGACGGCGCGGATGCGGTCGCGCGTCGGCGGGACGCCGCCGTTCTCACCCCGCTGACGCGCCGACCGAGCATGGGGCGCGATCGAGAACGAGGGAGGATGGCAAGGCCGCAGCAGCCCTATCGATGGGGCCAGCTAAACCTTCTTGGCGAACGCCACTGGGTCAAGAAACGTTTCCAGTCCGACCGGGTCCGCTCCTTCATAACAACGCTCGCACCTGCGGCGCGCAGCGCGTCAGCCCACCTAACCGCGTTCTTGAGGAAGAATGGCTCTTGCGTGCCGGCGACGAGGTACGTGCGTGGAACCAGCTCGGGAGTACGCCAGGCCGTCGATACCCCCCCGGTGAGGCGCAGAAGATGGCACCGTAGAGATCCGGATGCCGGAGGCCAATAGCCAGCGCGAGCTCTCCACCAGCCGAGACACCGAACACCGCAGCGCGACCGGCGGCCAGCCCCACTCCGAAACGTGTCTTCACCCACCGGCGTACGTCCTCGACGAAGAACCGCTCGTGCGCGGCGAAGCGTGCCGGGTCGAAGCCTGGTGAGCACTCGTCGAGGCGCAGCGTCTCATCGGCGGGGCGATGTGCACCGACGATCATCGTGGGCGGTGCGGCGGCCGCCTCAAGGGCACCGGCCCACTGCGAGATCAACTGGCCATCCCCGGCGAACGTCACCGCCTCGGGTGGCTTTGACGGGACATAGGCCGTCACGTCCCGGCCACCATCGTAGTCGAACGTCTCGGTGATGAGCATCGCCCGCGATGCACATTGTCGACCGTCTCCTATCCTGCCGGACTTCATCGGTGGGCTTCAACGAAGCGTGCATGGTGCCGGGGAGCTAAGAGCGAGCTCCTTTCAAGATAGTACCAGATTGGGACAGTCCTGCTATAGTCCGGTACCGTGATCGACGAGGAGCGAGCCGAGCTGCCGCTGGCCGCCGTGCTGCGGATGGCGCGCACGGCCATGGGAAGAGCCATCCGACGGGCACTCGAGGGGGCGGGCTACGACGATCTTCCGGCGAACGGGCCTTTCGTGATCAGCGCCACCTCGGTCGCGGGCCTCCCCCTGGCGGCGATCATCGATCGTCTCGGCCTGTCCAAGCAGGCAGCCGGCCATCTGGTGGACGTGCTGGTGCTTCGCGGCTACCTGGATCGGCACGTCGACCCCGCGGACCGCCGGCGCCTCGTCGTGGTTCCGACGGAGCGCGGGACGGCCGCTGCCTCGGTCATCCGCCACGCCGCCGACCGCCTTGAGTCTCGCCTGGTCGCGAGCGTCGGAACTGCCGACCTGCGGGCGACTCGGCGCACCCTCAGCTGCCTCGGGGCCATGGATGGGGACGATGTCTGACGCGGCCGGCCCCTCGCTGACTGCCCGGCGAGTCGCCGCCTACCGGCTCGCCTTCGAGCGTCTGACCCCACCGACGGATGCCGGAGATCCGGGCGCCGATGAACGGCTCGCCGCCGACGTGGCGGCCGGCATCACCGTCGATCACTCGAGCCCGATGGGCCGGTACCTGCGTGCCCGCACCGCCTTCATCGACCGGGTGACCGTCAACGCCCTCGGCCGTCAGGTACCCCAGATCGTCTCGCTCGGCGCGGGCTACGACGCACGCGCGCTCCGCTACCGGACGCCGGGGGTGCGGTGGTGGGAGGTCGACCGTCCCTCGACCCAGACGGACAAGCAGGCTCGACTTTCCCGGCTCGGCATCGCGGCAGACGGCGTGGCATACGTGGCCCTCGACCTCACCGACGGGGGTCTGGCCCGTGCGCTCACCACCAGTGGTTTCGAGCCGGACGCCCCGGCGCTCTACCTGGCGGAGGGCGTCGTCCCCTACATCGACGCCGCAACTCTGCGCCGCGTCCTCGACGATCTCCGGTCGCTGGCAACGCCTGGTACCCGCCTCGCCCTGTCGCTTCGCCACAGCGGTGCCGACTCGGCTGAGCGCGCCCGGTTCGAGGCCGATGTCACCGCTTTCGGAGAGCCTGCCGTCGGTTCGCTCTCGACCGAGGACGCCGACGAGCGCCTCGCCGAGTGTCGCTGGCGACCGGTTGAGCTCTCGGAGCGTTCCACCGCCGCGGGGTTCGTCGTCGCCGCTCCGATCTTCGCGCCGCCCGGCGTGGGCGCACCCCCGACCGTCGGGCGGATCGGCACGTTCTGGGAGCATATGCTGTACCGCTCCGGCGGAGAACGGCTGGGCGCGCATCTCGAGGAGTTCTACGGCGTGCCGGTGACGGCCACCCGGGAGCTCGACCACGGGGTCCACCGGGTGGAGCGGGCCGACGGCACGGCCTGGCTGGCGCGGGTGTTCCCCGCATTCCGGTCGCTCGATGCCGCCCGAGGGGACGCCGCCCTGCTCGACTGGCTCGTCCGCGCGGGAATCCCGGCGGAGCGGACCGCCGTCCCCGAGCCGGTCTCGGTGCACGATGGGCAAGCGGTCCTCGTCACCGAGTTCGCCTCCGGCCGTCAACCTGCGGCCAGCCCACAGCTGTTCGAGCAGCTCGGCACCCTCCTCGCCCAGATCCACGGACTCCCCTCCGACCGTTCGCCGGCCGACCGGGCTGGCGGCGCTTGGCACCACCTCGTCCTGGATGCCACGCCGGCGGATGAGCTGGTGGCGGTGAGGCAGCTGCTGAACGACGCTCGCCACCGCGTCCGGCCGGGCGGCCTCGCCGCCTACGAGCAGCTCCGCGAGGCGGTCGACGATCTGACGCTTCCCGTCGACCTCCCTGTGGCGGTCGTCCACCCCGATCTCGTGCCCCGCAATCTCATCCAGGACGGCGACGACCTCACCGTCATCGATTGGTCAGGCGCGGGTCGTGGGGCCCGGGTGGTGTCGCTCGGCTGCCTGCTGTGGTCGACAGCCGGGCACGGACCCTCGGTTGACGCCGTCATCCGGGGCTACCGCCAGACCGTCTCGCTGCAGCCAGCTGAGATCGAGCACCTCGACGACGCCATGGCGCTCCGGCCAGCCGTCCTCGCCTGCTGGACCTTCGCCACCGGCCGTTCCCCGGCGGAGGATGCCGCAGCGTGGTGGGTCAATCAGCGGCGCACGCTCTTGAGCACGGCCGTCCGAGCCCACGCGGCCCTATCCGACAGGCAGTGATGGCTGCAATGGCGAGCGAGAAGCCCTGGTGGGACATTGCCTTTGACTTCTACTTCCAGCAGGTTGAAACAACGCCCTCAGGCGCTCTATCTCAGAGGCGCGTGCGGCCACCTGGCGCCATTCCCAGCCTGTGCCACCCCGGCCAGACCCTCCCCTACTTCTTGGCCGCCTCGTAGTAGGGATTGGTCCCCGCCGCGTGGTCGGTGGTATCACGCACCTCACTGAGCTCCTGGAACCTCTCCAGCAGCGCCGTTCGCACCCCCTGACCGAGGGTCACGTCGGCCATCCCGCAGCCCTGGCAGGCGCCCCCCATGTGGATGTAGGCCACGCCCTCGCTCACGTCGAGGAGGTCGATGTGGCCCCCGTGCATCGCCACCCTGGGGTTGACCTCGTCGTCGAGGAAGGCCTGGATCTGCTCCGCGACCGGATCGAACCAGAGTGGATTGGGACTGTCCACTCGCAGCGCTCCGGTGAGCCGGTCGGCATCGACGGTGGCATTATCGAGGTAGGGGGCGGACGCCAGCGGGATATGGAAGTAAATCCCCTCGTGCCCCTCGACGACGACGTCGCCGGGGTGCTCCTCACCCGGCGCCACAAGGTCCAGCTGGTACTGGAAGGCGCCTCCACTCCTCCCAACGATGGCGATGCGGACGGCGGCGTCAGGCTGGTGGCGGTTGGCCCGCACCTGCTCGATCCGAATGCGAGCAAACTCGGTGAGTTGAACTCGAGGACCCGTCATTGACCCTTATTCTGAACCCCATGGCTCCCTCGGTGATGCTCGTCCTGCCCACCCGCAGCTACCGCGCCGCTGCCTTCCTGGCCGCGGCCCGAGACCTCAGGCTGGAGGTCGTGGTTGCCGCCGACGAGCCCAGCTCGCTCGGATCGCTCATGGCCGACCGCACCCTCACCCTGGACCCGAGCCACCCCGAGGATGCCGCCCAGCGGGCGGTGGCCTTCGCCGCGCGCCACCCCGTAAGTGCTGTCATCGGCGTCGACGAGGCGGCGGTGAGCGCCGCCGCCCACATCGCGGCTGGGCTGGGCCTCCGCCACAACTCCGTGGAGGCCGTCAGCGCCACCCGTGACAAGCGGGAGCTGCGCCGCCGTCTGGCTGCCCGTGCCGTCGCCCAGCCCGTCTCGACCGCGATCACCAGCGCAGCAACGCCCCAGGAGTTGCATGACGCCGCGGCCCGTGTCGGGTTTCCCTGCGTGGTCAAACCCGTCGACCTCGCCGCGAGTCGCGGGGTGATCCGCGCCAATACACCGGCCGAGCTAGAAGCGGCGGTGGCGAGGACCGGCCACCTTCTGCGCCGCCCGGAGCTCTGCCAACCAGACCCCGCCCCCCTCCTGGTCGAGAGCTTCATCCCGGGCCCTGAGGTGGCGGTTGAGGGCCTCCTCGATGGCGGCACCCTGCACATCCTCGCCGTACTCGACAAGCCGGACACCCCCGACGGACCGTTCTTCGAGGAAACTCTCTTGGTCGCACCATCCCGGCTGTCCACAGACAGGCTCGACCAATTGGTGCGCCTCACCGAAGCCGCGGTCTCCGCGATCGGCTTACGGGAGGGGCCGATCCATGCCGAGCTCAGGCTGGGGCCAGCCGGTGCGGCGGTCATCGAGGTCGCGGCACGATCGATCGGCGGTCGATGTAGTGGGGCCCTGCGCTTCGGCGACGGCGAGAGCCTGGAGGCGAAGATCCTGCGCCAGGCCTGCGGGCTGCCACTGGGGGATCTCACCCTGGCCTCGGGCGGGGCGGCCGCCCTGATGATCCCCATCCCGGGCGCCGGCAATCTGGAGCGTGTCGAGGGGGTTGCCGCCGCCCGGGCTGTTCTTGGCGTCATCGCTGTCGACATCACCGTGGCGCCCGGCGCTCTGCTGGAGCCCCTTCCCGAGGGCGACCGCTATCTGGGTTTCCTGATCACCCGCGCCGCCGACGCCGATGGCGCCGAGCTGGCCGCCCGGCAGGCGCTGTCGGCACTGCGCATCATCATTGCCGCGCCGCGTTCATCCGACCATCCAGGACGTCTGGCTGGTGAGTGACATCGGCGGATCGAGGATCAGGCCTTGATCCACGGGGCGCGGAGCCCCGTCAGGAGAGGAACTTGTTGAGCCTGCGCAAACCGGTCGCGGCCTCCGTGGGCACCGCCCGCATCACGAGCTCAGGAGACCGGGAGGGTCTTCCTTTGCAACCCCCCGATCATGCCCAGCCACCCCGCACGAGGGTGCGAGAATGGGCGCTGTGCACGGCATCACTGCGGGCCCAGCGAGACGCGATCGAGTCGTTGCCGCGCTCTTGGTACGTGGCGGCCAAATCCTGCTATGCCATCGATCTCCGAACCGTCGATGGTTCCCAGACGTCTGGGATCTTCCGGGTGGGCACACCGACCCTGGGGAGACTCATGGCCGTGCGCTGGTTCGCGAGCTTCGCGAGGAACTGGGAATCATCATTCCTGAGCCTTCGGGAAAGGAATTTGCGCGGATCGTCACCTCTGACTTCGACTTGCGTATCTGGCTAGTCGACAGGTGGGTAGGGGAGATATCCAATGCTTCGCCTGAAGAGCACGATGACATGCGCTGGTTCCAGTCACACGAGGCGTCCGCCTTGTCACTTGCTCATGTGAGGTACCCAGCCCTCATCCGTATGGCGCTTGGGGCTGCCGCGTAACTCAGGGGCCTGATCAGGGCCAGCTGTGCACAGCTCCGGCAGTTATCCACCCCCCTCCTCCCGGACCCTCCTCCCCCAAATTGCGACGAGGGGTTATTCACAGTCTGACGTTCCGTGGCGAGCTGACCGTCGCCCAGCAGGAGGCGGCCAACGCTCTGGCTGCCCATGACCTTGGAGTTCTCGCCGCGCCCACCGCCTTCGGCAAGACCGTGATCGGTGCCTGGCTCATCGCCCAGCGCGGCGTCAACACCTTGGTGTTGGTCCACCGGCAGCAACTGGCTGACCAGTGGCGGGAACGGCTGTCGACCTTTCTGGACATCCCTCCTCGCTCGATCGGTCAGTTCGGAGGCGGCCGCAACAAGGGACGGGGGGTGACCGATATCGGCATGCTCCAGAGCCTGAGCCCACATGGCGAGGTCAAGGACCTCGTTGCGGACTACGGGCACGTTCTGGTCGATGAGTGCCATCACGCCCCGCCGTCAGCTTCGAGCGGGTCCGACCGCAACGCCGGCTCGAAAGGACGGGCACGACCCCATCGTCATCATGCAATGTGGGCCGATCCGGCATCGCGTCGACGCCCGCCGGCAGGCCGCGGCGCGGCCATTCGCCCATGTCGTGGTGCCCCGGATGACGTCATTCACCCTTCCCCACGACCGGCTGACCTTGGCATCCAGGAGATCTACTCCCGTCTGGTTGCGGATCGGACCCGGACGGAGCGTATCGTGGCGGAGGTTGTCGAAGCCGTCCGGCAAGGTCATTCGCCGCTGGTCCTCACTGAACTGAGCGCACCGAGCTTCCTCGCACTGCCAGTCTCCTGGCGCGGCACCGTCCAGCAATATGTGGGCCGGCTGCACCGTCTCCATGATCGCAAGCGCGCGGTGAGCATCTTCGACTACGTTGATGTCCATGTGCCGACGCTGGCCAAGATGCACCAGAAGCGACGCCGCGGCTATGCCGCCATCGGATACCCGGTGGTCGCCCTTGACGCCACGTGGCAAGGGGTCGGCGAGACGACCAGGGGGCCCAGACCGCTGGGTTCATCATGGACAGGTGGGACAGGATTGACAGGATGGGCAGGCCAGGCTAAGCTGGTGCCATGGCCGTCGCTGCCCGTTCCCCCGATAGCTTCGTTCCTGTCGCAGCTGCCGCCGAACGCCTCCGCATCTCTCGCAACTCGGTGAAGCGGAGGCTGGCTGCGGGACTCCTCCGAGGATACGCGGACCCATCCAACGGGTACCAATACGTCTCCGAGGCGTCGCTCGCCAGCCTGGAGCACCTTCTGGAGCGCCTTCGTGCCGCCGCTCTCCTCCCCGGGTCCGAGCCGCCGGACGAGCGGTGGACTGACCCCACCGGCGACCCGGACTGAGCGAGCACCCCGTCGGCGGCATCCCGCCGCCCCGTCTGCGATCCGGCTCCCCACCAGCGCCGGAAGGGAAAGCCTGGCCGCGGCGCGGCGATCCCATCTTCGTCGACACGTCCTCCGTCATGGGAACGGCGGACCGCGCCGCCCTGCAGGTCTGTGCCGAGATGGGCGATCTCATCGTGTGGTGGTCGCCGTACGTCGCCGCGGAGATCGCTCGGGTCGCTACACGAGCCCATGTCGTCTATGCGCTCGGCCAACCCGTGGCCGCCCGGTCAGCGGAGGCGGCAGCCATCGAGATGGAGAGCGTCCGGACCACCATCGATGCCGCCATCCACGCCCTCGAGCAGTGCTGGAGTGTTCCTACGCCGGCGGCCATGCAGAACGCGGCCGCCCACGTGTCCGAGGCGGTCCCAGACGCGACCGACAGTCCTGTTCTCGCTGGCGCGATCGCCACCGGAGCACGCTTCCTGCTCTCCCGCGATGAGGCCGCATTCCCGCACGGGGGCGGCTACGGGCGCCTGGCGTTCTGGCATCCGGACACTTTCCTGACGACGCTGTTCCTCAGCGAGGACGCTGTCTACGCACGGGTGCGGCTGCTGGTGGGCGACGCCATGCGCGGCGGCGCGCTTCTGCCGCGGCGTCACCAGTAACCGAGCGCCGGTGCCACTCCCCTCGGTCGGCTGAGGCCGACAGAGTTCAAGATGTCGGCTTAAGGATTTGAGCCGACGTCTTTGAGGTTCTTCCACCCGATCTTCAGTGGAGGCCAAACTCCCTTGGCCCAACACGACTCCGATTCGGACACGGAGGAGGGGGCTGGAGCCCAAGGTGGGAATCGAACCCACTACCTACGCCTTACCAAGACGTTGGCCATGGCTGCGCCCGAATCGAATTCGCAGGGGGCGCCGATCCGCTGTACGGCCACCGCATTTCAGATCTCTGCAGTGGACTTGAAGTGCCATTGACCTCGGGCTCGCCTCGGAGTCACGGGCTGCCCCTGTACGCGATCACCGAAGGACCTTGACGACAACGCCCAGAGATCGGTCCGCCCAGGTGCGGTCCGCTGTCCAGACGGTCGCACCACGCATCCTTCCCGCAGCGAGGCATAGCCGATCGGCCAGCGAGAGGTCGGGGCAGTGCGACCACATACGTGCCGCTTCGCTTGCAATCTCGGAGGTCACCGCCTCCACAGTGAGGCCGAGGGCCAAGAGCAGAGCGGCAACCTCGTCGCCATCGCGGCCGTGATGCCATGCTGTCTGCAGGACCTCCGACCAGTTCGCCGCACCGATCGAGGAGCGCTCGACGATGGCGTCGACCTGTTCGGCGCCCGGTTCCTTCTGGAGCCAAGCCAGCACCGCGGAGGCATCCAGGAGATCGGAGCCCTGGTCGTCGCCGAGGGGGGGCGCCCCTTGTGTCACTCGTTCCCCCCGGCCGCCCTCGGGTGCTCACCCCCAGTCCAGCCATCCCGCCGAACCTCGTCGCGCCGCTCAGCGATCAACTCCTCGGAGAGGCTGCCTGGGACCCCGGAGAACATCTCGCGAAGCCGACGCCGCGCCCCATCGACCGTCATCAAGACGATCCTCTCGCCGTCGACGCGCAGGCTGACCCGAACCCCGGGCGCCAGCCCGATTGCGCGGCGCACCTCGGCGGGGATGAGCACTCTACCCTCACGTGTCACGGTCGTGTCGTATGTGTCAGACATACAATAAATATGCCATTCCATCCACCAAGCTGTCAACTCCTAGCCATGCTTGCCGGATAGGCTCCGCCGTCGGCAATCGGAGGCGACGCACGCCCCGGCGTGGCCGATAACCTCCAGACATCTCATATATGATAATATGATCAATCATGATCGAGGCCGCTGGAAGCACCTTCCGCAGTCGCGTCAGTGAGGTCCAATGGAGGAGCGTCGGCGTCTTCGCCCTGCTCGCCTATGCGTTGAGCTGGGGCACGTGGATCGGCCTCGGCGCCGCCGGGGTCCCATTCCTGATCCGGGCGGCGGCGGGGATGTTCGGGCCGATGGTCGCTGCCGTGCTCACTCGGCGCCTGCTTCGCGAGGGGTTCAGCGACATGGGGCTGCGCCCGCTCCCCGGCCATCGCCCGTATCGCTGGTACCTCCTCGCCTGGGGCGCCATCCCCCTCCTTCTGGCGGCGGGGCTGCTCCTCGGGCTCACCGTTGGGTTCGAGCACTGGAGCCTCCTTGCCAACCTCCGGCATGAGGTCTCATTGATCGCGCCGTCGCGCGAGATGCGCCTCCTTCCCCCGACTCCCGTCCTCGCCGGCATCCTGGCCGGCGCGGCGCTGACCACCACGACGCTTGAGGGCTGCATCCTGACCGCCGGCGAGGAGCTCGGCTGGCGCGGACACCTGCTCGTCCGCCTCGCGCCCCTGGGGGAAGCCCGAGCCGCCATCGCCGTGGGGGTGGTGTGGGGACTGTGGCATGCCCCACTCATCGTCCTCGACGGCTACGAGTACCCGGGACACCTGTGGTTCGGACCGTTTCTCTTCTGCCTCTTCACCGTCCCCCTCAGCGTCATTCTGGCCTGGCTGCGCTTCCGCTCTGGCAGTGTCTGGCCGGGAGCTCTCGCCCACAGTGCGCTCAATGCCCAGGCCTTGCTCGTGGTGCTTGCCCTGAGCGGCGCGAGCTCGCTCGTGGCCCCCCCAGTCGGCCTCGTCGGCATCGCACCCTTCGCAGGACTCGCGGTGTGGCTCATCGCCACCGGGCGATTGCGCTCGCCCGAGCCCTCTCCCAGGCACCCCCGGGGGACCATCGTCCCCGCCGTGGCGACGCCGAGCAGGTAGCGATGTCAGGTACAAAGGCGGACATCCTGCTCCACCCGGTGCGGCTTCGCATCCTCCAGGCCTTCATCGGTGGCGAGCTCCTGACCGCGCGCCAGGTGGCCGCATTGTTCCCCGACATCCCGCCGGCGACGCTCTATCGCCACCTCGGAGCACTGGTCCGCGGCGGCGTTCTCCATGTTGACCGCGAGCGGAGGGTGCGCGGCACGGTGGACCGCGTCTACCGTCTCGGTTCGGCGATTCTCAGCCAGGCGGAGCTCGCCGGAACCAGCTCCGAGGATCACCTGCGTCATTTCGTCACCTTCGTCTCTGGGCTGGTCGGCGAATACACCCGCTACCTCCGCCGGGGCTCGATCGACCTCGAGCGAGACGGCGTCGGCTATCGCATGGTCGGGATGTATCTCACCGACGCCGAGTTGACCGAGCTCATCGCGCGGGTCCGCTCCGTGCTGAGCGAGGCGAGCGAGAACCGCCCGGGGGAGGGACGGCGCCGCCGGCTTCTCGCGACCATCCTCATGCCCATCCAGGACCCAGAGCAGCCCCCTCCGGGAGAGATGCCATGAACGACGTCGAGGCGCGGGCGCCATCCGGGGCGACGGCTGGGGACGACGAGGCGCTCCTGCGTGGGCTCCAGACACTACGTCGCGCCTGGTGGTTCGGGATCCCGCTGCTTCTCGCCGTGCCGGTCGCCGCCGGCGCCGCCGTCATCGCCTGGCTGGCACCCCCAGATTGGGCTCAGGGCGCGCTTGGCGCTGCCGGATGGGTCGTTGCCCTCCAGCTCCGCCTGCCCGTCTCACTGCTTGCGAGGCGGAGCTCCCGCAACCGGCGCACGATTGCGTTGGCTGTGGCCAGCGCGTCGGGGCCGGCGGAGGAGTCGGTCCGGGTCGTCCTCGTCCTCCTTGTGGCCGCTGCCTTCCGGCCGGCGCTCTGGCTCGGGCTGGGCTGGGCATCGGTCGAAGTCGTGTACGCGGCGGTGAACGCCGTGGTTGCCCCACTGCTCCTACCGCGCCTGCTGCGCGACCCGAGCGAGAAGGCGCGTCAGGCACGCGAGCTCATCGTGCCGCAGCTTTCCACCACGCTCGCCGCGAGTCCGTCCGGCGTTGTCGCCCTCGGCACCGCCGAGAGGATCGGGGCCACCGCGATCCACGTCGGATTCACCCTCATCCTGGCCGCCCAGCCCTGGCTCGCTCTTCTCACCGCGCCGCTGCACACCGGAATCAATCTCGGTGCCATCGCGCTGCAGAGACGGTCCCTCCTCCTGATGGAGACGCTCGTCGTTGGCGCCGGAGCTGCGGCGTTCGCCGTCGGACTGATCGCCTTCCATCACCTGTGATGGCACCGACCCGGCGCGTCCTGGATCGACATCACACTGGAGCCCAAGGTGGGAATCGAACCCACGACCTACGCCTTACCAGGACATTGGACCAAAATGGAAGCGGTTGCATATTCGAAATCGGCTCCAGCCGGCTCTTTGGCCAACATCTTCCAGATTCTTGCAGCAGATTGGAAGCGCGCTTGAACTTGGGTGTCCATCGTCAACACGGGACCCGATTCAGCCACCAGCTTGGAAGGCAAGCGCTCTGTCAGAGGGTGGCCCTACACCGGGAAGAGCGCATAGCCCGCAGCAGAGGCGGCGCGACGCAGATCGTCATCCCAGCACGCGACACGATCCACCCGGCGCGGCGATCCCAGACGCTGCAGAGCGGCGAGATGCACCGCGTCGTAGCCACGGAGGTGGTGGCTCTCAGCCAGGTCTCCGGCCCGCTTTGCCACCGCCATATCCACGACGATCGGAGAGGTCGCTGCCCATACCCGTTCCAGCAGTCGCCTGGCCCTGGTGAACGCGGCGCCCGGGAGGCGCCCTGCTCGCTCCGCCGAGGCAATCGCAGCCCGAAGCTCGACGTAGCCGATGTGAGCGCAGGCGAGCACCTCCAGGTCTTGACGTAGGGTCGCCAGCTCGGCCGAACCCTCCTCCGCGATGATGAGCTTGACCAGCGCGCTGGTGTCCGCGTAGACGATCAGCGCCGCTGCTCCAGAACGAAGTCGACCGCGGTCTTCGCCCCAGGGGTCATGGCCACCGGCCCGTCGCCATCCAGCAGCGGCGCTCGGTACTCGATGCCACCGCTCTCCACCAGGGCAGCGATCTGCGGCGGGACACCGCCGGGCTGATACGCGACGATCCGGGCCACGGGTCGACCCCGGTCGGTCACCACCACCTCCTCTCCCCTGCTCGCCCGCTTGATCGCCCGGCTCAGCTCCCCGCCCTTCAGGGCCCGAACTCCCAGCTCCATTGTGGCCTCATTCTACCACTTCTGAGGCCACCGCTTGAACCCGCCACGTCGGGCGGCGGGAGAGGTCCAGCGAGGGCCAATAGGCGAGCCGGCCGGCGCGGCCATTCGGGCATCTCGCGGTCACCGTTTTCGGCGGTCGCAAGAGGAGCCATGTTCCTCCCAAGGTAGGCGCGCGGGGGGCCACCAGCGGCTCAGAACAGCGCGTACGGTCGCCCATACTGGCCTTCTCGACTCCGCGATGTCCAAGTTCGTGAAAGACGTTGGCCTCCCGACTTGATCCAACGCTTTTGAAGGGCTTGCGCCCTGTGATAATCATCTCGCGATTATCAGGATCAAGATCGTCCCTTGCCCCACAAGCGACATCCGCGCGGAGCCCAAGGTGGGAATCGAACCCACGACCTACGCCTTACCAAGGCGTTGCTCTACCTCTGAGCTACTTGGGCCCGTGCGCTGGAGCAAGGGCATGGTACCCGACCGGACGGCCCGCCCCGGCGCGGCGCCGACGGGTTTGCCGCCCCCACAGCGTTGTGACGGTAGAGGGGGACGAAGAGGCCACCCCACCACCGGCCCGGGAAGGTCCGCCCTCCCGGGCCTTCTTCGTTCGGCAGCCGATTCACAGACATTGGTTCGAGAATCGCTCCCTCGCCACCCGGCGCCGGCCGCGGATCGGTTGCGTCGAGGAGCCCTGCCCAGCCGGCGCTGAACGAGTTGCTCGCGCAGTGAGACGGGCGCCGGGGCACCCGCCGGCGCGCCTGGATAGGATGGATGCCGTGAGTATCGAGGCCCGGCTCGGGGACATCACCAGGGTCAGCGTCGACGCGATCGTCAACGCCGCCAACCGCAGCCTCCTCGGAGGCGGCGGTGTGGACGGCGCCATCCACCGGGCCGCAGGGCCCGGCCTCCTCGACGACTGCCGGCGGCTGGGCGGCTGCGAGGTGGGAGACGCCAAGGTGACCTCGGGCCACGCCCTCCCAGCCCGCTGGGTCGTGCACACCGTGGGGCCGGTCTGGCGCGGCGGGGCCCATGGCGAGGACGCGGCTCTCGGCTCCTGCTACCGGCGCTCGCTCGAGGTCGCGGGGGAGGTGGGGGCCCGCTCGATCGCGTTCCCCGCCATCTCCACGGGCGCGTACGGCTTCCCCGCGCGCCGTGCCGCCGAGATCGCGGTCCGCTCGCTGAGCACGGCTGACCCCGCGGCGTGGGACCGGATCGTCCTGGTGGCATACGACCCGGCCACGCTCGCGCTGTATCAGGAGCTGCTGGCCGGTTCGCCGTCCACGGAACCCCCGGTCGGCTGAGCGCGCTCCGCAGGCCCGCGCCGTGACGACGGGCGCAGCTCCCTCTCCAGGAACGTGAAGAGGCGGACCCCGCTGCGAAAGGGTCGGGGCCCCGCCACCAGGCGATGCGCCCCGGCCGCCGCGGTCGTCCCGGGCACGGTGACGAACGCCAGCTCCTCGAAGCCCGCATCAGCGAACCAACGCCGGACCGTGGGGGTGAGGTCGGGCTCGAAGCGGCCTCGCGTCCAGATCACGGTCGCGCCCGGCGCGCAGAGCTCCGGAAGATGGTGGATGGTGCGGCGCACGTCCCGGTCGGTGATGTTGCCGAAGATGCCGCAGGCGAGGACGAGGTCGGCCGGGACCGCGCCCGCGTAGGCGGTGGTCAGAGCGGCGTCCGTCTCCACGACCTGGACACCTGCGGCGCCCGACCGCTCGGCGCGCGCCCGAGCCCGTGCCACCAGCTCCGGCTCGAGGTCGACCAGAAACGCTCGCACGTCGCCCCGCCGAGGGTGACCCGGGAGCACCTCGAGGAGGTCGCGGCCATCGCCGGCGCAGATGCTGATCACCGCAATCCGGCCGGCCGGTGCGCGGTCCAAAGCGGAGCGGATCATCGCCTGGACGGCGGCGAGACGGCCGGCATGCCCCGGTGAGCTGTCGTAACCGCGGTGCCAGTCGACCCACTCGCCCATGCTGCACGAGGCTACTACGAGGGTCCGCGGTCCCGGCCACACCGAGCCCGATCGGCTGCCACGGCGGCGCTCAGCCGGAGGGCGTCGGGTGGCCTCAGGTCTCCTCCGCCAGCGCCGCAAAGCCTGGCCGGCCCTCAAGACCGGGGATCCAGAACTCGACCGCCGTTCCGCCGCCTCGTGCCCTGGCGATCCGCCACCACCCGCCGGCGAGGCGGGCGCGCTCCTCCATGACGGTGAGGCCCATGCGCCCGGGCTGCGCCCCGGCCACGAATCCGCGCGGCAGACCGAGGCCGTCGTCGCGGATGCGCACCCGCGTACCGCCCCCGGCGTTCGCGACGTCCACCTCGATCGTGGTGGCTCCCGCGTGCCGGCGGACGTTCTGCAGCGCCTCCTGGGCGATCCTGAAGATCACGGTCCGGGCGCTCGGCTCGGGCTCGCGTTCGATCGCGCTGCGGAGCTGGGGGCGGAGCCCGGAGCGATCGCGCAGCTGCTCCAATTCCGCTCGGAGCGCGGCGATGAGGCCGTACCTGTCGAGCGCCGGAGGGCGCAGCTCGACGAAGAGATCGCGCAGCCGCGCGGTCGCCTGCGCGATCAGCTCCTGGATCGCCTCGACGTTGCGGTCTCGGAGAGGGCCGGCGACGTCACCGCGCAGGATCGCGAGACGCAGGTTGACGGCCCCGAGGAGCTGCACGACGTCGTCGTGCAGGTCGGTGGCGATCCGATCCCGCTCCACCTCCTGGGAGCCCACCAGATGCGCGAGGAGGGCGCGGCGCTGCCCGTCGATCCGGGTCAGCTCCCGCACGGTGGCGTGGAGGGCGTCGTCGACGCGGGCGCGCTCGAAGGCGACCGAGAGCACGTCGGCGATGGATCGAAGCCAGGCGAGGTCCGCCGCCGAGTGCCGGCGGGGCGAGAGCGCATGGAGCTGCAGCACCCCATAGGGGCCGGTGGGCCCGTGGATGGCGACCGCGATCGAGCTGCGCACACCCAGATGAGCGCACACGGGGCTCAGGCCGACGTCACTGCGGCGGTGGTCGCGCACGACCACCGGGCCCCGGGCCGGCAGCGCCCGCGCCGCGAGGGGCAGCTCGCCGAGGGGCGTGCGTCGCGGCGCGCCACGCGGGAAGCCGTGGGACGCGACGGTCACGAGGTGATCGTCCTCGATGCGCCCGAGGACCGCGAGCTCCATCCCCAGCGCCCGGCATGTCGCGTGGATCGCTGCGCGCGCGAGCCGCGCCGGGCGACCGCTGTCGAGCCCGAGGCGGGCCACCTCCGCGAGGCGGCTCTGCCGCGCCGCGGCGGCCTTCAGCCCATCCTGGGCGCGCCGGTGGCGGGTGACGTCCATCACCGCCCCGAGAAGGCGCTGGGGAGCGCCGCCCTCACCGCGCAGCAGGCGCACCTGGGTCGCCACCCAGCGCACCTCGCCGTGGGGATCGCGAATCCGGAACTCGCCGTGCCAGTCCCCATCGCGCGTGAGCCGGTCGAGCCTCAGGGCGGCGGAACGATCGTCGGGATGGATGCGCTCGAGCACCTCGAGCTCCGAGACGTGCGCGTCAGCGCGGAACCCGAGGATGCGCCGCGCGGTCGGGGAGAGCACCAGCGTCCGGTCCGTGTCGAGGGTGCTGGTCCACACACCGAGTCCGGCCAGTTCCTCCGCCGCCTGGAGCTTCAGCTCGAGCTCGCGGATCACCCCCTCGGCGCGGGCGGGCTCCTGACCCGTCGCGGAGGCGCCCGTGAGCTGACCCCCGCTCGACGCGCCGCGGCGGGGTGCGGCCGGGGTGGCGGGCGCGCTCCCGGTGGCCGCGGGCAGCCTGCCCTGCTCGGGGCGCCCCACACCCGAGGGGCGGCGTGCCACCGCGGGGCGGGGCCGCCGTTCGGCCCGCGGAGCGGATGGCGAGGAGGTGCTGGGGGGGACGATCATCTTGGCAAGGAGGGGTGTGCGGTT
>JAJZNI010000144.1 GCA_021847925.1 bacterium
GTCCAGCACTTGCCGCCGCAGAGGCCCGGCAGCTTGCCGCCCTTCACCCACTGGAAGCCCACGGGGAAGCGGATCTGGTACGTGAGGGTGTAGCTGAGCCTCGGTCCGGCGGCGATGGAGAGCTTGGCCTGCGCGCCGCCGGGATGGCCGGAGGAGGGCGAGGTGGAGCCGGCCGGGTAGCACACGCGCAGGTAGCTGCCCTCGTCGGTGATGAACTGCTCATGGAAGGTGCGGCTGATCGGACCCACGAAGCCGGGGGCGAAGTACGCGGTGGGGAAGGTCCCCGGCGAGCACGAGGCGGCGGTCGCCGCGCTCGGGGACGGGGAGGGCGTTGCGCTCGCCGGCGCGGGCGGGCGCGGGGTGGGGGACGGCGTGCTGCGCGGGGTCGGATTCGGCGTCCCGCGCGGGGTGGCACCGGGGGTGCCCGCCGGGGTCGGGGTCGAGGGATCGGTCGGTGTGGAGGTCGGGCGGACCGTCCCCGCCGGCGTGCGCCCCGGCGTGGCCGTCCCGGACGCCCCGGCGCCGGGCGGATCGGCCGGCGCGGCGACGACGTCGAGACGGCGCGCGGTGATCCGGCTTCCCTGCGATCCGAGCCCCACCCGGGTGCCCGCGCCCAGGCCGGGGACGGCCGCCGTCGCGAGGACGGCAGCGTCATCCCTCAGCGTCACCCGTCCCGCCACCAGGGTGAGGGCGATGTTGTAGTTGCGCCTGAGCACGAATCGCGGCGCGCCGGGGGCGAGCGGGGCGAGCTGCAGCACCTGCCCATCCACCACGGCGTAGACGCCGTCACCGTCGGGGGCGCCGGGCTGCCCGACATTGGCGTAGTCGTAGTCCGATGGGCTCCGATAGCCGAAGACCACGGAGAAGCCGCTGTGGCCGGCGGAGCCGCCGAGTGCCGCCAGGCGCACCGTGAGCGTCCAGTCGGCCGGCATGGCCGCGTCACCGACCAGCACGTTGGCGTTGCCCGCGCACGACGATCGCGTCGCCGGATCGGGGAGCGCGAGCACGTAGTGCCCCGACACCCAGGCGCCTCCGCACACGCGGGTGAACGCGTTGAGCGACGCGGCGTTCGCGAAGTCGGCGTCGAGCAGCGCCGTGCCCGAGTCCCGTGTCGCGGCGAACACGTTGCCGATCACGAGGTAGCCGGCCATGCCGAGGGTGACGAGCGAGGCGAGGAGCGCGATGTTTCGACGTCGATGCATGCGGGCGATGCTACGTGGCGCCTGTTGCGTTTGCGGCACCCGGCGGTCACAAGCCTGTTGCTCCGCGCGATCCCGGCGCGTCCCGCTGTGACGGCCGGTCACCGGAACGTTGCCGGGGGCCCCTCACCCGGTGGCGGGCTCGGTCCCCTCCAGGAGGCGGCGGATCGCGGCCACCGCCAGCGCGTCCACCCGCTCGTTGCCGGGGTCGCCCGCGTGCCCGCGCACGTGCTCGAAGGTGACCCGTCCGTCCACCAGGGGGTCGATCTCGGGGAACAGGTCGAGGTTGGCGTTGCGCTTCCAGCGCCGGGTCAGCCAGTTGATGGCGCCGAGGCTGTCGGTGCGGACCAGGATGCGCCATCCCGCGTCGGTGCCGATCCTGCGGCGCACCCCCCGGAGCGCCTCGCGGACCGCCTTGAGCTCCTCGCGGTTGTTGGTCGTGAGCGCGTCCGCTCCGGCCGCCTCCTCGGCGCGCCCGTCGGGCCACTCGAGCCGGTAGGCCCAGGCTCCCGGCCCGGGGTTGCCAGAGCAGGCGCCGTCCGTGTAGGCGACGACCGTGCGGGTCACCCCGTCACCGCCGTGCGGGTCACCCCGTCACCACGCGGTCGCAGCGGGAGCACTGGACCACCCCCTCGCCGTGGCGGATCTCGCTGATCTCGCGCACCGACAGCGGCAGGTGACAGCCGCCGCACGCGCCGTCGCTCACGACCACCACGGCGGGCTGGCGGCGCGCCGACACCCGCGTGTAGAGGCCGAGGTCGGCAGGATCCAGAGCGGCGGCCTCGGCGGCCCGCTCCGCCTCGACCTCGGCCAGCTCGGAGCGGGCGGCCTCCAGGCGCAGCCGGCGGGGCTGCTCGGCGGCGCTGACCTCGCCCTCGCGCACGGCGACCGCGCCGCGAGCCTGGTTGAGGGCGGCCTCGGCGCCCTCGTTCGCCTCCATGGCCTCGAGGAGGCGGGCCTCGAGCTCATCGATGCGCGGTCGCAGCGCCTCGAGGTCGCGCTGCAGGCCGAGCAGATCCTGGGGGTTGCGCACCGAGCCGTCGTAGAGGCGCTTCTCGAGCTGCCGGGCGCGCTGGCGCACGCCGGCCAGCTCGCGCTCCACGGCCCTGCCCGCGAGCTCGGCGGCCCGGTGGGCGCTGCCCGCGGCGCCGGCCTCCTCCCGGAGGCGGTCCAGGGTCTCGTCCCCGCGCAGCGCCGCGTCGAGCCCGGCGATCTCCCGGCGCAGCGACGCGATCCGCTCGTCCCGCGCCTGGAGGGCGAGGAGGTCGTGGCCCCGGCTCACGGCGCCCTCTCCTGGCGACCCTCCCCGGCGGAGACGCGTAGCGGGATCACGA
>JAJZNI010000096.1 GCA_021847925.1 bacterium
GCCGGCGCCCGCGCGGCAGGCTCACGGCCGGACGCCGCCCCGCCGGCGGTCACGGCCGCGGCCGCGCCGCGCGCCCTCCCCGCGCACCCGGAGCGCGCGCGGCGGCCGTGCCCGGATCATCGGACCGCGAACCCGCGGAAGTCGATGTGCTGCGCCGCGGTCGGCGCCCAGCTGCTCCCGCTGCCGCCGAAGAAGGTGGAGAAGATGAGCGAGTCGATCTCCTCGGTGTCACCGGAGGCCCGCAGCACCAGCCCGGTGAGGGTGGCCACCCGGCTGCCGTCGTAGCCCACCTCGATGCTGCCGTCCGGCTGTCCCGGCGTGTTCATGGTCACCTTCTCGGTGAGCGTGTGCCAGCCGCCGTCGGCCTGGAAGTGCCAGTCGCCCAGGCCCAGGTCGGAGCCGAACCCGGTGGTCGTGGCGGCGCTGAGGAGCACCTCCCCGGCCCCGCCGGCGCGCCACATGAAGCGCGCCGCCCAGCCACCCGGGCCGTTGTGCGACCCGGTCCAGCACTGGCCGCCGCAGAGACCCGGCAGCTTGCCGCCCTTCACCCACTGGAACCCCACCGGGAAGCGGATCTGGTACGTGAGCGTGTAGCTGAGCGCCGGCCCGGCGGCGATGGCGAGCTTGGCCTGAGCGCCGCCGGGATGGCCGGAGGAGGGCGACGAGCTCCCCGCCGGGTAACCCACCTCCAGGTGGCCGTCCACCTCCATGATGAACTGCTCTGAGAACGTCCGGCGGGCGGGGCCGATGAGATCGGGGGCGAAGAACCCCACCGGAAAGGTCCCCGGCTGCACGGCGGGCTCCGAGCCCGTCACCGGCGCGGGCGGCCGAGACGAGGGGGAGACACCGCTCGACGGAGCCTCGCCGGAGCTGCCGCAGGCGGCCAGGAGCAGCGCCGCCACGATCCACCCCGTGGAGGCCCGGGGGCGGCACCGCTGCCGCAGCCATCCGCCCACCCCGGCGCTCCCGCCATCAGCTCACGGTGAAGCCGGCGAAGTCGATCTCCTGGGTGCTGGTCGGCGCCCAGCTCGGCCCGTGCCCACCGAAGAAGGTGGTGAACATCAGGGAGTCGATCTCGTCGGTGTCGCCGGCGGCGCGGAAGGTGATCCCGGTGGCCTGGGCCACCTGGCGCCCGTCGTAGCTCACCGTGATCGTGCCGTTGGCCACGCCCGGGGTGTTGAGGGTGACGGTCTGCGAGATGGTGTGCCACTGGCCGTCCGCCTGCCAGCTCCAGTCCCCCGAGGAGCGGAAGAGGTCGGTGCCGTAGCCGGTCGTGGTCGCATCGGAGAGCAGCACCTCCGCGACCCCGCCGGCCCGCCACATGAAGCGGGTGGACCAGCCCCCCGGCCCGTTGTTGGACCCGGTCCAGCACTTGCCGCCGCAGAGGCCCGGCAGCTTGCCGCCCTTCACCCACTGGAACCCCACGGGGAAGCGGATCTGGTACGTGAGGGTGTAGCTGAGCCTCGGTCCGGCGGCGATGGAGAGCTTGGCCTGCGCACCACCCGGCTGCCCCGACGACGGCGCGGACGACCCCGCCGGGTAGCAGGTCTGGATGTAGCTCCCCTCGTCGCGGATGAACTGCTGCGAGAAGGTGCGGCTCGGCGGCCCGACGAAGTCGGGGGCGAAGAACGAGGTCGGGAAGCTGCCCGGCGAGCAGGCCGTCGAGCCCGGGAACGACGAGGGCAGCGGGGCCAGGGCCGGGGGCGAGGTGCCGGCGGAGCCCGACGGGGTCGAGGCCCCGCCCGCCGTCGTCTCGAAGGTGAGCACCGCGGGGACGCTGGGGCTGAAGTCGGGCGCCTCGGCGTAGACCTTGGCCGTGTAGAACGTGTGCGGCGAGAGGTCGCAGAGGTCGTAGGACGTCGTGTGCGTGGTCGCGCCGTCGGCGAGGACGTGGCGCTCCGTCACGCGGTACGCCGTGGCCAGGGCGACCCCCGACCAGGTCAGGCGGGCGGCGGTGCCGGAGACGCTGACGCCGAGGTCGGTCGGAGCCGGCAGCCGAGGGCCGCTGCTCGACGCCACCGGGGGAGTGCTGGTGGTGCATGCCTGCACCTGCGGCGACGAGGACGCGGTTCCGCCCGGTGATGCGGGCTGCGAGCCTGCAGCGGGGGTCCCGGGCACCGCCGAGACCGGCGCATGGTGGCCTCCGCCACCCAGGCGCGTCAGCGCTATGCCTCCCGAGGCCGCCACGACCACGCTCAGAGCGGCGCCAGCGAGCAGCAAACCCCTCCTCTTCCCCGTCACGCGGGAGAGTCTACCCGACCCGCCCCCGGGGCGGCGCACGCGTATTCGCATGGTGACCCGCGCCCCCCCGCGCGGGGCCGGCGGGAGGTCCGCCGGCCCACCTCAGCTCACGCGGAAGTTGGCGAAGTCGATCTCCTGGGTGGTGGTCGGCGCCCAGCTGGAGTCGTGCCCGCCGAAGAAGGTGGTGAACATCAGGGAGTCGATCTCGTCGGTGTCGCCGGCGGCGCGGAAGGTGATCCCGGTGGCCTGGGCCACCTGGCGCCCGTCGTAGCTCACCGTGATCGTGCC
>JAJZNI010000006.1 GCA_021847925.1 bacterium
CTCGCCTCAGCCGCCACCAGCGCGTCCGTACCCGCGTGCGCATCGCGATAACGCGCCTTTACCCGTGTACGCGTCATCCGTCTCGTCGTCATCCGCTGCGCCCTCCCGGCCCACCGGTGGCGCTTGCAGTGCCACTCGGAGGGCGGCGCCGTGTGGTCACCGGGGCAGGAGCGATTGTCGGCGATGCACTCGGGCGGGCGGGGTACGGACGTCCTATGGCGTCATCACCGCCATCGAGGGCCTCGCGCAGACGCCGTTCCCCGTGATGCACCGTCGCGCAGAGGGGCACCCCGGGCAGCACATCCCAGGCCCGATCGATTTTGACGGTTGGGGCGGTCGCGCCTATAGTTGACTTCGGAAATTTTGTGACGCCTGGTATGGTCTCTCCCGGTGCGCGAGCCGTCGCGCCCCGGGAGGGTGGCGGAGGGAGGGGCATGATGCGACCGGGTGAGGTGACCTCGGGCCGCGCCGGAGGGGTGATCGGTGTGGCGCTGGCCTAGGGAGCCGCGCCGCTCGCCCGAGCACCGGCCGCCTCCGCCCGGGGCCGACGACTGGTTCGGTGACGGCAGCGCCTTCACGTCCGCGGAGGTCCTGGCCGCCGCCCTGAGCGAGATGGCCGCGACGCGTGCCGGCAACGGGGAAGGGCAACCGAGCGCCGCGTCCGGGGGGGCGCCGGCCGGGTGGGCGCCGCCCCTCGGGCGAGGCGGCGGTCCCCGCCACGCCCAGGAGTCGGAGGAGACCGGCCGGGACGGGCCGGCACGGGTCCGATCGATGCTGGACCGCGGTGGGGCGCAGCCTGTCTATCAGCCCATCGTCGACCTCAGGGCGGGGCGCGTGACCGGCATGGACGCCCTGACCCGCTTCTCCTCGGGGACGCCGGCAGAGTGGTTCGCGAGCGCGGCGGCAGCGGGGCTCAGCGCCGAGGTGGAGACGTCCGCGGCCGCGGCGGCGCTCAGCGGGCTCGGCCGCCTCCCCGGCCATGTCTACCTCTCCCTGCGCTTCTCGGCGTCGACGCTGCTGCATCCGGCGACCGGCGCCCTGCTGGCGCGGGCGCCCCTGGGGCGGGTCGCCATCGAGATCGGTCCGGACCCCGAGGGCGGCGGCTACGACGCGCTGGCCTCGACGCTGAGCCCCCTGCGCGGCGGGGGGCTCAGGGTCACGCTCGGGACCGCCGCCGCCGGGGCCATGAGCCTCGAGCAGCTGCTCACGCTGGCGCCCGACGGCATCAAGATCGACGTCTCCCTGATGCGCGACCTCGGCGCCGCAGGGACGGACGGCGCGCTCCCCCACACGCTGATCGCCGTCGCCCGGAGCGTCGGCGCGACGCTGGTCGGCCATGCCATCGAGACGGCCGCGGACCTCCGGGCTGCGCGCCAGCTGGGCGTGGACTATGGACAGGGCCACCTGCTCGCGCGCCCCGCGGGACCGCTCATCGACGAGGAGCGGATCCAGCGCCTGCTGGCACCGGAGGGCACCGGCCCGGGGCCCGCCGCCCGGCCGCGCCGGCGCCGCTGCGCGCGGAGCTGAGGGGGGTCCCCCCGGAGAGGGGAGATCCCGAGAGCCCGGCCGGGACCGGGGTCGGCGCCGGCTCTGCCAAGATCACGCCGTGCCCGCGGAGACCCCCACGATCCTCGCGACCAGCGGCGGCTTCCTGCCCGGACGCCGCACCCCGCTGCGGCCCGGGCCGCTCCTGGAGCTCGGCATCGAGCTGGCCGGCGCCCCGCGCCTGCCCCGGATCTGCTTCATCGGCACCGCCCTGGGCGACCAGGCTCACTGGAACGCCGCCATCCATGCCGCCTGGTACGGGCGCGACGTGCTGGTCACCTGCCTCGACCTCTTCCCCATGCCCAACGTGGAGGACGTGGACACCCTGCTGCGCGCCCAGGACGTGATCTGGGTGGGGGGCGGCAGCACCGCCAACCTGCTGGCGCTGTGGCGGCTGCACGGCCTCGACGCCATCCTCCGGCGCTGCTGGGAGGCCGGGGTGGTGCTCGGAGGGGTGTCGGCGGGGTCGATCTGCTGGCACACGGGGGGCACCACCGACTCCTTCGGACCCGACCTGCGCGCCCTCACCGACGGGCTGGGCTTCCTCCCCTGGTCCAACTGCGTGCACTACGACGCCGAGGAGCAGCGCCGCCCCCTGTACCACCGCCTGATCGCCGCCGGAGAGCTGCCCGCGGGCTACGCCACCGACAACGGGGTGGGCCTCCTCTACCGCGGCCTCGTGATGGAGGAGGCGGTGGCGGACGGCCCCGGGAGGGCCGCCTACTTCGTCGAGCGTCGCGGCGACGGCACGGTGGCGGAGCGGCGAATCGAACCCCGTCTTCTCACCGGCGGCTGAACGGGGGCGTTGGCGACCACCCCGGGGTCGTACCCTCCTCGCATGTGCCGGAGCATCAGAACCCTGCGCGGCACGGCGCCGCCCGCGACCGACGACGACATCCGGGCCGCTGCGCTGCAGTTCGTGCGCAAGGTGAGCGGGTACCGCCACCCCTCGCAGGCGAACCGTGCGGCCTTCGACCGCGCCGTGTCCGAGGTGGCCGAGGCGGTCACGTCCCTGCTCGGCGGCTTGGCGGCGGCATCGGGTGCTGCGGGGCCCCGCTGACCGGCCCGAGGCGATGCCGGCCCTCGGGATGGCGACGCCGGCGCGAACGCAGCGCCTCCCGCGCCCCGGGTCAGGCTCTCGGCTGCCCCACGGGGCCGGGCGCACCGGGGGCGGGGCGCCGCCAGGCCGTGGGGCCCATGAGGCGCGCGGCGCGCAGGATGTCCGCGAGGGTGACGGTCCCGACCGGACGGTCGCCGTCGAGCACCAGCGCCTGGCCGGCGGTGCCACGCATCCGCTCCACCAGGTCGGAGAGCGGCTCGTCGGGCGACGCGGTGGGCACGCTCTCCACCCCGACGGCGATCTCCTGGAGCCGCACCGCGTCGCGCCGCCAGGGCGGCACCGCCGCGGCGCGACGCACGCTCACCAGCCCGACCACGCGCCCGCCGAGGTCCGCGATGGGAACCGCGGTGTCGATCCGGGCCGTGGAGAAGCTCCGGACGAAGAGGTCCACGGTGATCCAGGCCGGAACGGGGGCGGGCGAGGAGGCCATGACGTCACGAACGTGGAGGCCCTCCAGCGCAGAGCCGATCTGCACCTGGCGCGCCTCGGCGGTGGCCACCCCCATCAGGAACCAGCCGATGAGGGCAAGCCAGATGCCCCCCAGCGCCCCCACCAGGACGATCCCGGCCACCCCCGCCACGATGAGGATGACGCCGAAGGCGCGGCCCAGGCGCGCGGCGCTGAGCGTCGCCCGGTCGCGGCTCCCCCGCCACCGCCACAGGCCGGCGTGCAGGAGGCGGCCCCCGTCGAGGGGCAGCGCGGGCACCGCGTTGAACGCGAAGAGCAGTGTGTTCATGAGGGCGAGCCAGGCCGGGACGGCGACGGCCGCATTGGGCGCAGCGGTCATGGTGAGGATCCCGGTGAGGCCCCAGAAGACGGCCGCGAGGCCGGCGCTGACGCCGAGGCCGGCGCCGGTGGTGCGGGCCTCGGCGCCCGGGGTCCCGGGGTTACCGCGAAGCTCCGAGACCCCGCCCAGGAGCCACAGGGTGATGCCGTCGACCGCGATCCCCTGGCGGCGGGCCACCAGGGCGTGGCCCAGCTCGTGGGCCAGGAGCGAGCCGAGGAAGAGCACGGCAGCGAGCGCCGCCAGCAACCAGTCCAGCCACGGCGCCTCACCGGGGAGCGCGCCCGGGAAGACACCCACCCCGAGGCCCCCGGTGAGGAGCCCGAGGATCAGGAGCAGGCTCCAGTCCGCCCGGATGCGGATGCCGGCGATGTGCCCCAGCGTGAGGCCGTGTATGCCGCCCATATCTACCCCTGTGTTGTTCCCCACCGGGCCCGCTTCTACGCGGCGGGGGCCCCCGCCCGGAGGTGGCGGGTGCGTGTCTCCCCCATCATGGACCGCCCGGCGGCGCCATGCCGGAGGCGGGCTCGCCCCCGGGGCACGGGGCGGCCCTCCCCGCGAGCTCAGCCCAGGCGGTCGCCGGGGCGGGCCCCGGGATCCGGGGAGACCAGCAGCACCCGTCCCTCGCTGTACGTCCCGAGGGTGAGAACCTCGGAGCGGAACGGTCCGACCTGGCGCGCGGGGAGGTTGACGACGGCCAGGACCAGGCGGTCCAGGAGCTGCTCGCGGGTGTAGTTGGTGATCTGGGCCGAGGACGAGCGCACCCCGAGCTCGGGGCCGAGGTCAATTCGCAGCCTCCAGGCCGGCCGGCGCGCCTCGGGGAAGTCCGCCACCTCCACGACGCGCCCGACGCGAACGTCCAACCGCTGGAAGTCGCCGATCGTGATGGCGCTCCCCGGCTCCGCTCCCCGCCCCACACCGGGCTCACCCATGGGAGCGGATCGTACCCGCGAGGCGCCGCGCGGGGCGTGGCCGGCCCCCGCCGGACCGCTCGACGCGCCGCGCGTGCGGGGGCGGCATCCAGAATGAGCGCCATGCGTGCCGTCACCATCGTCGACCGCGGCGTGATCGTGGCCGAGCGCCCCGACCCGCGCCCGGGCCCCGGGCAGCTCCTGGTGCGCGTGCGCGCCGCCGGGCTCAACGGTGCCGACCTGATGCAGCTGCGAGGGCTGTACCCCGCACCGCCCGGGGTACCCGCGGACATCCCGGGGCTGGAGCTCGCCGGCGAGGTGGTCGCGTGCGGGGAGGGGACGGTGCGCCGCCGGCCGGGCGACCGCGTCATGGCGCTCGTGGCGGGGGGCGCCCAGGCGGAGCTCGCGGTGGTGGACGAGCGCCACTCGCTGCCCCTCCCCGAGAACCTCGACTGGCCCGCCGGGGGCGGCTTCCCCGAGGTGTACGTCACCGCTCACGACGCGCTGGTCACGCAGTGCGGCCTGCAGCCCGGGGAGCGCCTCCTCGTGAGCGGAGGCGCGGGGGGGGTGGGGACCGCCGCCGTGCAGCTGGGCGCGGCCCTCGGCGCCCGGGTGACCGCGAGCGTGCGCAACGCGGATCTGCGCGCCGGCGTGGCGGCGCTGGGGGCGGAGGTGATCGATCCCGCGGCGACCGCCGGCGCCGGGCCCTTCGACGTCATCCTCGAGCTGGTCGGCGCCGTCAGCTTCCCCGCCAACCTCGAGGCGCTCGCCACCCGGGGCCGGATCGCCGTCATCGGCGTCGGCGCGGGAGCACGGATCGAGCTGGACCTGCGTCAGCTCATGGGGAGGCGCGCCCGCATCTCGGGCTCCACGATCCGGGCCCGCTCTGCGGAGGAGAAGGCGGAGGCGGTGGGCCGGGTCGAGGACGACGTGCTACCCCTCCTCCGGGCGGGCCGGGTGCGCGTGCCCGTGGCTCAGACCTTCGACCTCGCGGCGGTGGCCGACGCCTACGCGCGCTTCCGGGCCGGGGGCAAGCTGGGGAAGATCGTCCTGACCAGCGGCTGAGGCCACCCGGGGGAGCGGTCAGGCGCTCCCGCCGTGCCCCCCTCCCGCACCCGGGGTCGGGTGGATCGGGTGTGCGGGATGGGTCGGATGGGGTGGATGCGTCGGCTGACCGCCGCTCCGGGGCGACGCGGCCGGCGTCGGGTGATCCTGGCTTTGGCCGTGTGCGGTGGGCTGGGCCGAGGGCGTCGCGGCCGGCTGAGTCACGGCCCTCCCCGTGGGCGCGGAGCGGACCGGTCCCGCAGCCGGCGTGGGACCGGGGCACCGACCGGCCTCGGCCCGGGGCTCGGCTGCGCACGTCTGCACCGCGGCCGGGGGCGTCGAGGACCAGTCCAGCGGGTTGGGGTTGCCGGTGACGGCGGTCTTCACCCCCAGACCCGCGGCCGCGGCCAGGGCCACCGCACCCGCGCCGATGAGGAGCTTGACGCCGACGGCGGCGGGGATCGGGACGAGCCGCAGCCGCCAGCGGTGGCCGGCGTGCCGGGCCCGCGCGTAGCGCGGCTCCGGGGCGGGCGTGGCCCCGCTCGTGAGCGGACGCAGCCGCTCCTCCAGCCAGCGGTCGAGCTCGTCGTTCACCCGGGCTCCGCCGCCTCCGTTGTGGACGTGGACATCTCCGCTGTGGAAACGCTGGAGAGTGTGCGCTCAACGAAACCGGTCGGGGGCGGCTCCACCCCGAGCGCGGCCAGCTCGGCCACGAGCCGGGCCCTGGCGGTGACGAGCCGCGAGCTCACGGTGCTCTCCGGGGCGCCGATCGCCACGGCGATCTCCCGGTTCGAGTAGCCGTGGAGGTGGCGCAGGACGACGATCGCCGCCTGCTCGGGGGCGAGCCGGCGGAGCGCGGCGAGGAGGGTCGACGTCTCGTCCTCCGTGGGGTCGGGGGGCGGCGCGGGCCTGCCCAGGCGGCGCACCAGCTCGACCGGCTGGCGCAGCCGGGCCCGGCGGCGAAGGGAGATCGCCGTGTTGACCGCGATCCGGTGCAGCCAGGCCTCCGCCGGCGCGTCGGGCTTCCAGGTCCGCCAGGCGCGGTACGCGCTGACGAAGGTGTCCTGGGCGCAGTCCTCGGCATCGGCGAGATCGCCCAGCATGCCGCGCAGGGTCGCGAGGATGCGGGGGTAGCTGTCCCGGTACAGCCGGTCGAAATCGGCCTCCGAGCCCGGGACGTACGGGGATCCGGTCACCGACCCCCATGATCCCGTGACGTACCCGCCACGGCGGCGGCGGCGCTGTGACGCTTCGGTGCAGCGACGGAGACGGCGGGCCGGGTCGTTGGCCGGCGCCGGCAGGGCGTTCTCAAGGGCAGGAGGGGATCGAACCGGCAGCCAACAGGAGGAACCGGATGTTCAAGCTCACCGCCCTGCTCACCGCCAAGGGCCTGGCCGGCACGAGTGCAGCGGTCATCGCCCTCGGCGGAGCGGCGACGCTCGCCGCGCACAGCGGCGGGCCTCCCGCCTCCGTGCCCCCGGTCGGCGCCCCGGCCGCGAGCTCGAGCTCGACATCGGGCACGATCATCCTGACGACCCGGCCGACCGCCTCGCCGGGCAGCCACGGGGCACTGGTGACCCAGGCCGTGGCCAGCTGCAAGGCGGCGCTGACGGCCGGCGAGCACGGCATCGGCGCCTGCGTCTCGAAGGTGGCGAGCTCCAACGGGCAGGCCCATCGCGGAAGCCACGCCGCCGGCCATCCCACCCCACCCGCGCATCCCACCCCGCCATCCCACCCCACCCCGCCGGTCACCACCACGCCGACCCCGTAGCCGATCGTCCTCGCGGGCGCGCCGCCGCGGGGCGGCGCGCCCCCCCACCATCTCGCGGGGGTTCGTTGGTCGGGGCTCCCCGCGCGTTCTCATCGTGATGGCCCCATCGCTCCGGCCATCGATCCCCCCAAGGCTCAGTGGACCGCACCCAGTGAGCCGCTCTCAGGTCGGGAGGGCGGGGCCGGACCGCGGCGCAATTGGTCTGGCCCCCCCTCCCCCCTTCTGAGGCCAAACCTCCGGGGGAGGGCTGCGGGCGAGCGAGCTCCGCCCCCCGAGGTTTGACTCCTCTCGTTAGGCGGCCGAAAATCCCCTCAACACCTGCACGGTTGCGCAGGTGAGGACGGGTTCGGAGGGATCGTCGCATGCTTGCCGACACTGTTGTCAGCCTGCCCAGCACGGTGCTGCCGCCGCTCGCCGTCGGCTTCATGGGGCTGGGCACGGGCTACCTCATCTACGGCCCCCAGGAGCTCTTCCACTACCCCAAGCGGGACAGGGGCGTGAACGAGGCGACCGGGGTCTGGGGCATCTGGATGCCCGGGTTCATGCAGTTCGTGACCGGCATCCTGCTGCTGCTGGGCCTCTCGCTCTTCGGTAACTACACCTCGGCCTCGGCGTCCCACACCGCGGTCTACATGGCGGGGCTGGCGTTCACCGCATATGGCGTGCACTGGTTCGCCATCGGGTGGAACCGGGCCCGGGGGCTGGACGCCAGGGTCAACCTGGGGATGACCATCGCCTTCACCCTGATCTCGATCCTCGGCATGATGGTCTTCTTCAACGCCAAGGACCCCGAGGTCGGCGGGCTCTTCCTGGGCCTCACGCTCATCTACGTCGCGGATCTCTTTGCGTCGATCAAGGCGGATCTGCCGGGCATCGGGGACACCGCGGAGCGGGTGCTGGGCTTCCTGCACATCGGCACCGGCCTGTGGCTCATGTACCTGATGTTCGCCGCCACCCTCAACTTCTCGCTGAACGCGGGCCTGCCCCTGTAGGGGCGCCCCGTCGAGCCCCCGGGGGCGGGGGGACGGCCGGCAGGACGGCCCCTCGCCCCCGGGCGGTCAGGCGGAGGGTCCCCGGGGCGGCGCAGCCCCTCAGGCGGGGCCGGCCGACCGAGACAGGCGCTCGCGCTGCGGGGCGACGGTGTGGCGGGGGTCCTGGGTGGACTGGACACCGGCCCGGAAGATTCCCCAGCGCTCGCAGACGGCGCCGGCGAGGACCGCCAGCCCGCCCACCACCGCGACCCCTCGCCGCCGCCCGGCGACGGCGAGCATGGAGGCCCCGGACCCGGCAAGGAGCTCGGCCGCCTCCAGAAGACGCCCCGCGCGCCCCTGGCGGTACACCTCGCCCACGCGGCCGAGGCGGCGCTCCACCATCCGCGCCCCAACCAGCTCGACGATGGCCCCGGCGATCGCGAGGCGCCGGGCGGGGTCGGCGTGGTCCGGGGGGCAGACGATGGCCGCCAGTGCCCCGGCGGAGCTGACCGAGCTGGCCGCGAAGATGGTGGGCAGCTCCAGGCGCGCCTCACGCCAGGCGGGCACGGCGGTGTCGCTGATGAGAACGGCGCTGTAGGTGGCGAGGGGAGCCCCCAGGGCCGCGGCCACCATCTCTGCGGCGCGCCCGGCGGGGCGCAGCACCCCGAGCAGGTCGGAGCTCGCCGCGGAGCCGACGGCGGCTCCGGCCCCCAGCAGGAGCCATGAGCCCACGCTCATGGGCGAGGTGATCTTGAGGACCCGGAACATGTTGAGGAAGCGCGCCGGCCGGCCGAGGTCGCGGATGAGCAGGACGGGGCTGACGGAGACCGCCCCCAGGGAGATCAGCAGAGAGCGTCGCGCCAGCAGGTCGTCGCCGCTCAGCCGGGCGGCGGCGGCGACCACCGCGGAGGCCCCGGCCAGCCCCCCGGTGAAGAGGTAGGCGGGCACCTCGGGCTTCCACACGGGTGTCTTGAGCACGGGGTGTCCGTAGTAGGAGCGTGGCCGGGCGTCGGGGACCATGCGCATCTCGCCGCCTCCGCGGCCCCGCCGCTCGTCCGGGCCGGCCCAGCCCCGCTCCCGGGTCCCGGCGGATCCCGTCCCCGTCCCCGCCCCACCGCGCCGCCCGTTCGCTCCCGGCGAGCTCATCGCCGGCCCCTCCCGAGAAACGCGACACCGATCGTCGCCACGAGGCCCAGCGCGGCGACCGCGGCGGCCGACCACCCCTGCCAGGCATCGCGGGTGGGGTCCACGGGATCGGGCGGGAGCCCATAGACCTCCGGCTCGTCGAGGAGGAGGAAGAAGGCTCCGAAGCCCCCCACGCCGTCGGCGCGGTCGGCGCCGTAGAGGCGAGCCTCGGCGACCCCACGCCGGTGCAGCTCGGCCACCCGGGCGTCGGCCATGGGCAGCAGCTCGCTGAGCTGGCCGAACTGGATGGACTTGGTCGGGCAGGCCTTGGCGCAGGCGGGCTCCATGTCCTCGCGCAGGCGGTCGTAGCAGAGGGTGCACTTCCAGACCCGGCCATCGTCCCGGCGCCGCTCCAGGACGCCGAAGGGACACGCCGAGACGCAGTAGCCACAGCCGTTGCAGACGTCCGGCTGCACCACCACGGTGCCGAACTCGGTGCGGGTGATGGCGCCGGTGGGGCAGACGTCGAGGCAGGCCGCGTTGGAGCAGTGCTTGCAGACGTCGCTCGCCATCAGCCAGCGGGTGGCCGGGCCCCCACCGTCCCCGGGAACGGCGACCTCCCGCGTCTGCTCGATGAAGGCGACGTGGCGCCAGGAGTTGCAGCCCAGGTCTCCGGTGTTGTCGTAGGACTCGCCGGTGAAGAGGAGCCCGTCGTCGGGCACCTGGTTCCACTCCTTGCAGGCGACCTCGCAGGCCTTGCACCCGATGCACAGCGAGCTGTCGGTGAAGAAGCCCATCCGGCGCGGGGTGCCATCGGGGTCGTGGGAGCGGATGTCGAGGTCGTGGCTCACGATGGTGGAGAGGCGCGAGGCGCTCAGCGGGTCCATCGGCGGGACGGGGGCGCCCCCCGTGGCGACGCCAGGGACGGATCCCCCGTTCATGCCTGCGGCCTCCCCGCGCTCCCGCTCCCGCCGCCGGCCAGCCCGGCGCGGCGGCGGTGCCCCTCCACCAGCTCCAGGAGGGCCCGCCCCCGCGGCCGCCGCCCTGGCCGGATGTCGCAGAGGGCCGCCTTCGCCTCCTCGATGTGGACGTTGGGGTCGAGCCCGAGGTGGAGGAGGTCGTTGGCGGAGTCGCCGGTGGAGAGCCCCATCGCCCCCCAGTGGAAGGGCAGCCCGACGGTGTGCACCACCCTCCCCTGCACCAGCAGGGGAGGGATCCGGTCCGTGACCAGGACGCGCGCCTCGATGGCGGCCCGCGGGCTGATGATGGTGGCCCAACCCGCGTTCTCCAGGCCGCGCTCGCGCGCCAGCTCGCGGGACACCTCGCAGAAGAACTCCGGCTGCAGCTCGGAGAGGTACTCGGTGAAGCGGCTCATCCCGCCGGCGGTGTGGTGCTCGGTGAGCCGGTAGGTGGTGGCGATGTACGGGTACACCTCGTCCGCGCCGCCGCGGGCCAGGGGCGTCATGGAGCTCTCGACCACCTGGAGGACGGGGTTGTGCGGGGTCTCCGGATACAGGGCGTTGGGGAAGGGCGACTCCAGCGGCTCGTAGTGGGTGGGCAGGGGCCCGTCGCGCAGCCCGAAGGGCGCGTACAGCCACGCCTTGCCGTCGGCCTGCATGACGAACGGGTCGTTGCCGGAGATGGCCATCTCGGCCTGGGCCCCGTCCGGGGCGCGGTACGACGGCGGCGTGACCGCGCGGAAGTCCGGACGGTCCACGCCCTCCCAGCGCTTGGCCTCCTCGTTCCACCAGACGTAGCGCTTGCGCTCCGACCACGGCCTGCCCTCGGCGTCTGCGGAGGCTCGGTTGTAGAGGACGCGGCGGTTGTCGGGCCACGCCCAGCCCCATTGGGCCGCCGGCCACGTCCCCTGCTCCCACACCGGCGTCCGGCGTGCCGTCTGGTTCACCCCACCGGCGTAGCAGCCGCAGTAGATCCAGCAGCCGCAGGAGGTGCTCCCGTCCTTCCTGAGCTCGACGTAGCCGTTGAGAGGGTTCCCGTCCGCGCCATGGCCATTGACCTCGGCCAGCACAGCTTCGGCGCTCGGCTCCTCGATGGCGCCCTTCGTCGGGTAGTCCCAGGTCAGGTCGCGCAGCGCCCTGTCCCGCTCCTCCGTCGAGCCGGCGAGCTTGCGCCGGATGATCCGGCCCAGGTGGTAGAAGAACCACAGCTCGCTGCGGCAGTCGCCCTTCGGCTCCACGGCGGTGTGGTGCCACTGCAGGAGGCGCTGGGTGTTGGTGAACGAGCCGTCCTTCTCGGTGTGCGCCGCGGCGGGGAGGAGGAAGACCTCGGTGGGGATGTCCACCGTGCGCAGCTCGCCGGACTCGATCTCCGGCGAGCGGTACCAGAAGGAGGCGGACTCGATCTCCACCAGGTCGCGGACGACGAGCCAGTCCAGCTTGCTCATCGCCATGCGGTTGAACTTCCCCGCCGACGACCCCACCGCGGGGTTCTCGCCGAGCAGGAAGAGGCCCTTGACCGTACCCTCGAGCATCCCCTTGGTGAACACGTAGGCCGAGTGGTCGGCGTCGATGCGGGGCAGGTGGTCGAAGCACCAGCCGTTCTCCTCGGTGGCCGCATCGCCGTACCACGCCTTCATCAGGCTGACGAAGTACTCCTCCATGTGCCCCCAGTACCCGGTGGGCGAGGAGTTGCAGCGCACGAAGTCCTGCCAGTCCGTGTAGGGGGCGGTCCCGGGCATGGGGATGTACCCGGGGAGCATGTCGTAGAGGGTGGGGATGTCGGTCGAACCCTGGATCGACGCGTGCCCCCGGAGCGCGAGGATGCCGCCGCCGGGGCGTCCCATGTTGCCGAGCAGGGCCTGGATGATGGCGGCGGTGCGGATGTACTGCACTCCGACCGTGTGCTGCGTCCAGCCCACGGCGTAGCAGAACGCGGAGGTGCGCTCCCGCCCCGAGTTGCGGCAGAGCGCCTCGGCGACGCGCAGGAACGTCGCCACCGGGACGCCGGTCACCTGCGCGACGAGCTCCGGCGTGTAGCGCGCGTAGTGCCGGCGCAGGAGCTGGAAGACGCAGCGGGGATCCTTGAGGCTGCGGTCCTGCTGCGGCCTGCTCGTGCCGTCGGCACCCGCGGGGCGCGCGCGGTTGCCCGTGGCTGCCGCCACGCTCGCGCCCCTGTACATCCAGCTCTGCGGGTCGTAGCTGCGGGTGTCGGGGTCGAAGCCGGAGAAGACCCCGTCCTGCTCCTCGGCATCGCGGAACCCGTCACCGACGATCGTCGCGGCGTTGGTGAACTCCACCACGTAATCGTGGAACCAGCGGTCGTTCTCGATGATGTAGCGGATGATGCCGCCCAGGAAGGCGATGTCCGAGCCGGCCCGGATGGGGACATGGAGGTCGGCGAGCGCGCTGGTGCGCGTGAAGCGGGGATCGATGTGGATGACCGTCGCCCCGCGCTCTCGGGCCTCGACCACCCACTGGAAGCCGACCGGATGGCACTCGGCCATGTTCGACCCCTGGATGACGATGCAGTCAGCGTGCTGCAGGTCCTGCTGCGCGGTGGTGGCGCCGCCTCGCCCGAAGCTCGTCCCCAGACCGGGGACCGTGGAGCTGTGTCATATGCGGGCCTGGTTCTCGACCTGGACGACGCCCAGCCCCCCCGCGAAGAGCTTCTTGATGAGGTAGTTCTCCTCGTTGTCCAGGGTGGCGCCGCCCAGGCTGGCGATGCCGAGGGTGCGGTTCAGGGGGACCGCCTGCGCCCCCTCGCCGCGCCGCGTCTCCCAGGTCTGGGCGCGGGTCGCGATGACTCGATCGGCGATCATCTCCATGGCCCGGTCGAGGGGCAGGGACTCCCAGCGGCTGCCGTGCGGGCGGCGGTACTTGACGCGCAGCTCGCGGCGGCTCCCCGTCACCAGGCTCCTGGTCGCGGAGCCCTTGGGGCAGAGGCGTCCCCGGGAGATGGGGCTGGCGGGATCGCCCTCGATCTGGATGATCTCACCCTCCTTGACGTACACGTGCTGGGCGCAGCCCACCGCGCAGTAGGGGCAGATCGAGCCCACCACCCGGTCGGCGTCCACGGTCCGGGCGCGCAGGGCACGGGTGCTCGGCGATTGCACCGACCGGCCCAGGCCCAGGGGATCCCCCTCGGTGACCTGGCGCAGCAGCGGCCAGCGGCGGACCAGGTCGAAGGCCCGGGAGGGCAGCGGGCGCACCCCCTCTCCGCTGCCGGGAACCCGTCGATCGCGCCGTCTGGTGCGAGCGTCCATGGGCTGTGCCTCCCGTCGGCGCCCGCCGCCGCCGGCCCAGCGGCCGTGCCCGTCCGGCTCTCGGCGCCGGCACCCATCCTACTCGCCGCCTCCCCGGCGCACCAGGGGCGGGCGCCGGCTCCCGGCGGCCCTGCGCGGCCCCTACCGCACCTCGATGGCGTGCCCCGAGGGCGGGCGCAGCTCGCCGATCACGGTGGCGCCCGCGATCTCGCCGGCGAGCAGCAGGCCACCACTCGTCTGGGCATCGGCGAGGAGGAGGCGCTCGTCCTCGTCGCTCGAAGCGCGGCCCGACCAGCGCACGTGCGGCTCGACCCACGCGAGGTTGCGGCGGGTGCCGCCGCTCACGTACCCGGCGTGGAGCGCCTCGCGCGCCCCCTCGAGGTAGGGGACGGCCGCCGCGTCGACGACCGCGGTCACCCCGCTCGCCCGGGCCAGCTTGTAGAGGTGGCCGAGGAGCCCGAAACCGGTGACGTCGGTGGCGCAGCGAACCCCCGCCGCCAGCGCCGCCTCGGAGGCCTCGCGGTTCAGCCGGGTCATCACCGCCACGGCCTCGGGGAACACCTCACCGGTGCGCTTGTGGCGGTTGTTCAGCACCCCCAGGCCCAGCGGCTTGGTGAGCGAGAGGGGTAGCCCCGCCGCCCCCGCGTCGATGCGCAGCATGCTGCCGGCGTCGGCCACCCCCGACACGGCCATGCCGTACTTGGGCTCCGGGTCGTCGATGCTGTGGCCGCCGGCGACGGGGCAGCCGGCCTCGCGGGCGACGGCGAGACCGCCGCGCAGCACCTCGGCGGCCAGGCTCATCGGCAGGCGCTCGCGCGGCCAGCCCAGCAGGTTCACGGCGAGGAGCGGAGCTCCACCCATCGCGTAGATGTCGGAGAGGGCGTTGGCGGCCGCGATCCGTCCCCAGTCATGGGCGTCGTCCACCACGGGGGTGAAGAAGTCCACGGTGCTGAGCAGCACGCGCCCGGTCCCGTCCAGGCGCACCGCGGCCGCGTCGTCGCCGTGTTCCAGGCCCACGAGGAGGGCGGGATCGTGCCCGCCGCCCAGTCCGGCGACCATCTCCTCCAGCTCGCCGGGCGGGATCTTGCAGGCGCAGCCACCTCCATGCGCGTACTCGGTGAGTCGCATGGGCGGAGTCTGACAGGCGGGCCGAGGTGGGGCGCCGGCGCGCCCCGAGGTGCGCCGCGGAGGCCGGATCAGCCGGGCGGGCTCCACGCGGGGTCGCGGCCGTGGAGCGCGATCACCCGGGCCTGGATGTCGGCGCCCTCCGGCACCGGGTGGGGCGGCGCGAAGAGGCCGCTCGCCCGCATGCCCTCCAGGTGGGGCAGGGTGTCCGCGTGGACCGCCGCGGCGACCTCCGGGTCGAAGCGCACGGCGATGCCGGTGGCGACCCCCAGGTCCCAGGCGTGGATGAGCTGGTCCGCGCCCTGCTGGCGGAGGTATTCGTCGTTGGCCACGTCGCCGTAGGACAGATGGGCGGTGGCGGCCGGGTCGCAGCGAGCGGCGGCGGCGAGCGCGGCGTCCGCGGCACGCCGCCAGCTCCCCCTGAGGTCGCCGCGCATCAGGTCGCCGTCGTGGCGGTCCCCGACCTCGGCGATGGTGGCGCCGGCGACGATGTCGGGGACCCAGCTCAGCTCGTAGAGCATGTGAGCCGCGAGAGCGCGGACGTCCCACTCGGTGCAGGGCGTGGGGAGGCCGAGGTCGGCGGCGCCGACCCGGGAGACGAGGGCCGTGGCCTGGTCCAGGGCTCGGCGGAAGAGCTGCGCGCCATCCATGCTCAGGTCCCAGTCTGGCACCCGGCGGGCTCCGCGGCGTGCGGTCAGGAGGCACCGGGGCCCGGCCGCGGGCACGGCTGGCGGAGAGCCGGGGTGAGGCCCCCGGAGCGGCGGCCGGAGGCGAGGCCGGCCGGGGGCGCGAGCGGTGGGGCTACGCTTCCGCGTGGAGGCGTCTGGGCGCCTGGTGGTCCCCCCGGTCTTCAAAACCGGTGGCGGCGAGCATCTCGTCGCGGCGGGTTCGATTCCCGTCCGCCTCCGCCGCCTGGTGCGATCGCTCCACCGTCGTCAACATCGATGGGGACGGCTACCGGATGCGGGCACATCGTTCCCGCGCCGAGACCCTACGTCGGGCCGTTGCCGGGCGGAGCTCAGCACCGTGAGCGGGGAGGTGCCACCAGCTATGCAGCCGCCCTCCCGCGCCTCTACGGCCCTCACAATGGCACGCGATCGATCATCTGGCAGAGTTTGGAGCGGTCTGGCCGGCTCGCCTGCCCGGTCAGTGCCGCTGGGAGGCCGGGGGTAGCTGCGCCCGGTGACGTGGGGGGGCCGAGATCCGTTGGTCAAAGGCGCGGCTGGCTCAGGTGACGCCGCCCCATCTGTCCCGGGCGGAGCGGCGACGCCAAGAGCGCGAACAGGCCAAAGCTGACCGGTGCCGCCAGGTCGAAGCGCGTTCCTTGGAAGCTGTCCGTCGCGCCCTCAGCGAGCGGACCTAGGGACATTACGTTACGCACGATCCCATGGATTTCACCGTGGGA
>JAJZNI010000095.1 GCA_021847925.1 bacterium
GCCGAGATCGCCGCCGAGTTCGGCGTCTCACGCCCCACCATCTACCGTCACCTCCAGCGCCCAGGCCGATGACCGCTGCCGCTCAGGATCGGTGGACCGGGTGCTGTGAGACAGTGAACTCGGCGGTTGCCTTCGACGTGGCGCCGGGGCCGGGGACAGAGCGCAGGTCGCTGTCTTTGATCTCGCCATGGCAGTGCGGGCAGGTCTGGATCGGGTGGATGGTGTGTCCGCACGGCTCGTGGATGAGCAGCACCGGCGGGCCTTGCGGGGTGGGTGCCCAGGTGTCGCCCCAGGTCGTCAGCGCGGTGATGATCGGGGCCAGTGCGCGCCCTTTGTCGGTCAGGGCGTACTCCCTTGGGGGGATCGCGACGCGCTTGAATCTGGCCGTCGAGCCCGCGGAGAGGCCCCCGTCCGCCGGCGCCAGGTCGTGAGGCTGGGCTGGCGGGCGCCAGCGATCAAGCGAAGGTGAAGGCTGCTGCAAGGATCTGAGATGCGTTGGCCGTACGAGCGCTGGGCGGCCTCCGCGAATACGAATCTGCCCTCGACACGGCCGAACTCCTGGTAAGGCGTGGGTCGTGGGAGTCCACCTCACCCGGGCCGGGATTCTCCTGCGCACTCGCCGCGCCCGGCACGACGAGGACATGGAGTTCGGAGCCTGGGCCAACCTCGCGGCCGACTGCGGAGAAGGACCCGTCGGACGTCGGCGGGAGGCTTTCGAGTGAAACGCGGACAACCCGTGACCAGCAACGCGGATGCTTCAGGCGGTGCCGGCCGCCGCGCGCGCTGGCCGTCGCGGAGAAGCCCGGGGAGGTGGTCGGCAGCCACGTACTCCGATGGACCTGGTACGCACGGCCATCAGTCCGGCGTACCTCTCGCGGGACGTCAATCTGCAGGCCGTCAGCGTCAATGAGCCCGGTAGCGCAGGCACACGACCCTCGAGCCGAACGTGCGCGTCTCGACGTGCTCAAGGTCGAGCCGGTGCTCGCGCGGGAAGAACGGCGTGCCTCCACCAAGGGCGACCGGGTAGACGAACACGCGGAACTCGTCGACCAGGCCCAGACGGGCGGCCTCCCCGGCGAGGGTGGCGCCGCCTACCCCGATCGCCCCGCCGTTCTCAGACTTGAGCCGTCCGAGCTCCTCGGTGAGGCCGCCGCGCACCAGGCGTGCGTTTCCCTCCACCGCCTCGAGGCTGCGCGAGAAGACGAGCTTCGGGATCGGCTTCCACACGCGAGCGAAGTCGACCAGCATCTCTGAGGCCGACCCCTCCTGATCGAGGGTCTCCCAGACCAGCATCGTCTCGTACAGACGGCGGCCCATCAGCTGGACTGCGATCGATCGTGTCTGCTCGGTGTGGAAGCGGAACAGCTCATCGTCCGGTGCGGTCCAATCGATGCCTCCGTCAGGGCTGGCGATGTAGCCGTCGAGTGAGGTGCTCATCGAGTAGATCACATCGCGCATCCGAAGGCCTCCTTCAACGATGGGGACCACGGGCATGACCCGCGGCGAGCGGATTACTCATCGACGCGGTGGTGGAAGCAAGCTGCACACCAACCTCCGTCGAGCAGAGTTGATGGCGGCGATGCAGGGGGAATCTCCCCGTCTCCGCTGACCATGGCGGCAGGGTCGATCACCGCCCCACTGCGTGTTCCACGATGGCCGCGGTCATTGTCTCTAGCGGCGGCCAGGGAAACGCCGGACGGGAGGCGCGCAGGATGACCAGTCCGTGTAGCGAGACCCAGAGGATCGCCGCGACGAGGAACGGGTCCGCGCTCAGGCCGGAGGCGTCCAGGGCAGCGGCGGCGAGGTCCTGGATCAACTGGAAGGTCGGCGCTCCGGGGAGGTCCCGGTTCTCCCAGCCTGGATGGTGGACCCGGCCGCGCACCTCGGTGAGGGCACGGTAGCGGCCGGGGTGCTCCTCCGCATAGCCGCAGTAGGCCAGACAAGCCGCGAGGAGGCGCGCCTCGGGTCCAGCCGCCCTCCCTGCCGCCGATTCCATCGCCGCCCGGAGCCGCCCGAACTCGATGGCGTAGACCGCGTAGAGCAGCTCGTCCAGGCTTCGGAATTGGAGGTAGAAGCTCTGCGGAGCCACCCCCGCCGCTCGGGTCACTGCCCGGATGCTGAGATCCCCTTCCCGTTCAGCGGTGCTGAGGAGGCGTCGGGCGGCCTCGATCAGCTCATCCCGGAGCAGGCTGCCCTCCCCTCGGCGGTGGCGGGATCGCATTGGCGGCAGACGTCCGGCTTGACTAACCATACGGATGTCTACATACTATCACCAGACGGGCGTCTACTTAGCTGGAGAGCATCATGGACCAACCCCTCGCTGTCACCCGAATCACCCACAGCTGCCACCTGATCGAGATCGGAGGTATGGTGGTGCTCACCGACCCCTGGTTCTCGGAGCGAGCCTTCTACCATCCCGGCGAGCCGGTGGCGATGCGCGTGGACCAACTTCCGCGGCTCGACGCCGTCCTCATCTCCCACCATCACTACGACCACTGCGACTTGCGGGCCCTCTCCGCGTACCGGGATCGGACGGTTCCGATGGTGGTCGCCGCCCCAGTCGCGCCCCGAGCCCGCGCCGCCGGGTTCACCGATGTCCGCCCCCTGGACCCATGGGCAGCCACGAGGGTCGGGGACCTGACCATCACCGCCGCTCCCGCGAGGCACGGCGTCTACGAGATCACCTTCGTGATCTCCGCAGGCGGGCGGGGAGTCTACTTCGCCGGTGACACCATGCTGATCCCGGAGCTGAAGACGCTGCCCGAGCGCTTTCCCCGCTTCGACCTCAGCCTGCTCCCGACCAACGGGCTCCAAATCCGCCCGCAACTCAATAGGCAGGTGGTGATGAATGCCGAGGAGGCGGCCGAGTTGACCAGCATCCTGCGTCCCGGTCTGACCGTCCCTCACCACTACGCGTTCACCGGGGGCTGGCTCGGTGATGCGCTGGTGACCTGGAGTGACCGCGACCCCAGCCACCTGGTCCAGGCGGTGCAGCGCCTGGCCCCGGAGTCGCCGGTCCGCATCGTCTCGCCGGGCGAACGCCTGACCGTTGCGCCGGCCGCGTGAAGGCGGGAGGCGGCGCCAGCGTGGGGCGAGTACCGGCTGAGCGATCTCCGCCGCCAGCCATGCCGGGGTGACGCCCACGCCGGCATGGACGACGTGACGGACGCCCGCGCCGATGAACGCCATCACCTCATCTTTGCTTCGCCGTCGGAAATCTCCTCACGCTCGCTCGGCGCGTGGCTGGCTTCGCCTCGTGCGGGCAGCACTCACGCGTCCTGCATCGACTAGGACCTTGTGGAGGAGGTACTCGATCTGGGCATTGGTGCTGCGGAAGTCGTCGGCGGCCCACTGAGCCAGGGCATTGTAGAGCCTCGGATCCAAGCGCAGGAGGACGGACTTCCTCCGGGCGGTGCGAGCGTCGGCGATGCCGACCAGCTGACCCATCAGTACAGCGTGCCGGCGTTGACAATCGGCTGAGGGTCGCGGTCGCTGCAGAGAACGACGAGGAGGTTGCCCACCATCGTGGCCTTGCGCTCTTCGTCGAGCTCGACCACGGCATCTTGTGAAAGCCGGTCCAGAGCGAGCTCGACCATGCCGACGGCGCCTTCGACGATGCGGTGCCGCGCAGCCACGACCGCGTTGGCCTGTTGAACCCGCAGCATCGCCTGGGCGATCTCGGGTGCATAAGCAAGTCGGGTGAGGCGCGCCTCGAGCACCGTGATCCCCGCCGTGGTGACGCGGCCGGAGATCTCAGCACAGAGCTCACGGTTGATCTCCACCGGGTTGCCGCGCAGCGAGGGGACATCTCGCGCGCCGGCGTCGTAGGCGTAGCCGCTGGCGACGTGGCGGACGGCGGCTTCGGCCTGGACTCGTACGTACGCCGCGTAGTCGTCGACCGCCAGCAGGGCACGGGCCGCGTCTCCGACCCGCCAGACGACCGCCGCAGCGATCTCAATGGGATTTCCGTCGGCGTCGTTGACCTTCAGCATCCCGGTCTCGTGGTTCCTGATGCGGGTGGAAACTCGGGTCCGGCGGCTGACGGGATGCACCCACCAGAGGCCCGACCGGCGAACCGTACCGAGATAGCTCCCGGCCACGCGGAGAACCACCGCTTCGCCGGGGCTGAGCGAGAGAAGCCCCCGCAGGGAGGCGATGGCGAGCACCAGGAGCGCGGCCCCGACGCCGAGAAGCTCGCGAGGTATCCCCGCGGGCTCGGACAGCCCGTACAAACTGCGCGCGACGAGTGAGGCCCCGACTATCAAGAGAACCGCGCCGAGGGGACCCATGGCCCAGCCCGAGAGGGCCATGGCGTGGCGCTCAGCGAGGTCGTCTGTGGAATCCGCGATCCTGATCTGGATCGGGTCTGACGGCGTAGCCATGGGTGACCTCCCGAGCTTGAGGTTGACACTGGGCTTAGCCAGATGATATCACATAGCTATGCCGACTGCCACCGGCGCTCGCCACGGGGAAACCTCTGATCCCGCCGCCGGTGCCGCCATATCGGTCAGCCACCTGACCAAGCGCTTCGGCGAGCGCACGGCGTTTGAGAACGTCTCATTCGAGGTCGCGGGCGGAGAGGTCTTCGGCTTCCTGGGTCCCAATGGTGCCGGCAAGACGACCACGGTGCGGACGCTGGGGACCCTGATCGCCCCGACGTCCGGGTCTGCGGTGGTGGCGGGGGTACCCCTCTCGCCGGCCACCGGCAATGAGATCCGGAGGCTCATCTCCATCATGCCGGAGAACCCCGGGCTGTACCTCCGGCTCACCGTCCAGGAGAACCTGGAGCTCTTCGCCGGACTCTACGGGCTGCACCCGGCCGGCCCCCGGATCGCCCACGCTCTGGAGGTGGTCCACCTAGAGCGACGCTCCCGAGACCTGTGCCGCAGCCTCTCCAAGGGCCTGCGGCAGCGCGTAGGACTTGCCCGAGCGCTGTTGAGCGACCCGGCGATCATGTTCCTCGACGAGCCCACCTCCGGGCTGGACCCGGTCGCCGCTCGGGAGGTGCACGAGCTGATCGACGGCCTGCGCCGGCGGGGGGTTACCGTGTTCCTCACCACTCACCGCCTCGAGGAGGCCGAGCGGCTCTGCGACCGCGTGGCCATCCTGAACACCCGGCTGCGCATCGTCGGCCGTCCCGATGAGCTCAGGACCCGCCTCTTCAGCGGAGCGCTGGAGGTGGAGACGGCGTTGCCCCTCCCAACTCCGGAGATGGTGTTCAACGGCGAGGCGGGAGTCCAGGGATGGCGTTCCCAGGGCACCGCGTCGTACGTGCTGAGCGTGGCCGACCCCAGGGCTGCAGCCCCCGCGGTCGCCCGCGCCCTGGTGGCCGCCGGCGCTGATGTGGTGTCGATCGCGGCAGCGCGCCACTCGCTGGAAGACGTCTACCTCCAGCTGGTCGACGAGGACCCGGAGGCACGGCGATGATCGGACTCGACATGGGACGGCTGGCCGCCGTGGCGCGAAAGGAGATTCGTGAGTACCGCCGCACGCCATTCATCGTCGGCGCCATGCTGGTACTGCCTTTCGTCTTCTTGATCAACCCAGCGATCGTCATCTTCGTGCTCAGTGCCGCTGTCAAGCCCGCGGCGGTCGCCAAGGAGGTGGGCTCGACGTTCCTTGTCCTCCTGATCGTGCCGGCGGTCATCCCCGCCACCATCGCCGCGTACTCGGTGGTCGGAGAGCGGGACCAGGGAACCCTGGAGCCGCTGCTGACCACGCCGGTGCGACGCGGAGAGATCCTGATCGGCAAGGCACTGGCCCCGGTCATTCCCTCGGTCGGGCTCGCCTACCTCCTGTTCGCCCTGGTCGTGATCCTCGCCCACTTCTTCGCCCAGAACCCCGCCGTGCCAGCAACTCTGAGCGAGGGCTCGCACATTCTCGCCCAGGCGCTGTTCACCCCACTGCTCGCTGTCTGGTCGATTGGGGTCGGCACCGCCATCTCGGCGCGAGCCAGTGACGTGCGGGTTGCTCAGCAGCTGGGGACCCTCGCCAGCGTGCCGCCGCTGGCGGTAACGGCCCTTGTGTCGTTCCAGATCGTGCCTCTGGGCGTCTGGACGGCGGTGGGGTTCGGGCTCGGGTTGCTGGTCATCGATATCGTCATGTGGCGCGTGGTGGTGGCCATGTTCGACCGGGAGCGGTTGATCACCGGCTCCCATGCCGCGAAGCCAGTAGCCGTGAGCCCCAGTGGCCTCCCGGCCGGGACCGTGCGGCGGATTCAGAGCCTCGGAGGAGTTGACGATGGCCGCGGCCACACTTAGGCTTTCCCGCATATGGAGCGGGCTCGGGATCGGCTTGCAGGGGGAGACCTGGAAGATAGTCCTCGACGGCACCGTGGTCGGCAGGATCGCCAACCAGGAAACCGTGGAGATCACGCTGCGCAGAAGCTGAGGAAACGGATAGCGAGATGCGGCGCGCTAGGACATCCCGGGGCGTCAGGCTCTTACCCATCAGAGGAGGCAGGCGCAAGTCATGCCCGTAGCGTCGCGAGCAGCAGTCATGGTGGCAAGCATTGGTAGCAGCACCCACCACGGTGCCGACATCGTCGTCGGCATCGTGGTCGGGGCTCTGTTGATCGTCTCTGTTGTGTGGTACCTCCTATCACGTCGTGGTCGAGGAGAAGGCCATGATGCCCGTGGTGCTCCCGGCACACGCGTTGATGAGTTGCGGGGGCGCACAAGCGCAGGAGGAACGAACGTGGCTGAGGCGACGCTGAGGCTGTCCCGGGGATATGCTGGCAACCCGATCAGTGGATTGCTGAGTGGCAAGAAGGAGAGGTGGAACATTGCACTTGACGGGAGGGTGGTTGGGCAGCTCGCCTACGAGGAGACGGTCGAGGTGTCTCTGGCGCCCGGTCATCACAGCCTGCGAGTTGGTCAAGGACGCCATCTCAGCGCCCGGCGTTCCTTTGACGTGGCGGAGGGTGAGGTGGTGAGCTATCGGTGTCACGGCCCTCGCTACCCACCGGTGTTCCTGGCAGGGGCGATCAAGCCCGATCTCTGGATCGCGCTCAGGCGAGAGTAGCAGCGAGTCGCTCGACCGTCTCCGAGCGTTGCTTCAAGCCGTCGCCGCCGTGCGCCGTCCGTCCGAGACAGCCAGAAGATGTCCGCTGCACGCAGCCGCTCGGCGCCCGCCGCCCACGGCGTCGGCGTCGAGTCCGGCTCGCTGAACCCGTGGATCTCCGCCGCCACGTCCTCCGCCGTGATCCCATTCCTCTCCTCTGCGGATCGACACAACCGGTTGCGATCTCTTCGTTCTGAGCCGGACCGGTGTCGATCGTCTCCCACCAGGCCGCCGTCTCGTACATCCGCCTCACGTACAGGTGGCTACCGATTCGACGCTCGAGCTCGTTGACGAACGCGTGCTCCTCCTCGCCGGGCATCGCCCACCCGATCTGGCCGTGCTCGTCCTCGACGCAGCCGTCGAGCGAGGCGATCGCTGAATAGATCAGCTTCGCCATGTCACTTCCTCCCCGTCATGAGAATCGCAAGCCATGTATCACATCCTGACCTGTGAGGTGCCTCCATGACGTCCGCCGGTGGTTGGGCTCATCCTTCTCGCGCTGTCGGCCACCGCTGATCCAGGCGACCGGCAGGGGACCGCTCCTTGCCCGGCGTCCATCCGCCGCCGTCGATGGTGGGGGAGGGGGAGGGGGAGGGGGAGGTGTGGCCGAGGGAGCGGAGAACGTGGTCGACCACACCGCTGACGTAGCCCTCGCGGTAGCCGCGATGGGCCACGAACCGCCGGTAGAAGAGCGGGCCGCCGAGCAGGTCGACGGCAAGTTCGATGTCCGCCTCGGCGGGGATCTCGCCCCGGTCGCGGGCGCGGGCCAGGAGCAGGCGAAGGGGCTCGCGGCGGTGTTCCGTCAGGTCTGCATGCAGGCTCTTCAGCCTGGGGTCACGCTCGGCGGCATCCATGAAGGCCGCGAGGAGCCCGGGGAAGTGCTGCTGGTCGAGCAGGCGCTCAAACGTGGAGAGAAGTTCCACGAGACCGCTGCGGAGATCGCCGGTTGCCGGCAGGGGGATCGGCCGGAAGCTGGCGTCCATGGCATCCACCAGGAGCTCGCCCGGTGACCGCCAGCGCCGGTAGAGGGTTGGCTTGCTGGCACCAGCCCGGTGGGCCACCGCCTCCATGCTGAATCCGGCCAGGCCACGGTCCGCGAGGACCTCGAGCGCGGCGGTCAGCACGCGGTCGCGGGCGTGAGCCCCCCGGAGAACCGGCCTGCGGGTCTTCTCCTTGATCGGCCCGGCTGCGAGCTCGCCCTCCGCATCGGCCACTTGACGTGCACTCATCGATACGGTATCGTAGCACCGATATCGATACGGCGTAGGATCGATCGGAATATGGAGCCCGCGATGTCCCGCATCCCGGGGGTCTCGGCCGGAACCGCTCCCGTCAGCGTCCGGCTGGCCTACTTCTTCACCCGCCGCGCCCTCTCGCGGCTGACCGGGCGTGCCCCCGAAGGGATGCTCGCGCCCCTTGAGCTCTATGCCCACCTGCCCGGGCTGATGCGCGCCTACGGTTCCCTCGAGCAGGCAACCGCGAAGCTCGACCGGCTGCCCAGGCGGCTCAAGGGGCTGGCCTGGCTCAAGACCGCGACCGTCACCCGGTGTGACTACTGCATCGACCTCGGCTCGCAGGTGGCGCGCCTCTGGGGCGTCAGCGACAAGGAGCTGCTCGCCCTTCCCCGTCACCGCTCGAGCGGACTGTTCTCCGATGTCGAGAACCTGGTGCTCGACTACGCGGTCGGGATGACCCGCACCCCGGTCGAGGTGCCCGACGGGCTCTTTGGCAGCCTGCGCAAGCATCTCGACGACCGCCAGCTGGTGGAGCTCAGCCACGTGATCGCCATGGAGAACATGCGCGGCAGGTTCAACCTCGCCCTCGGCATCGGCGCCGTGGGGTTCAGTGAGGGGATGGTCTGCGCGCTGCCGGCGACCGTCGATCAGGCGGCGGGAGGCGCCCCGTGAGACCGGGAGTGGTGATCCCGGTGGCAACCGGTCGGTGCAACCCGAGCTCGACACGGAGAGGACCCGTAACACGGCCGGGACGGCGACGAGGTTGCCGCCCTGCTCGTGACTCTCGGCCCTGAGGTGGAGACGGTGACCTCCGAGATCGCGATCGAGGCGGCGCGGATGTGGTCGCAGTGCCCCGACCCGTCGTTGGCCGGGCGATGATGCCTCGCTGCGGGCAGGATGCGTGGGGCGACCGTCTGGACGGCGGACCGCACCTGGGTCGGCCAATCCCATGGCGTTGTCGTCAAGCTCCTTCGCTGATCGCGGTCAAGACGTTGGCCATGGAGCCGGTCCCGGGCCATCTCGAACACGCTACCGTTCCCATTTGGGGCAACGCCTTGCCAGGGCGTGGGTCGTGGGTTCGATTCCCGCCGGTAGCATGGTTGCTGGAGTGGTTTCCTGATGGACATCGCCGCGGTTCGGGCGGCTTTCGATGAGCAGATGCGCCGCCGCCCGCCAGCGGAGCCGGGTGGTCGGATAGAGCTGGGGGCACGCGTCACCCGGGTCCTCGCCGAAGGAGGCGACTGGAACGGGGTCGTCTGGAGTGACCTCAGCGACGGTGATGCCGACGAGGCCATCGCCGCCGAGATCGAGCGATTCGCCGCTGCGAACCGGTCGTGGGAATGGAAATACTATTCCCATGACCGACCCGTTGACCTGCCTGAAAAGCTGGGGAGTCCCCCCTCACCACCACGATCGCCGCCTGCCCGCCGGCCACGATGGCGGCGACGCCGTCGCCGGTCGTCCCGAGGGCGGCCACCAGCGAGCCGGCCTTGACCCCGGGGAGCGCCTTCTCGATGGCGGCGACCGCCGGGACGGCGGAGGCGGTGGCCCCCGGGAGGGCCCCGACTCCTCAGTTCGCCGCTCTCCGGCTCAGCGCAGCTCCTGAATGCGGACCAGGTTCCCGGCAGGGTCCCGGACGGCGCAGTCCCGCACGCCGTACGGCTGCTGGGTCGGCTCCTGCACCACGTCGGCACCGCTCGCCGCGACGCGCTCGAATGTGGCGTCAAGGTCGTCGGTGGCCAGGAGGATCCAACCGTAGGTGCCCTTCGCCATCATCTCGGTGATCGTGCGACGCTCCTCGGCGGTGATGCCGGGGTCGGTGGCGGGTGGGGCGAGAAGGATGGAGGTGCTCGGCTGCCCGGCCGGGCCGACGGTGATCCAGCGCATCCTGCCTCGGCCCACGTCCTTCCTGACCTCGAAGCCGAGGACGTCGCGGTAGAAGGCCAGGGAAGCCTCCGGGTCGTCGTGGGGGAGGGAGCTTGCATGAATGGTGATGCTCATGGGGTCAGGCTACCTCCGCCCCGGCGAGCGGCGCTTCTCGAATCCTGATGGGTCGCGTCACCGGGCTGGCCACGCAGGCGGGGAGAGGCACGGCACGGTGGCGCCCGCCGGCGGGCATCCGCAGGCCGCCCATCCGCACCGGCCCCTCCCCGGCCGGGGAGGGGCCGTGCACGCCGCCCGCGAGGTTCGTGCCAGTTCGCGGGAGGGGTCAGGCGAGCCGGTGGCGCAGCCACCAGAAGGTGAGCCCGCAGAGGGCCAGCGCGGCCGCCAGGAAGATGCCCAGCTCGGCCCACTGGAATGGCCAGAAGCGGCTGGCCGGCTGGTAGGTGACGAGCGTGTGGAAGGTTGCGGAGAGCTTGTCCTGACAGGTACGCAGCGCCACCAGCGGATTTGCTGCCGGTCCCGCACTGGCCATCTGGTGGAGCCCAGGGCAGGCGTGCAGCACGTACTCCCCGGTCAGGGCGCGGCCCGACGGGTTGACCACCGAGGTCGAGAAGATCCATGCGTTCGGGATGTGCACCAGGGGAGGGGTGAGCGAGAGGGTGCCCGCCGACGCGTCCAGGCTGAAGCCCGGCCGGGCTGTCAAGAAGGGGAGGAGCTCGTGGAGCGGCGAAGCCAGATTCGGGCGCACCCAGCTCGTGACCGCGATGCGCGACACCGCGAATCCCACGAGCGTGGCACCCATCGCCGCGACCGTCCGGCGCAGCAGAGCGCCGGCCGCCACCCCGAGCGCGAAGGCGAATGCCGCGTAGCCGATCGCGACGAAGCCGTGGACGCTGAAGTTCACGGGGTCGAATGTGCTCTGGCTGGCCGCATCCAGCGGGCCGTCCCACCAGTCGACGATCCAGGCGAGCAGCGCCGCCAGTGTCACCGCGGCCAGACCGAGCAGGGCGAGCCGCACCGCCAGCCAGCGCCGTCGGGTGATGCTCTGGGTCCAGGCGACGCGGAAGGTGCCGGTCTCGAGCTCACGGGCGAGGATCGGTGTGCCGAAGAACATCCCGATCACCGCGGGGGTGATGATCGCGATGATCGGCACCAGGGCCTGCAGCCCCCGATCGACCTCGAAGACCGGGTTCGCCGCCGAGCTGCAGTTCCCCGTGGTGGCGCAGGTCGCCTGGAAGGCCTCGTTGACCTGGGCGAGGTGGGGGCCGGTCAGGGCGAGCACCACGGCGAGCGCCGTGAGCAAACCGAACGCCACGGCGGCCTCGGTGCGGAACTGCCGGAGTGTCAGCCGGATCACCGATGGATCTCCAGGTGCGGCCGCCGTTCGTGCTCACGGGGGTGGGTCATGTACGCGAGGACGAGATCCTCGAGGTCGAGCTGCTCCACCGTCCATGCGGGATCGAGGATGGGACCGTCGGTCCGCACGATGAGCGTGCTCTGGCGGTCGGTCTGGCTCTCACCTATGAGCAGCAGGTCACCGGGCAGAGCACCACGGGCGTGGCGCGGGCCGGTCAGCCGGTGGTGCGTCGCGAGCAGCTCCTGGATGTCACCGGCGACCTGGACACGCGAGTCGACGAGGACGACCACGTAGTCGCAGACCCGCTGGAGGTCCGCGACGATGTGGGAGGAGAGGATGACGCTTGCGCCATGCTCGGCCACGCCTTCCATCAGACCTTTGAGAAACTCTCGACGTGCGAGCGGATCGAGGCTCGCGACCGGTTCGTCGAGGACCAGCAGGTCCGGTCGTTTGGCGACGGCGAGAGTGAGGGCCAGCTGGGCGCGCTGACCACCCGAGAGCTGGCCGGCCTTCCGGCGGGGGTCAAGCCCGAGCCGTCCCAGGCGCTCCTCCGCGAGCCTGGCATCCCAGCTCGGGTTCATCCAGGCCCCCAACCGCAGGTGATCGCCGACCGAGAGCCCCGTGTAGGTCGGGGCATCCTGGGCGACGAAGCCGATGCGGGCCAGCTGCGCCGAGGTCGTGCCGGGGCGCCCGCCCAGGACGCTCAGCGAGCCGGTGGTCGGCTGCAGCAGGCCGACGGCCAGGTGCAGCAGGGTCGTCTTGCCGGCACCGTTGGGCCCAACGAGCCCGACGACCCTGCCGGCGGGGATGGCGAGCGTGCAGTCCGAGAGCCCCCAGATGCGGCCGTAGCGCTTGCCGAGGCCGTTCGCCTCCAGAGCCACGGTCACGCTACCCCCTCCGCGGAGGCGGACCGAACGACATCGCGAAAGATCGCCTCGATGCTCTCGTCGTCGAGGCCGGCCCGCCGGGCCTTCGCCAGCCAGCGCATCAGGTCCTGACGCAGCGGGCCGTGGGCGGCCAGCGAGTGGTCGCCCAGGGTCTTGGCGACGAAGATCCCGATGCCGGGTCGGGCGGCGACCAGGCCGAGGTGCTCCAGCTCCCTGTAGGCCTTCAGCACCGTGTTCGGGTTGATGGCCATGGCGGCGACCGCCTCCTTCACGGTCGGGAGCTGGTCACCCACCTCCAGAAGGCCGAGCCGGAGGGCGTGCCGGACCTGCTGCACGATCTGCTGGTAGGGGGGGACCCCCGACCGGGTGTCGAGATGGAACTCGATCATCGGCGCCTCCGGCATCGGATGGACTGGTCACCTAGCGCACTAGGTAGCTAACCATGCCAGAGATCTGCGCACCTGTCAAGGCCTGGGCGCTGCCCGAGCCGGGATGCCTCCGGTGCGGCTCGCGGAGAGGGCCATGCCGCCCCACGTGGTCCGGGGTGCGACACCGTGGCCGCCGGTCGCGACGAGGCGCGGCTCACGGGCGAGCAGCGGTGACGGGCGAGCGCGAGCCTCAGCGGGCAGCCCCGGAGCCGGCGCAGCGGAGGGCGCGGCACCACCGTGACGAGCTCTTCGCCGGCTCGTGGCGCGTGACGGCGGGTCTCAGCGGCGGGAGGGAAGGTGCCGGCGCAGCCGCACCAGGAGGCGGACCATCTCCTCGGCCACCTCGTCACCGCTCACCCTGGGGTTGTTGTAGACGGCGTACTCCTTGGTGACGAGCAGCGACAGGTAGTCGACCAGAGTGCTCTCGTCGTCCTTCACCATGAGGTAATCGGGGTGCGATTCGTTGTACAGAACGACCCCGGCCTCCGAATCGAGGCGGCTCCGGGCCGTGCCCGGCCGCGGATCGGGGGCGAGGCTCGGCAGGGCGGTGCTGCGCCGGCGGTCCGGCCGCGCGGTGGGAAGCGGAGGGTCCTCCGACGCGAGACGTGGTTCCAGCTCGTCGAGATCGGGCGGCTCCGGCGGCTGCAGCGGCTCCCACGCTGCGCTGCCGTTCCCGGCCGGCAGGCCTGAGCCAGGCGGCTCGCCGGTGCCGGGAAGGCGGAGGTGGTCGGCCTCGACCGCGAAGAGGGCGCCCTCCCCGGGCTCGTCGCCCACGGGGGCGCGCATGGGGTTCTCGAGGTCGGCGAGCTCCCGGAGCACGCGGCTGAAAACCCTGCGGATGAGGTCCGAGACGCGTTCCGCAACGGCCTCGTCGACATCGCGGGCCACCCTCTCGATCGCTCGCTGGACCACCGGCTCGATGCGGCGGATGGCGTCGACGAAGATCGGGAACGCGTTGCCGTCCCGGATGATGGCGCGCCGTCCCGCCGTCTGCACCAGGGCGTCGAACCCGATCTCGCCGGACACCCTGTCCGTGTCCCACGGGGCGCGGTCGAACTCCTCCAGGTCGCAGAGGTCATCGATGATGGTCACCCCGCCCCGTCCCACCACCGACACCCGGCGGAGCCGATCGGACCGGGGCGCGACGTAGAGGTTGAACTCAAGCCGCCCCCACAGCGTGCCGAGGGCGGGCAGCTCGAGCCGGACGCCCTCGGGTCGCTCGGGGGTCACGGTCTCGGACGCCCGTCCCTCGATGACCTCGATGGCGTAGTCGCCCCGCGCCAGGGCCGGTCCGCGTCGCCGCCGGAAGTAGTCGACCACCTTGCGCAGGGTCAGCACCCGGAGCACCTCGGGGTCGAGGTCGGTGATGTACGCGGTGGTCCCGGGCAGGTCGCGCGCGTGGCGCCGATCGTCGGGTTCCAGCGTCGCGACGGCCTCGCCGCGGACCAGGCGCAGCGCGTGGGTCCGGCTCTCGCCGAGCGGCCGGCTCAGGATGTCGCAGCGTCCACCGAGCTGCTGGAACGCGAGGATGCCGATCGCCTTCTCGCCGATGGTTCGGGGATCGCCGGCCTTGGCGGAGTCGAACAGGTTGCGGGCCACCTGGCGCAGGCGCTCCAGGTCCATCCCGCGACCGTCGTCGGCGACGGCGATGACGGGCCGGCGCCCCCGCCGGCGCAGCACCACCCGGATGCGCCCACCCCTCCAGGCGGGGCCGGCCTCCGCGTACTCGTCGGCGGCGTTGGAGACGAACTCGTTGAGGGCGTCCTTGGGATCCTGGTACGCCTGGCCCGTGACGAGCACGGCCTTGGCCAGGTCACCGATCCTCAGCCGGACCTTCTCAGCGGGCATGGCTCACCGCTGCGCCCATCATCGGCGCATGGTATCCCGCCGCCACGGCGGGCGGTGGCCGCCGCCGATCGGAGCAAGCCCTCCCGGGTGGAGCGGGACCCTGGAGAGGCACATCCCCGCCGCGCGCCGCCCGGTGCGGGCCCTGACCGCGGCCCGATTGGCCGCCCCGAACCCGCTGGGGGGACCGGCCGCGGGAGCCCAAGCGCGAGTGGCGCCGCAGCGACTCTGCAGGGTCGCCACGCCGCCGACCTGGTCCGCATGCTCACGGCGGTCCCCGGCCGGGGACCGCCGTGACGCCTCGGGTCCAGTTCAGTGCTGAGAGAGGCTAGGTGGGGGGACGAGGGATGGGGCGCCATGGCCGCCGCTGCGGCTGGGTGGGTTCCCGACCTGGTCGGGGCCGCGGCCGCGGTGGCACCCTTCCCGACATGAGCTGACGATCTTCGAGGCCTACGGCCGTCTGGGTGGGCACGTGAACGCCGTCCGCGTCGACATCGGTGCGCCGGCCCACCACGTGGACACCGGCGTCATCGGCCACACCGAGACCCGCGACGGCCGAGGGTCGAACCCGGACGAGGTTGTCGATCTCGATCTCGCCGCGGAACCGGTCGATCACCCGGCTTGCCCGGCTGATCTCATCGAGCGAGTCGACCTCGCCGCGGACACTCACCGCGCCATCGTTCACGATCACGGACAGCGAGACGCCATCGGCGGCGAAGGTCTCGACCAGGGCCTCCCGCAGCCGGGCACCCAGCTCGCTGACCTCGCTGCGACGCCCCCGCGAGGCGCCGGCCACCAACAGCACCATGTCGTACACGGACATCGATTCCTCCACAGCCAACCACCGTTCACCGTCCTCGGTGGCGGACGCGAGACAGGTGAGTCTCGCCAGCCTGATCGCTCGGTCTCGCAGAGCTCATAGGGACAATCTGCGCTGAACGGTCACATCATCCGTCCGCGTCGACGCCCCGTCTGTCCGCTGGCGCACAGACGGCCGCCGGCGCGCAGAGCGGTGCGCGGTGCGCGGTGCGCGGTGCGCGGTGCGCGGTGCGCGGTGCG
>JAJZNI010000082.1 GCA_021847925.1 bacterium
TGGTCGTGCACCCCGCCCCCGGGCATCCCCACGGCACCCTCGCGGACGGGCTTCGCCAGCGCGGCTCCACGTGGTCGCTGTGGGGGGGTGAGGAGCGCCCCGGCATCGTCCACCGGCTGGACCGCGAGACCTCGGGCCTCCTGGTGGTGGCGAAGTCGGAGGAGGCCCACCGCCACCTGGCCGGGCAGCTCGAGCGGCGCACGCTCGCCCGGGTCTACTGGGCCCTGGCACACGGCGGCTTCGCCGAGAGGACCGCCACCATCGAGGCGCCGGTGGGGCGCGATCCCCGTGACCGCAAGCGGATGGCGGTGACGGACGGGGGGCGCCCCGCCATCACCGACCTGCGCGTCCTGGTCTCCCACCCGCGGAGCACCGAGCTCGAGGTCCGTCTCCGCACCGGGCGCACCCACCAGATTCGGGTGCACCTCGCCTTCATCGGTCACCCGGTGGTCGGCGACATGGTGTACGGACGGCGCCGGGAGGCCGACGTGCGGCTCGCCCTGCACGCCACGGAGCTCCGTCTGGTCCACCCCCACGATGGACGCGAGATGAGCTTCGCGTCACCCCTCCCCGCCGAGCTGGCCGCCCTGGCCGCGGCGGCGCGCGAGGGCCGGGCGTGACCCGGGCCGCTCCGGCCGCCGAGCGCCGGGCCAGCCCCACCTCGCGGGGCCGGCTGATCGTCCTCTCCGGCCCGAGCGGGGTCGGCAAGGACACGGTCCTCAGAGAGCTGTTCCGCCTGGCTCCCCGGCTGCGCTACTCCGTCTCGTACACGACCCGCCCGCCCCGGCCGGGCGAGGTGAACGGCGTCGACTACTTCTTCGTGGACGAGGCCACCTTCCAGGCGATGGTGGGGCGCGGCGAGTTCCTCGAGCACGCCCTGGTCCACGGCCAGTGGAAGGGAACCTCGGAGGCGCAGGTTCGCGCGAGCCTCGAGCGCGGCGAGGACATCGTGCTCAAGATCGACGTCCAGGGCGCGGCGGCCATCCGTCCGCGGGTCCGCGACGCCGTCTACATCTTCCTGCTGCCGCCGAGTCTCGAGGAGCTGCGCCACCGCCTCGAGGAGCGGGCCACCGAGACCCAGGAGAGCCTGGCGCTTCGCTGGGAGAACGCGCAGGCCGAGCTGGCCGAGCAGGATCGCTACGACCACCGCGTGGTCAACGACGACGTCGGGCGTGCCGCGCGCCGCATCCTGGAGATCGTGGAACAGGGCCGGGTGCGCGGCATCGGCAGGGTGCACCCGTGAGCGGGCCGGCGAGCGGTGGCGGTCTCGCGGGGCGGCGCGTGCTGGTGCTGGTCGGCGGCAGCGTCGCCGCCTTCAAGGCGGCCGACGTGGTGGCGCTCCTGCGCGTCGGCGGGGCCGAGGTTCGCTGCGCCATGACCCCCGCGGCGACCCGCTTCCTCGGTCCCCTCACCCTGCGGGCGCTGTCGGGGAACCCGGTGGTCACGGACCTCCTGACACCACCCGAGCGCGGCCCCGGGATGGAGCACCTCACCCTCTCCGGATGGGCTGAGCTGCAGGTCGCCGTGGCCGCGTCGGCCAATCTCATCGCCCGGCTGGCGCTCGGTCTGGCCGACGATGCCGTCACCGCCACCGTCCTCGCCTGCCGTGCCCCACTTCTGCTGGCGCCCGCCATGGAGACGGCGATGTGGGAGCACCCCGCCACCCGGGAGCACGTGACGACGCTGCGCAACCGGGGGGCGATCCTGGTCGGGCCCGTCGCCGGGCGACTGGCCAGCGGACGGGAGGGAGAGGGGCGGATGGCGGAGCCGGCCGTGATCGTGGAGGCCGCCGCCGCCCTGCTGGCCGAGGGAGGCGGGGCCGCGCGCCGCGGGCCGGTCGGGTGAGCGGGCAGCCGCCACCGGTCCGTGGAGAGGACGGTTCCGAGGCGGCCACCGGCCCCGTGCCGCGGCGGCGCACCCGGTCCGGTGGGGGAGGGGGTCTGGCGGGGGCCCGCGTGGTGGTGACCGCCGGCGGCACCCGTGAGCCGATCGACGTGGTGCGCTTCGTCGGCAACCGCTCCAGTGGCAAGATGGGCAACGCGCTCGCCGCCGCCTGCCTCGAGGCGGGCGCCCGGGTCGCGCTGGTGACCGCCGCCGCGCCTCCCCCGGTGCATCCCCGCCTCACGGTGACCGGGGTCGAGACGGCCGAGGAGATGCGCCGGGCGGTGTGGGCCGAGCTGGCGTCCGCCGACGTGCTGCTGATGGCCGCGGCGGTCGCCGATTACCGGCCGCGCGAGGCCGCGACCCGCAAGCTCAAGAAGTCGTCGGAGGGGCTGACCCTGGATCTGGTCCCCACCGTCGACATCCTGGCGTCACTGCGCGATCACCCCCGGCGCGGCCGGGTGCTGGTCGTGGGGTTCGCGGCGGAGACGGACGACCCCCTCCGCAACGCCACCGCCAAGCTGCGGGACAAGGGCCTGGACCTGATCGTCCTCAACGACGTGAGCGCCCCCGGGGTGGGCATGGGCGCGGATGACAACGCGGTGACCGTGATCGATCGCGACGGCGTGGTGCTGGTGGTGGAGCGGATGCCCAAGCTGGAGGTGGCGCGCCGCATCGCGAGCGCCGTGAGCGAGCGGCTCGGAGCGCGCGGCTGACGGTCGCGCCGCTCGTGCGAAGCCGGCGCCCTCCTGTGCCACCGCTGGCTTGACAGCGCCGTGCGCCGCTCCTACGATGGCCGCGGCTGGTGGCGTAAGCGCTTACGCACACGTCGTTGCCCATCAGAGAGCTGGCCTGGGGGCGGTGGTCCCGCCCGGGGAAGTGAGGAGGACAAGCGGATGAGACTGAATCGTGAGCGCTCCCGGCGGGCGGGCCTCCCCCGGCTGCGGCTGCTGGCCGCCGTCGGTGTGCCGCTGATCGCGGGGGTGGGGGTCGCGGCCACCCTCCCCGCGTCGGCGGCTCCCCCTCCCGGTCACCTCCCCGGCTGGCACTCCGTCTTCTTCGACAACTTCTCCGGCCCCGCCGGATCGGGGATCGACAACCGGTGGAACTACGACATCGGAACGCAGTACACGGGGACCGGCTGCACTCCCAACTGGGGGACCGGCGAGGTGGAGACCGAGACGGCGTCCACCGCGAACGCCGTCGAAAACGGCCACGGCCTGACGATCACCCCGGTGGAGAGCAACGGGAGCTGGACGTCGGCTCGGCTCGAGACGGTGCGTGACAATTTCGCGGCGCCCGCCGGCGGCGAGATGGAGGTGTCCGCCTCCATCCAGCAACCCGATCCCGCCAACGGGCTCGGCTACTGGCCGGCCTTCTGGATGCTGGGCAGCGGGTATCGCAGCACGGGGTTCGGGACGGACGGCCTCATGGACTGCTCGGCGTGGCCGACGACCGGCGAGATCGACATCATGGAGGACGTCAACGCCCTCTCCGATGTGTCCGGCACGCTGCACTGCGGCTTCGTCTCGTACGTGAACGGGTTCAACGGCGGCCCCTGCAACGAGTACACCGGGTTGAGCAGCGGCCTGCAGAAGTGCCCGGGGTGCCAGACGGGCTACAACACCTACGCGGTCGTGGTGGACAGGACCGACCCCGGCAACGGGCAGATCCGCTGGTACCTGGACGGCAGGGAGTACTTCAGTGTCAGCGAGAGCCGGGTCGGAGCCACGTACTGGAATGACGTCGTGGACCACGGCTTCATGATCATCCTGGACGTTGCCATGGGCGGCGCGTTCCCCAACGCGATCTGCGGGTGCAGTTCCCCCAGCAGCAGCACCACGTCGGGCGCCGGCATGAACGTCGCCTGGGTCTCCGTGGCCGTGAGGGGAGGGCAGGGACACCTGGGGCGCGGGCGCTGACATCGACTGGGCCTGAGTGGTGGGGCGGGCCGCGGGCTCGCCCCACCCCACCCCACCCCGGAGCCCTCCTCACCAGCATCCCGGCCGAGGGCGGAGCGGCCGAGGCCAGGGCGCGTCGCGAGCCGGCCGCTACTGACCGGGCAGGTTGAGGAACGCCGACCCGCCCACCACGTGCAGGCGCTCCGCCACCAGCTCACCGCGCAGGCGCTCCGCGGCTGCCGGCCCCGCGCCCACCGCGGCGAGGCAGGCCAGCGCCGCGCCGGCGACGGGGAGGTCGGCTGAGACGGTGACCCTCGCGTGCGGCAGGGCGGCGGCGAGCCGGGCGCGGATCCCGGCCACGCTGACCGGGAGCCAGCGCTGGTCCATCATCGAGCCGGCCAGGACGGCGTCGAACGCCTGGTCCGCCACCTCCAGCCGGCGCGCCGCGGCGATCACGTACCCCGCGACCTCGCTGGCATGCCGATCCAGGAGCTCCTCGGCGACGGCGTCGTGCGCGGCGGCCGCGTGGACCACCAGGGGGACGACGTCCAGGAGCCGGATGGCGTCGATCTCGCCGTCGTGGAAGGCGACCGCGACCTCGGTCGCGGTGCACAACCCGAAGTACTGAGCGAGCAGGCGGCAGAGAGACGTGGGGGAGCCGCGACCGTCCTCGGCACGGACCGCGGCGGCGACCGCGGCGGTCGCCAGGGAGCGGCCGTCCCCTGCGTCGCCGCTCAGCGGGCCGAGGCACGCGAAGCGCGCGGTCGCCCCGGAGCTCAGCTGACCCACGCAGTTGATGCCGGCCCCGACGACGACGGCGACGCCCTCGCCCTTGCCGTTGGCCGCCCAGAGGGTGGCGAAGACATCATTGGCGACGTGCGTCCGCTCCGACCACCCGCGCTGGGCGATCGCGCCGGCGAGGCGGGCCCCCATCTCCTCCGAGTTCACCCCGGCCAGGAAGTAGAGGCCGGTGCCCGCCCGGCGCGGGATGACACCCATGCGCGCATCGCCCCAGGCCCGTTCGATGATCACCCCCAGCTCCGCGACGCACCCCGGAAGGCCGAGCAGATCCGGTGATGCGCCCGGGCCCCGCACCGCCGCATGGAGGGTGCCGTCGGGCTCGAGGATGGCAACGTCGGTCTTGGTGTTGTCGCCGGCCACGGCGAGCAGAAGCTGGTCCTCGGTCATGGATCACCCCACCGCTTTCCCGGCTCAGCCCCGCCGTGGGGCGGCGACACGGCCGACGCTCATGCTCGCCCCCGATCCGAGCGGCTCGAGCCCTCGAGATGCCGCAACCCCGGCGAGGTAAGCGCTTACAGACAGCGGTCACGGTACCACGGGAGGCCGGGTCGCGCAAGCACCGGGGGGCCGCCTCCGCCCCGTCCCGCGCCCCGGCCGGGACATCGGTGTCGCCGGTCGGAGGCAGGGTCGGGGTCGGGGTGGGCGATGAGGCCCCGCGGCGGTGGGGTCGCCTGGACGGTGCCCGTCAGCGCTTAACATCCCTGCTCGTGCGGAACGCGGACACGGCCGTGACCCGGACGGCGGTGGCGCCGGGCCCCGCCGGCTCACCGACGATCTACGACGTGGCGCGGCTCGCGGGCGTATCGATCGCCTCCGTGTCGCGGGTGCTGAACCAGCGAGGCCGGCCGCGCCTGGAGACGCGCGAGCGTGTGCTCGACGCCGTGCGCGACCTGGGCTTCGTGAGGGACGGTGCGGCCCGGGCCCTGTCCAGCGGGCTCAAGGAGGTGGTCGGCGTCGCCTTTCGCCGGGGCGAGGACGCGGGTTTCGAGGACGAGGACGAGAGCCCGCTCTTCGACGAGGTGGTGAACCGCGGGATCGAGGCGTCGGCACGCGCGGTGGGTTTCGATGTGCTCATCTCCACCGTGTCCAAGGAGGACGCGGCGATCCGCCTGCCCGCGCTCGCGCGCAAGGTCGACGGCCTGATCCTCCACGATAACCTGCTCGCGCCGGCGGCTCTGGCCCGGCTGGCGGAGCACGTGCCGGTGGTCACCCTGGCGAGCCGGCCGGTCGCCGGTGCGGTCAACATCCGCTGCGACAACGTGGGCGGGATGCGCGCCCTGGTCCGCCACCTGGTCTCGGATCACGGATACCGCAGCCTCGCGTACCTCTCGGGCCACACCGACAGCCCTGACAACCTGGCTCGGGAGCGCGCGCTCCGGGTGGTGGCGCGAGCCGCGGGGGTGGAGGTGATCAGCGGTCCGGCCTGGCGGGGCGACTACAGCGCAGTCGGAGCGGCCCGCGCCATCTCCTCCCTCCTCGAGGGTGGCGTGCGGCTTCCCCGCGCCATCGTCTGCGCCAACGATCAGACCGCCGTCGGAGTGATGCACGCGCTGGGCCGCCACGGGCTCCGCGTGCCGGCCGACGTCGCCGTCACCGGCTTCGACGACGTCGCCATCGCGCGCCACCTGCACCCCCCGCTCACCACGGTGCGCCAGCCCATCCGGGACCTCGGGTCCGCCGCGTTCGACACGCTCCATGCGGCGATCCGTGGCAGAGCGGTGGCCGCGCCGGAGAGGGTGCTGCCCACGGACCTCGTCATCCGCGAGAGCTGCGGATGCCACGCCGCGTAGCCCCCCCGGCGCCGCCCCATGCCGAGGGCGAGCTGGTCCGTCTCGACGGGGAGCTCTGCTACCGGATCCGCAACCACGACGCCATGCCCCCGTTCCTCATGACCGTGGTGAGCCCGGCGGACCACTGGATGTTCGTCTCCAGCAACGGAGCGCTCACCGCCGGCCGGCGCGATCCGGACCACGCGCTCTTCCCGTATGGCACCGACGATCGCATCCACGACAGCCTCGACCTGGTCGGAGGCACCACCCTGGTCCGGGTTGGCCGCGACCCCGAGGCCGTGCTCTGGGAGCCGCTCTCGGCACGCTGCCCGGAACGCTTCCGGGTCACACGCAGCCTGGCCAAGAGCGTGTACGGCAACCGGCTGGTCTTCGAGGAGATCAACCACGACCTCCACCTGGCGTTCTCCGTGGCGTGGATGACCAGCGAGCGCTTCGGCTTCGTGCGCCGCTGCCATCTGGAGAACCTGTCCGGCGAACCGATCGAGCTCGAGATCCTCGACGGCCTCCAGAACCTCCTGCCGGCCGGGCTGAGCAGTGACTTCCAGCTTCAGCTCAGCACCTTGGCGGACGCGTACAAGGAGGCGGAGCTCGACATCTCCACCGGCCTCGCCCTGTACCGCCTCAGCTCCATCCCCACGGATCGCAACGAACCCAATGAGGCGCTGCGGGCCACCACGGTGTGGTCGGAGGGGCTGGACGCCGGCCTCCACCTCCTCTGCGCCGCTCAGCTGGGCCGGTTCCGCGCCGGCTTGCCGGTGGAGGGGGAGACCCGCGTCCGGGGGCGCCGCGGCGCGTACCTGGCGGGCGCGCGGCTCGCGATCGCCGCCCGCTCACGTCGCGCGTGGAGCACCGTGGCCGACGTCGACCGCGACGCCGCGGACGTCGCCGCCCTGGTCCGGCTGCTGGCCTCCGGGGTCGACCTGCGCGAGGAGCTCGACGCCGACGTTCGGCGGGGGACCGAGAGCCTGATCGACATCGTGTCCCGCGGCGACGGGCTCCAGCTCACCGCCGACGAGCTGAGCTGCTGGCGGCACTTCTCCAACGCCCTCTTCAACCTGATGCGCGGTGGGGTCCCGGATGACGGGTACCGAGTGTCCGGCGCCGACTTCCGGGCCTTCGTGCGGAGCGCCAGCGCCCGCGTCGTCGCGCGCCAGGCGTGCTTCCTGGAGGGGCTGCCGGAGAGCCTCCCTCACCGGCGCCTCGTCGAGCTGGCCGGGCAGCGCGGGGACACGGACCTGGAGCGGCTGGCCCGCGAGTACCTCCCGCTCACCTTCAGCCGCCGGCACGGCGACCCCAGCCGGCCCTGGAACCGCTTCTCCATCGAGCTGAGGGCCCCGGACGGCACCCGGCGCCTCGGCTACGAGGGGAACTGGCGCGACCTCTTCCAGAACTGGGAGGCCCTCGCCCTGTCCCATCCCGGATACGTGGAGAGCATGATCTTCACCTTCCTCGACGCCTCCACCGCCGATGGTCACAATCCCTACCGGGTCACGCGCGGCGGGTTCGGATGGGAGGTGCCGGACGCCGGCAGCGCCTGGGCGCACATCGGCTACTGGGGCGATCATCAGGTCGTCTACCTGCTGCGGCTCCTGGAGCTGTCCGCGCGCTACCACCCGCGAGCCCTCCCCGCGCTGCTCGACCGCCGTCTCTTCACCTATGCCGACGTCCCCTACCGGATCAGGCCCCATGCGGAGATGCTGCGCGACCCCTTCACGACGATCGACTTCGACGCGGATCTCGACCGCCGGATCCGTGAGCGGTCGGCGGCGAGCGGCGGGGACGGCAGGCTGCTCCCCTCGGCGGACGGGACGCCGCAGACGGCAAGCCTCGCCGAGAAGCTGCTGGTCACGACCCTGGCCCGCCTCTTCGTCTACGTCCCCGAGGGGGGGCTGTGGATGAACACGCAGCGCCCGGAGTGGAACGACGCCAACAACGCCCTGGTGGGGCGCGGCCTCTCGGTGGTGACGCTCTGCCACCTGCGCCGATTCCTCGCATTCTGCCGGACGCTCTTCGCCGGTGCGGTCAGCGACTCGGTGGCGGTTGCGGTCGAGGTCGCCACGGCGCTGCGCCGGGTCGCGGCAACGCTGGAGCGCCACGCCGGTCTGCTCGGCGCTCCGCTGACGGACGGGGACCGCCGGCGCGTCCTCGACGAGCTGGGGGCGGCCGGCTCCGACTACCGGGCGGCCCTCTATGCGGGGGGGTTCAGCGGTGATCGCTCAGCGATCGGAGCCGCCGAGTTGGACCGCTTCTGCGGCGCCGCCCTGCGCCACCTCGACCACGCGATTCGGGCGAACCGCCGGCCAGACGGCCTGTACCACGCCTACAACCTGATGCGGCTGACACCGGACGGCATCGGGATCGGCCGCCTTCCGGAGATGCTCGAGGGGCAGGTCGCGGTGCTGAGCTCGGGGACCCTCGGGGCCGCCGAGTGCGCCGACCTGCTCCAGGCCCTGCGCCGCAGTCCGCTCTACCGGGAGGACCAGAGCAGCTACCTGCTCTATCCGGACCGGCGGCTGCCCGGCTTCTTTGCCAGGAACGTGCTGCCGGCGGAGGCGGCGGCGCGGTCGCCGCTGCTCCTCGCCATGATCGAGAGCGGCGACACCCGCATCGTGGTGCGCGACGTGAACGGGCAGCTCCACTTCGACGCCGACCTGCGCAACGCGTCGGTGCTCGCGCGGCGGCTCGGCGAGATCGGCGTCCCCGCCGAGGAGGTGGAGCGGATCCTCGACCTGTACGAGTCCGTCTTCGATCACCGGTCGTTCACGGGCCGCTCCGGCAGCTTCTACAAGTACGAGGGGCTGGGCTGCATCTACTGGCACATGGTCTCCAAGCTCCTGGTCGCGGTCCAGGAGGTGCTCGGCGGGGCCGCCTCGGCGGGCGCCGATGAGACCGTGAGGATGCGCCTGCGCCGCCACTACGCCGAGATCCGCGAGGGCATCGGCGTGCACAAGCCTCCCGAGCTGTACGGCGCCATCCCCATCGACCCGTACTCCCACACGCCGGGGTTCGCGGGGGCGCAGCAGCCGGGGATGAGCGGCCAGGTCAAGGAGGACCTGATCACCCGGCTGGGCGAGATGGGAGCCCGGGTGGAGGACGGCAGCCTCGGATTCCACCCGGAGCTGGCGGCCCGGCACGAGTTCCTCGGCGCGCCGCGGGTCTTCGACCACCGGGACGTCGACGGGGCTCGGGGCGAGATCGCCCTCGGCATCGGGACGCTCGGCTTCACCATCTGCCAGGTGCCGGTGGTGGCCCACCGCTCGGGACCGCCGCGGATCGAGATCACGTTCCGCGCGGGCGAGCGGCGGGTGATCCCCGGTCTGCGTCTCGACCCCGCCACCAGCGCGGCCATCTTCGACAGGACCGGTGCGGTCCGGCGGCTCGACCTCCACTGGGGGTTCCCCGCGGCGGGCGGATGAGCCGAGCCGGCGAGCGCGGAGCCTCGGGGCCCCGCCCCGTGCGCCCCCCGGCTCCGGCGCCGCGTCGCAGCGCCACCGGAGGTGGCGGCCGCGGTGGCCCGCGCTCAGTCGGAGAGGCCGGCGGCCTCCTGCTCCCTCTGGATGCTGCGCCGCGAGAGCGCCCAGTAGAGGCCGGCGCCGACCACCAGGCCGACGAGCCAGCTCAGGTCGCCCCCGCCGGTGAGGCGCGAGAGCGGCGAGTTGTACGCGGGGAAGTAGTACTGGGCGTCGGTCCACATCAGCGCCCCGGCCATGCCGATCAGCAGCGAGACCAGCGCCCGCCAGTTGAAGCCGCCGTTGCGCCAGTAGATGCCGCCCCCCCTGGACGCGAGGGCATGCCGGTCGTAGCTGCCCCGGCGAAGCAGGTAGTCGACCGCCAGGATGCCGAACCAGGGCCCCAGCCAGACCACGATGTAGTCGACGAATCCGGAGAGGTCGGTGTAGAAGTTGCCCTTGAAGATCACCAGCGCAGTGATCGCACCGCTCACGACGGTGTCGATGAGGATGCACCCCCAGCGCTTGATGGGCACCCCGACCGCCTGCAGGGTGACGCCCGAGGAGTACATGTCGAGACTGTTGATGGCGAAGAGCTGGAAGAGGGCAACGACCATGAACGGCCAGAAGAACCAGCCGGCGAATGCCCCGGTGAGCGCCGTGACCGGCTGAGCGGTGATGTCCTTGCTCACGAAGAAGGCGGCGGCGCCGAGCAGCTCCAGGAGGATGGAGGGGATCGCGGGTCCGAGCGCGGCGGCCCAGAACGTGCGGCTGCGGGGGGTGCTCCGAGGGAGGTAGCGGGAGTAGTCGGCGGCGTTCTCGGTCCACCCCAGCCCCCCCACCGAGATGATCAGCACCAGGGCGGTGGTCCACAGCCACCACGAGCTGCTCTGGTGGATGCTGCCCAGCTTCACGTTGGGAAGCACCAGCACGGCCATGATGGCGAAGAAGACGATGAAGGCGAAGGAGAGGTAGCGCAGGACCGTCTTGATGGTGGCGTGGCCCAGGAAGGGCACCACGAACTGCACCAGGACGGCGAGGGCGATCACCAGGGCGGTGCCGCCCGTGCCGAGGTCCTTGACGCCCTGGTGGGCGAACATGGCCTCGACGATGAAGACGACGATGACGATGCCCAGGATCTCGAAGCCCACCTGCGTGATCCAGTTGAAGACCGCGGGGAGCCGGTTGCCGTTGCGGCCGAAGGGAGCGCGGCTGACCATGAAGGTGGTGGTGCCCGCCGCGGGACCGGGGAGGCTCGCGATGCCGAGGAAGATGTAGAAGACGTTGCCCACCACGATGGCGAGCACAGCCTGCCCGAAGGAGAGGCCGAAGGAGACGATCAGAGCCCCGTAGAAGAGGAACTCGACGTTCCACACCGCCCCGGCCCAGAGCCAGAAGAGGCCCCACGGCCGCATGCTGCGGTCGGAGTCGGGGATGAGCTCGATGCCCCGCTGCTCGAGGTGGAAGGCCCCGTACTGCTCGGACGCCTCCGACGCTTCAGGAGCTCCACGGAGTCCGGTGGACGGCGCGCTGGGCATCGAGATGTCCGCCATTCGGCCGGGAAGATTAGCGGATCGGGGCGGCGGCCCGCCGCCGGCCCGGACCGCGCATGATCCGGGTGCATGAGCGCACCGGTGTTCGCCTGGGTGGTCCCGGACACCCGGGCCATGCTCCCCCAGGAGAGCTACACGTACTCGGTGCCCGAGGGGATGGCGGAGAGGGTGGCGCCGGGGGTGCGGGTCCGGGTGCCCTTCGGTGCTCGCTCGCTCCCCGGGCTGGTGGTGGCGGTCTCCGCCCGCTCCGATCATGCCGAGGTCCGCCCCCTGCTCGCCGTCCTCGACGAGGAGCCGCTGCTCCCCGCCCCTCTGGTCGAGCTCGCGGCGTGGGTCGCCGAGCGGTACTGCGCCCCGCTCGCCGAGGTGCTCAAGGCCATGGTCCCCAAGGGGGTGCGCGGCGCCCGCCCGGAGACCGCCTCCCGGCGCGGCCCGCGCTCCACGTCCACCTCCATCGCCGCCGCTCGCGAGCCGGGCGTCCGGGCGGCGGCGCCGCCCCTCACCCCGGCGCAGGCGGCCGCCGCGGAGCCGCTTCTCGGGGCGATCGCCGGCGGTGTGCACCGCCGCGTCCTGCTCCACGGGGTGACCGGCAGCGGCAAGACCGAGGTCTATCTGGCCGCCATCGACGCCGCGCTCGCCCGGGGCCGTCAGGCCACCTGCCTGGTGCCGGAGATCGCCCTGACCCCGCAGATGATCCGGCGCTTCGCCGCCCGCTTCCCGGCGCGCCTCGCCGTCATCCACTCGGCGCTCACCGACGCCGAACGCGCGGTCGAATGGGCTCGTGCCCGCCACGGCGAGATCGACGTCGTGGTGGGGTCGCGGAGCGCGGTCTTCGCGCCCCTTCCCCGCCTCGGGGTGATCGTGGTCGACGAGGAGGACGCCTCCGCCTACAAGCAGGACCGCATCCCCCGCTACCACGCGGTGGACGTCGCCCTGGAGCTGGGGCGGCGGCTCGGCGTGCCGGTCGTGCTGGGGAGCGCGACCCCGCGGGTCGAGACCTACTTCCGGGCCCACACCGGAGACCTGGAGCTGACCACCCTTCCCGAGCGGATCACGGGGAGGGAGCTGCCGCCCATCGAGGTGGTGGACCTGCGCGACGAGCTGCGCGCCGGCAACCGGAGCCCGCTCTCCCAGACCCTCGTCCGCGCCATGGAGGAGTGCCATGCCGAGGGTGGGCAGTCGATCCTCTACCTCAACCGCCGCGGGACCGCCACGGTGGTCCTCTGCCGCGCCTGCGGAGAGCCGCTGGGCTGCCCCCACTGCAGCGTGTCCCTGGTGTACCACGCGGGGCGGGGCAGGTGCGACTGCCACTACTGCGGTCTCTCGCGGCCCCTTCCCGAACGCTGCCCCGCCTGCGGCTCGGCGTCGATCCGCGGGCTGGGGATGGGGACCGAGCGTCTCGAGGCGGAGGTCGCCGACCGCTTCCCGGGGCTCCGGCTCCTGCGCATGGACCGGGACACGGTGCAGCGCCGCGACGCCTACTTCGAGATCTACGAGCGTTTCCGCACCGGTGGGGCGGACTGCCTGATCGGCACCCAGATGGTGGCCAAGGGCTGGGACCTGGGACGGGTGCGGCTCGTGGGGATCGTCAACGCCGACACGTCCCTGCATTTCCCGGACTACCGCAGCGGCGAGGTGACCTTCTCCCTGCTCACCCAGGTCGCCGGACGGGCGGGGCGGGGGGACGAGCCGGCGCGCGTGGTCCTGCAGACCTACAGCCCCGAGCACTACGCGGTGCGCCACGCGGTGACCCACGACTTCCGCGGCTTCGCCCATGACGAGATCCGGGTCCGGCGCGACCACCGGTTCCCCCCCTACGCGCGCCTTGTCACCTGCACCATGAGCCACCCGGACGACCGGGTGGCGGAGGCCGCCGCGCGCCGGTCGGTCCGGGAGCTCTCTGCTATCCTCGGCTCCGGCGCCGGGCTCGACGTCCTCGGCCCGACCCCCGCCTTCCTGCACCGGCTCCGGGGCCAGCACCGCTGGCAGGTGACGGTGCGGGGCGCGGACATCGAGAGGGCGTTCCCCCATCTGCCCCGGGGCCGGGGCTGGAGCATCGACGTCGATCCGGCGATGTGACCCCGGCCGGCGTGGCGCTCCCGAGGACCCCAGAGTGACCCTCCTCCACATCGTGACGGTCGACGAGGACAACCCGGTCCTGCGCCGCAGGGCCCCGCGGGTGGGCCGCGTCGACGACTCCGTCCGCCGCCTGATGGACGACATGATGGAGACGATGATCGCGGCGCCCGGGGTGGGGCTGGCCGCTCCCCAGGTGGACGTCTCCCTGCGGGTGATCACCATCCGGGTGGACAATCAGCTCCTCTACCTGGCCAACCCCGAGATCGTCAAGTTCGAGGGCGAGCAGATCGGCTACGAGGGCTGCCTCTCCGTCCCGGGGGTGGTGGGGGAGGTGAAGCGGCACCAGAAGATCGTCTGCAGGGCGCTCAACCGCCACGGCCAGGAGAAGCGGATCAAGGGAGACGGCCTGCTCGCCCGAGCGATCCAGCACGAGATCGACCACCTCGACGGGATCCTCTTCACCGACCGGCTCACCGACCCCGCGACCCTGCGCCGGGTCGACGAGATGGACGCCGCCGAGGTCCAGCAGGTCGAGGGGGAGGTGGCCGCCCCCGCCTGACCGCCCGCGACCGGAGGCGGAGGACGGCTCGGGCGCGCCGCTTCGCGAGCGCCGCCTCAGCGCGCCGCGGGGCCCGGTGCCACCAGGGTCATGGTCCAGCCGGCCGGGTTGATGGGCAGCACCACCCGCGCACCGGGGGGGGCGAGCTCATAGCGCCGGACCTCGGCGGCCCAGTGCTCGTCGAGGTAGGGCGGGTAGGCCCAGTCGCGGGGCACGCCCTGGGAGGCGGCGAGGAGGAGGAGGGCGGCGGCCGCAGCGCCCAGCATCAGGCGGCCGGCGTCCCGCCGCGTGCCGATCCGGCGCCGCCCCGCCAGCAGTCCCCACCAGGCCATCCACCCGAGGGAGAGCGCGAAGGCGAGGAGGGCGAAGAGGAAGTAGCGAATGCCGTGGGGGTGGAAGTGCGCGATGCTGGCGGGCACGCCGAGCTGCGGCCAGCGGGGGGTGCCGATGGAGGGGGACGCGAGGGCCGCGACCAGCGTCAGCAGCGCGAGCGCCCAGAGGCCGCGGAGGATGTCGGGGCCGCGCCATGCCACCGCGGCGCACACCGCCAGGGGCACGGCGGCCAGGAGGCCCAGGACGACCGGGTTGTCCGCGAACGGGGTTCCCATCAGCGCCGTCAGGCCGTGAGCTCCGCCGAGCAGCCCGAGGGTGAGCTGGCGCCCGAGCACGGTGACGAGCGGCACGATGCCGGCGTCGAGCGGGCCCGAGACCCGCTCGGCGTCCAGCTGTGTCAGGGCCACCCCGGCCTGGATGGCGGCGCACGCGGCGACGACCAGAAGCACGACACCCGCCCGGCGCTCCCATCGCTCGCGCCGGAAGCGCCAGGCGGCGATGGGAGCCAGGAGGACCGCGTAGGGCCCGGTGAGACCGGCGACGACGAGGACCCCGATGTCGACGGCCCAGCCCGCGATCCCGCGCGGCGGGGTGGCGAAGATGACGAGGAACGCGATGAGCGCCAGGTGCCACTGGCTGTTGGTGAGGTTGCCCATGGTGTCGTAGGCGTTGGGCAGGGCGAGGATCACCAGCGCCGCCGCCGCCCGCACCGCGGGGCTGGGGATCGCCGCGCCCATCCGCGGTGAGACTAGGTACGCGACGCCGCCCAGCACCACGAGCAGGGCCACCACGTTGAAGAGCGCCGGCACCGCGATGAGGGGGACGGCCAGCGCGACCGCGGCGGCCGAGCGCTGCAGGAGCACCAGGTACCCGTTGGCGGGGAGGAGGAGGGTCCCCAGCGCCCCGTGCAGGGACGCGGCGCTGTACCAGGCCCCGTCGTCGGCGTAGAGCTGCGCGTGGAGCAGCAGCGAGGGAAGGTGCGAGAGCCACAGCGGGGCGGCGGCCATGACCGCGCCCGCCGTCCACAGCCAGGGGTGGTCCGCGCCGGTCGGGCGCCTCCGCGGGGCGGAGGCCGGGGGATGGAGGAGCCACTCCCCGGCCGGTCGGGGTCGCGCCTCGCTCCATGCCATCGCCCCGGCAATCTAGCGCTCCGCTCGGCGGCGGGCCGGGGGGGATCGAGCGCCGCGGCCCGAGACCGTCCCCGCCGGTCCGCGCGGCGCGGGCGGACCTCGACGCCCGGCGCCCTCCGCCGCC
>JAJZNI010000047.1 GCA_021847925.1 bacterium
GCGAGCGCGGGCACGGGCGTCCTCCTCGGGGGGGAGCCTGCGGTCCAGGTGGTCGCGCAGCGCCGGCAGCATCTCGCAGTAGGCGTCGAAGAGCCCGTCCATCGCCGCGGCGTAGCGGCCGGCCTGCGCCGAGGCCATCAGCTCGGGGTCGCGGAAGTAGCGGTAGTGACCGTCGCGGCGGTCCGTGTAGGGGATGTAGCGGGTCGACTGCTCGAGGTAGGCGGCGAGGCGGCCCCATTCGATCGCCTTGGCCAGCGGTTGGCTCACCTGCTCGCAGGCGAGGTGCACACCGGCGAGCTGGGCCACCGAGTCGTCCCCGTACTCGGCCAGCACGCGGGCCATGAGCCGGCTCGCGCGGGCGCGGCCGGCGTCCTCGGGCGGAGCGGTGCCCGCCCCCTCCGCGAGGAACTCGTCGAGGAGGAGGCGGCGCAGGCTCTTGGAGCTGCGGCTGTAGCGCGCGAAGAGGGCGGCCGCGGTCACCTGGGGGAGTCCCCTCAGGACGAACACCGGGGAGTCCAGGTCGCTCACCCAGGGCTGGAGCCGGGCCCTCTCCGGGGGCGCGAGCGCCTCCGCGTGGTAGGCACCCCCCATGCCGGCCGAGACCGGGGCCGGGCCGCCGGGGTCGGGGTCCGATGCCGCGCTCGGTCGCGTCGGGGGCGGGCCTGCCATGACCGCACAAGTGTACGGGGGCCGGCCGGCTCCGCGCGCCGCCGCGCCCCGCCGGGGCATGATGGGCGCCCTGCCCGTGCGCGGGCGCCACACCCACGTGGGAGCACCGACCATGCCCTTCGCCAGGCGCATCACTCGCTTCGGATTCGTGAACGGCTACCTGGTCGAGGAGCCGGACGGCCTCACCCTCATCGACACCATGGTGAGCGGGAGCGCCCCCCGCATCCGGACCGCGGCGGCCGCCCTGGGCCGGCCCATCGTGCGCATCCTTCTCACCCACGCGCACGGCGACCACGCCGGGTCGCTGGATGCGGTCCACGCCGACTGGCCCGAGGCCGAGGTCTGCATCTCCGCCCGTGACGCGCGGCTGCTCCGCCGCGATCTCGGGACGGAGCCGGGCGAGCCCCCGGACGCGCGCATCCGCGGCTCGCTGCCGGGAGCGCGCACGGAGCCGGCACGGCTGCTCGAGGACGGTGACAGGATCGGCTCCCTCGAGGTGATCGCCTCGCCGGGACACACCCCCGGGCACGTGGCCTTCCTGGACACGCGCGACCGCGCCCTCTACTGCGGGGACGCCTACACCACCTTCGGGGGTGTCGCGACCACCGCGCACTCCAACTGGCTCTTCCCGCTCGCGGTGATGGCGACGTGGCACCGCTCGACGGCGCTCGCCAGCGCCCGGCGCCTGCGCGACCTCGACCCCGCCCTGCTGGCCCCGGGGCACGGCCGCCCCCGCGAGCGCCCCGCGCCGGCGATGGACCGGGCCATCGCCCGCGGGGCGTGACCAGCCGCCGGCCGGCCGCGCCGGGCGGGACCAGGCCCCCGCTCGCGGTGGTGGACATCGGCTCCAACTCGGGGCGCATGGTGGTGGTCAGCGCCGCCGCGGAGGCCCACCTGGCGATCCTCGCGGACGCCCGCTTCCCGCTCCGGCTGGTCCACGATCAGGCCGCCACGGGCCGGCTGGGCGACGCCGCCGTGGCGCGGGTCGTCGACGCCTTCCGGGCCTTCCTCGCCCTGGCGCGGGGAACCGGCGCGGGGAGCCTCGTGGCGGTGGCCACGGCCGCGGTCCGCGAGTCCTCCGACCGCGCGGAGTTCGTCGCGCGGGTGCGCGACGCGACCGGTGTCGGGCTGGAGGTCCTGGAGGGCGACGCGGAGGCTCGCTACGCGTTCCTGGGAGCGGTCCACGGGCTCCCCGTGGACTCGGGCCTGGTCGTCGACATCGGCGGGGGCAGCGTGGAGATCTGCCGTTTCCGGGACCGCCGGCCCCTGCGCCAGTGGACCCTCCCACTGGGCGCGCTCCGCCTCAGCGAGGTCTTCCTCGCCAGCGACCCTCCGCGCGCCGCGGAGCTGGGCCGCCTCCGCGAGCACGCCCTCGAAGAGATCACGCGGGCCGGGCTCCCCACGCTGGGCCCCGGCGAACGGTTGGTGGGGACCGGGGGCACCCTGCGCAACCTGGGCAAGGTGGATCGCGCCCGCCGCACCTACCCCATCGAACGGCTCCACGGCTACCGTCTCGATGCCCATGGCCTCGACCTCGCCGTCGACGCGCTGGCCTCACGCCCCCTGGCCGGGCGCCGCCGGGTCCCGGGGTTGAGCGACGACCGCGCCGACTCGGTCGTGGGGGGCGCCCTCTGCGCCCAGGTCCTCTGCCACGCGCTGGGAGCGGACGAGCTCCTCCTCTCCGGCCGCGGGCTGCGCGAGGGGGTGGCGCTGGAGCGCCTCGGCCTCCCCCTCCGCCCGGCCGCCGAGGTGCGGCGCAGCTCCATGGAGGCCCTGGCCCGGCGGTTCACCGCCTGGGACGCGAACCGCGCACGGCTTCGCTCCGCCCTGGCCGTGGCGCTGCTCGAGCGCCTCGACCCGGAGGGCGGCCCCCGGGCACGGGAGATGCTCGACCACGCGGCGGTCATCCTCGATGCGGGCCGCAGCGTCGACTACTACGCGCGCTGGGAGCACGCCGCGCGAGTGGTGGCCGACAGCGACCTCTACGGCTTCAGCCATGGTGAGATCGTGCTGATCAGCGCCATCCTGGAGCGGGCGGGTACCGACCGCGTGAGCCTTCCCGGATACCGGTCCGTGCTGAGCGCCGGCGACCGCGCCCAGGTCGAGCCGCTCTCGGTCATCCTCGACCTGGCCGACCAGCTCAGCCACCGCCTGGTCAGCGAGCGGGGGATGCGCGTCGAGCTCCGGCGCGGCAGCGCGGTCCTCCTCCTGCCGGTGGACGTGGGACCGCTCGACGCGCAGACCGAGCGCCGGTTCCGGCGCTGCTTCGACCGCCGTCTGCGCGTGGAGGCGGCCCCCGCCTGAGCCGTGCTCGGGTCCGGCCCAGCGCCACCAAGGCCTCAGAGCCGGAGGCGGCGGACGCTCTCCGCAACCCCCTCGACCATGATGTGACCGCCGGGCTTGTGGGCATCGCCGACCCAGTGCAGGCCGGCGATCGGCGGCGGTTCGAGGACGTCCGCACCCTGAGCCGCGCGGTTGACCGGCCACGGCCCCCGGAATCCCGCGGACGCGAGGATCTCGGCCCCGTCGAGGGCGCTGCCGAAGATGCGGCGCAGGTCGCGAAGCCCGGCGGCCCGCGCCTGCGCGACGGTCTCGAGCCCCAGCACCTGGTGCGACATGACGAGGTGGCGGCCCGGCGGCGCCAGGCGGGGGTCGGCATTGCTCGGCTGCACGATCCCGGCCACCCGCTCGGTCCCCAGGCAGAGCATCACGCTCCGGTGGGGGACCAGGGAGGTCCGGCTCAGGAGCTGGATCTTCAGACCGGTCGCCGTCCCCGCGTCCGGGTCGGACGTGGAGAGGCGGGGGGCGCTGCCGGCGTCCTCCTCCAGGCCGCAGAGGTGAAGGGTCGCGGCGGGGCCCACGTCGCTCACGACCAGGGGCGCCGTCACGCGGAGCAGGGCCCCGGTGCGCCGGTGACGCGCCTCCACCCCGGTCACCCGCGGCCGGCCAAAGGCGCGGCCGGAGCCGTCACGGCAGGTGCTGATCCGCGTCGCCTCCATCTCCAGCACCACGCGTCCACCGTGGCTCTGCAGCATCTCCACCAGGCCCGTGATCACCCCGCGGCAGCCTCCGAGAGGCACGCCGGGGAGTCCCTCGCGGATCGTGCGGAGGGTCACCCGGCGCATCTCGCTCACGGTCACCCGATCGAGCGGAAGGCTCAGGGCGAACTCGGAGAAGGCGCGCCAGAGGCGGTACGCGCGCGCCTCCGGCCCCACGGCCCGCAGCAGCCACTCCGCGGAGCTCCCCCGGTGCGCCAGCAGGAGGGAGGCGGCCAGGCGGGGGGCGGCCCGGCGCTCGGTGGGGGGAAGGAGGCGGAGCACGTCGCGTCCGCGCCGGCACACCCTGTGCCGGCCGTCCTCCCACACGGAGCAGAAGACGTCCGCGGGACGGATGCGGACCGGGACTCCGAGCTCGCGGAGCAGTCTCCCCAGCGCGCCGTCGGGGCCGTTGGGGATCAGGTGAAGGGCCCCGGTCGAGACCTCGGCGCCGCGCATCGGGGCGGCGGTGAAGCGGCCGCCGGGGCGGTCGGCGCGTTCCAGCACCACCACGCTGCGTCCCTGGCGTGCGAGACGCACCCCGGCCAGAAGGCCGCCCAGACCCGCGCCGACCACGACGGCGTCGGCCCGGAGGTCGGTCCGCGCGGACGTGGCCGCGGTGGCGCCCGCGCGCAGCTCCATCAGCCCAGCGCGGCCAGCGCCTCGTCGATGGGGGTGGTCACGCAGGTGAAGGAGGGGACGTCGCGAACCGTGTGCGTCGACGCCTCGCTGCCCCGCATCTCCTGGACCAGGTCGAGGAAGTCGGCGACCGAGTCGCTCTCGAAGGCGACCACGAACTCCTGGTCGTCGAGGCCGAACGAGTAGGTCGTGTTGATCTTGACCCCGGGGTAGCGGTGGCCCATGGCGATGTGCTCGTCCATCTGCCGCTGCCGCTCCTCAGGGGTGAGGCGGTACCAGGCACGGGTCTTGACGAAGGGGTACACGAACAGGTACCGGCGGCCTCCGGGCAGGATCACCAGGCGGTCGCTCCGGCCCTCCTGCGTGGACGGGTCATCGTGGACGTGCCGCTCCACGTAGATGCTGCGCTTGGTCATCGCCAGGTAGTGGTACGGCAGCTCCAGGTAGCCCGCCATCGCCGTCGCGTTGATGCGCGCCGCCAGCTCGTGGAGGTCGTCGAGCCGCTGGCTCACCGTCCAGAGCATCAGGTCGGCGTCACCGCGCGTCCCCACCAGCGAGTAGCTGCGCAGGATCACACCCTCGCGCGCCGCCATCTCCCGCACCACCTGGGCCAGCTCCTCGCGGTCCGCGGCACGCTGCTGCGGGGATCGCCGCCGCCACTCGGGCAGCACCCGGTGGAACGCATAGCGGACGAACTGCCGTGCCGCCGGCGCCCGCCGGGTGGCATCGCGAACGCGGAGCGGGCCCGGGGTGGGCCGGCCCGCCGGAGTGGAGGGGGCCGTGGTCTCGGTCACGCCCTGCAATGCTACCCGGGCCGCTTCGACCATCGACCGGACCCGGGAGGGCTCCTCACCCGTCCGCGCCCGCCGAGCCCCCCGCAGCCCGCTCCAGGGCCGCCTTGCGGAGCAGGCGCTGCTCGCGCCGGATGCGGGCCTGGGCCTGACGGCGCTGCTCGTCCGGGGTCTCTGCGACCACGGGCGGCGCCGGGGTCGGCCGTCCCTCCGCGTCCAGCGCGACGTAGACGAGGTGGGCGCTGCCGACGTGGCGCCGCTCCCCGTTGGGCAGGGTCTCGACGTCCACCCTCACGCCCACCTCCATCGAGGTCCGGTGGACGTCGTTGACCATGGCGCGAAGGATCAGCACGTCGCCTATGAAGACCGGGGCGAGGAAGCTCATCTCGTCGATCGCGGCGGTCACCACCCGGCGGCGCGCGTGCTTGATGGCGGCGATGCCGGCGGTACCGTCGACGAGCCGCAGGATGGCGCCGCCATGGATGTACCCGGCGTTGTTGGCGTGCTCGATCTCCATCACCTGGCTGAGCTCGGTGGCCGACGCCGACGCCGGGCGCGGGGTGAGGTCGGGCTCCGCCTCGGACAGCTCGCGGAGCGCGAAGGGGACGGGGAAGTCACCCCGCGGAGGCGGTCCCGGATGGGGGCGCGTCATCCCAGCGAGTGCAGGAGCGCCCGGGTCACGGCATGCAGACCCGGACCGAGGGCGCGCTCGTCGAGGTCGAAGGCGGGGTGGTGGTGCGGAGGGCGCTCCGCCCTGCCCGGGTCGCCCACGCCCACCAGGAAGTAGCAGCCGGGCACGCGCTCCAGGAAGTAGGCCATGTCGTCACCTATGGTGAGGGGCTGAGCCACGTCCACATGCTCCGCGCCCAGCGCCTCGACCGCGGCGCGGCGCACCGTCTCGGCCACCGCCGCGTCGTTGACCACCGCGGGCGTGCCGGCGACCAGCTCGTAGTCCGCCTCGGCCCGGAACGCTGCGGCCACGCCGCGGGCCATCCCCTCGACGCGGGCCAGCAGGCGGCGGCGCAGCGCCTCGTCGGGGGCACGCACCGTGCCCCGCAGCTCCACCTCCTCGGCGATGACGTTGAACGCCCGGCCGCCCCGGATCACCCCCACCGTGACGACGGCCGCGCGGTCCGGGGCGACCTCGCGCGCCACCAGGGACTGCAGCGCCACCACCACCTCGGCGGCGGCGAGCACCGGGTCGACGCTCAGATGGGGCAGGGCGCCGTGCCCGCCGCGGCCGCGCACCACGATCCGGAACTCGTCGGCGCTGGCGAAGAAGGGCCCGGCGGTGACCGCCACCCGGCCGCTCTCCAGCCCGCTCCACACGTGGATGCCCAGCGCCCGGTCCACCCCCTCCAGCGCGCCCTCCTCGATCATCGGCACGGCGCCCTGGGCCACCTCCTCGGCGGGCTGGAAGCAGAGCCGCAGCCGCCCGCCCCAGCCGTCCCGGAGGGACGCCATCACCGCCGCCACCCCCAGCGCGATCGCGACGTGGGCGTCGTGACCGCAGGCGTGCATCAGGCCGGGAGCCTCGGAGCGCACCGGGCGCCCGTCGTCCCTCTCCTCCACCGGCAGCGCGTCCATGTCGGCGCGGTAGAGGACGGTGGGACCGGGGCCGTTGCCGCCGATCTCGGCCAGCACCCCGGTGCCCCCCACGCCGGTGCGGACGGCGTAGCCGAGCTCCCGGCAGCGCTCGGCGGCCAGCTCGGCGGTGCGGTGCTCCTGGTGCGCCGGCTCGGGGTGACGATGGAGGACGCGGCGCGTCTCCACCATGCCCGGGACGGCGCGCGCCACCTCGGCGCGGAGGCGGGCGTCGACGTCCGCCGCGATCACGCGCGGTCACCCGCGAGGCGGGCGGCGGCCTCGGCCAGATGGCGGTTGGCGACGACCCGGGTCGCCCCCGCCGCCATGGCGCGCCGCCTGATGCCGTCCGCGTCGTGGTCGCAGAAGCCCACCACGATCCGCTCCGGGGAACCCGCTGTGATCCGCGAGATCGCCTCGATCCGAGCGTCGACGTCGGAGTTGAGGTCCACGAAGACGAGCGGCGATGCGGGAAGCCCCTCGCTCCCGGGAGCCTGGTGCAGCGCGATGCCGGCCCGGGCGAGGGCCGCGCGGAGCCGGCTTCCGAGGATGAGGTCCGACCCCAGCAGGGCTGCGTCGCGCCGGCCGGTCTCGCCCATCGCCCGCATCATACGTGCCCACCGGGACGCTGCCCCTGCGCCGGGGGGAGCCTGCGGGCGGGCGGGGCGGCGGCCCGCGGCGCGGCCGCGCACCGCTGCGCGAAGATGGCGCGATGGAGATCCGCAGGGCCGGCATCGTCGGCGGTGGCCTGATGGGCTCGGGGATCGCCGAGGTGTGCGCCCGGCACGGTCTGCGCGTCCGGCTCGTGGAGGCCTCGCCCGAGCTGGCCGGCGCGGCGCGCGGGCGTGTCGAGCGGTCCATGGCGCGGGCCCTGGAGCGCGGCAAGATGTCGGAGGCGGAGCGCGACGCCGCGCTGGCGTCGATCGAGTGGAGCACCGACGTCGCCGATCTCGGCGACGCCGACCTCGTCATCGAGGCGATCCCGGAGCGGCTCGACCTGAAGCGCGACCTCTTTGCCCGCATCGACGCCGTGGCCCCGGAGTCCGCGGTGCTGGCCACCAACACGTCGTCGATCCCGGTCATCGACATCGCCCGGGCGACCCGCCACCCCGAGAGGGTGCTCGGCACCCACTTCTTCAACCCCGCGCCGGTGATGCGCCTTCTGGAGCTGGTCCGGACCGTGCTCACCTCCGACGCCACCCTGGAGACGGCCCGGGAGTTCGGAGAGCGCATCGGCAAGCGGGTCATCGTGGCCCAGGACCGGGCGGGGTTCATCGTCAACCTCCTCCTCGCCCCCTACCTCAACGGCGCGGTGCGCCTCTACGAAGCGGGCCTGGCGAGCCGCGAGGACATCGACGCCGGCATGCGTCTCGGCTGCAACCACCCGATGGGGCCGCTCGAGCTCCTCGACCACATCGGGCTGGACACCCACATGGCGGTGTGCGCGGCGCTCCACGAGGAGTACGCGAACCCGGACCATGCGGCGCCCCCCCTCCTCCGCCGCATGGTCGCGGCCGGCCTCCTGGGACGCAAGAGCGGGCGCGGCTTCTACGACTACCGGGAGAGCCGGGGGAGCTGAGGAGGGGGCGGGAGCGCGGCCGCCACACCGATGAGGCCGGCGGTGCCGGGCGGGCGGCCCGGCCCTGGATCAGCCGCTCGCGGCCTCCTCCTCGGCCGGGCCCAGCGCGGTGATCACGGCGAGGACGCCCACCACCAAGTCAAACACGTTGATGGCGAGCGGGAAGTGGAGGCCTGCGAGCGAGCGCGTTCCCGCCGCCGTGTCCCCGATCGCGAAGCCCAGTGCCGCCAGGCCCACCAGCACCACGCCGATCACCCCGAGGATCGCCCGCCCGGCGCGGGGGCCCACCACGAACCCCACGGCGACGAACCCGGCGAGCAGCACCAGGTCGAGCACGTCGCGGGCGTAGGTCAGGTGCAGCACCATGCCGTCGACGTTGCCCTGAGCCCGATGGTGCACGACATGGCCGGCGTCGCCGACGAACCACCCACCGATGCCGAGGATCAGGAAGGCGACGGTGCAGACCTGGGCGTAGAGGCGGGCCATCTCGGGCTCCGGATCATACCGGGGAGCCCCGCCCGGTAGCGGATGCGCCCCACGAGGGCTCAGGCGCCGTCCTCGCGCTCCACGCGGGCGACGACGGCGGTGGCGTTGTCGGTGGAGCCCGCGGAGAGGGCCGCGCCGACCAGCTCGCGAGCGGTGGCCAGGAGGTCGTCGCCGGAGGTCACCTCCGCGATCCGGGGATCGGCGAGCACCGACCAGACGCCGTCGCTGCAGAGCACGAGGCGGTCGCCGGCGCGGAGCCCGACCATCCTCAGGTCCGGCTCCACCGGGTCCCCGAGGAGCGCGCGGGTCAGGTAGTTGCGGCGCGGGTCGGTGCGCGCGTCCTCGGGGCTCAGCGACCCCGCGCGCACCCGCTCCCCGGTGACGCTGTGGTCATCCGTGATCGCCCGGGCGGCGCCCCCGCTGACCAGGTAGGCGCGGCTGTCGCCGACGTGCGCCAGCACGAGCCGCCCGGCGCTCACGATCGCGGCCTCCAGGGTGGTGCCGGGCGAGCCCCCGAGGCGGTGGCGCACCCCGGCCACGGCGGCGTTGGCGGCGGCGACCGCGCCGAGCAGAGCCGACTCCCCCCCCTCGCTGTCGGCGAGGTACGCGGCGGCCGCCGCCACCGCCGCCGACGCCGCGTCCCCACCCCCCGCCTGGCCGCCCATGCCGTCGGCGAGCAGCAGGCCGAGGCCCCCGTCGCGCAGCCGTTCCAGGCGGAAGACATCCTGGTTCTCGCGGCGGACGGGCCCGCGCTCACCGGCGCCCGCGGCGGCGAGCCGCCACCCCTGCACCACCAGCGCGAGCTCGGCGCTCTCCGAGCTGCTCACGGCCAAGCCCCCATGCCCCCATTGTGCCGGTGCGAGGGGGGGCGCGGTCGGAGCGTGCTCCTCCTCCTCCCGTGACTGGCGCACAATTGGCCTGGTGGCGGCAGACGAAAGGAGGGCGCGAGGCCCGGTGACGACCGGTGCCGGCTCCCCGGGACCCGAGCCCGCCCACACCGTGGGGGCGCGGGTGACGCCGGACGAGCCCGTGGTCGAGCTGGGGGGCACCCCGGCCGAGCTGCCACGGATCCTCGATCGCGAGCTGTCGTGGCTCGACTTCAACTCCCGCGTGCTCTCCTTGGCCGAGGACGAGACCCTCCCCGCCCTGGAGCGGGCGCGCTTCCTCGCCATCGCCAGCCGGGCGCTCGACGAGTTCTTCCAGGTCCGCGTGGGCGGCCTGAGGCAGCTGGCCGCCGGCCTCGAGGACGCCTCGTCGGACGCGCGCGGGCCGCGGCAGGAGATCCACGCCATCCGCGCCAAGGTGGAGGCGCTCTACGCACGCCAATCCCGGGTGTTCCTCGGCGGTCTCGTCCCCGAGCTCGATGCGCAGGCCATCCGCTTCTCGGACTGGTCCAGCCTCGGCGAGGTGGAGCGAGCCTTCCTCGACCGCGTGTTCGAGGAGCGGATCTTCCCCGTCCTGACGCCCCTCGCGGTGGACCCGGCACACCCCTTCCCGTACATCTCCAGCCTCTCACTCAACCTCATGGTGGTGGTGGTCGACCGCGCGAGCCTTGCGGAGCGGATCGCGCGCGTCAAGGTGCCGCCGCTTCTCAGCCGCTTCGTGGTGCTGCCCGACGGGGAGCGCTTCGTTCCCATCGAGCAGGTGATCGCGGCCCACCTGCAGCACCTCTTCGAGGGGATGGAGGTGGTGGCGCAGCACGTGTTCCGGTTGACCCGCAATGCCGACTTCCAGCTCGACAGCGACGAGGGCGACGACCTGGTCGACGCGGTCCGGGCCGTGCTGCAGCAGCGTCGACGCTCACCGATCGTGGCCCGCCTCGAGGTCGGCGACGACATGCCGCCCGCGCTCGTCGACCTGCTGGCACGGGAGCTGGAGATCGGCCCCGACGACGTGTACACCGTGTCGGGGCCCCTGGACCTGGGCGGGCTCTTCGACGTCTGCAAGCTGGAGCGCCCCGATCTCAAGTTCCGACCCTGGGTCCCGATCACGCCACCGCGCATCGCCGCGGCCGCGGCCGGAGCCACCCCGGACATCTTCCGCGCGCTCCGCGAGGAGCAGCTGCTGGTGCACCACCCCTACGAGAGCTTCGAGCAGAGCGTGGAGGCGTTCATCGAGCGCGCCGCCGAGGACCCCCAGGTCCTCGCCATCAAGCAGACCCTCTACCGCACCTCCGGGCCGGTCAGCCCGATCATCCGTTCGCTCACCCGCGCGGCCGAGGCGGGCAAGCAGGTGGTGGCCCTCGTCGAGCTGACCGCGCGGTTCGACGAGGAGAACAACATCAACTGGGCCGAGGTCCTGGAGGACGCCGGTGTCCATGTCGTCTACGGCACGGTCGGTCTCAAGACCCACGCCAAGGTCAGCCTGGTGGTGCGCGAGGAGCGCGGCGGCATCCGCCGCTACTGCCACATCGGCACCGGCAACTACAATCGCGACACGGCCCGCAGCTACGAGGATCTGGGGCTCCTCTCCAGCGACGCCGCGCTCGGCGCGGACGTCGGCGAGCTCTTCAACAGCCTCACGGGATACAGCCACCCCGGCAGGTATCGCAAGCTCCTGGTCGCCCCCACCTCGATGCGGCCGGCGGTGCTCGACCTGATCCGCCGGGAGGGGGAGCGCGGCGAGCGGGGGCGGATCATCATCAAGGTCAACAACCTGGTGGACCCCGAGGTGGTGGAGGCGCTCTACGCGGCATCGCAGAGGGGCACGGAGATCGACCTCATCGTGCGCAGCATCTGCTGCCTGCGTCCCGGGGTTCCCGGGCTCAGCGAGCGCATCCGGGTGCGCTCGCTGGTGGGCCGCTACCTGGAGCACTCGCGCATCCTCCGGTTTGGACGCGACCCGCATGACGCCGACTACTACATCAGCTCCGCCGACCTCATGCCGCGCAACCTCGACCGGCGCGTGGAGGCGGCCGTGCCGATCCGGTCCGCCGACCTGCGCGCCCGCCTCGACGAGATCCTCACGATCAACCTGAGCGACGACGTCCTGGCCTGGGAGCTGCGCCCCGACGCCACCTGGCACCGGGTGCCCACGCGCGCCGGCGTGGACACCCAGGTGCGCCTGCAGGAGCTGGCCCTGCAGCGCGCCGAGGGCCGCCACTGAGCCGCGGCGGCGGGGAGGTCCGCGCCGACCTCGCCCCCGCCGCGCCGGTGGAGCGCCGGCAGCTCGACCTGCTCGCCGGCGAGCGCTTCCGCCTGGGCGACCTGCGCGTGCCCGGGGGCGCCCCCCGCGGCGCCGCCCGCTTCGCGAGCGTCCAGTGGGACTCCGGGGACCTCCGGCTGGCCGCCTGGGAGGCGGGGCTCCGCCACCGGCGCGGCCGGGGCTGGCGGGTGACCCTCCTCACCGAGGCGGCCGGCTCGGGGATGCGCCGCCTCCACGTCGACCTCCCCGGGCCTGCCGACCACCCGCCCCCGCAGGCGCTGCGTCTCCTGAGCGGCTACCTCCGAGGGGCGACGGTCGAGCCGGTCGCGCGCCTGCGCCACCTGGAGGGCTGCGTCACGGTGCGGGGGGTGCGGGTGGTGCACCGGGTCGTCACCCTCATGGAGGCGCGACGAGGGGTCGCCCGCACCCGGCGTGTGACCCTTCTGCCGCCCGGTGATCCCGAGGCGGCCAGGCGCGCCCTCAGCGCGCTGCGCCGGGCCGGCGTCGCCGAGGCTGCCGAGATGCCCCTCCTCGCGGAGCTTCTCGGCGCGCGCGCGGCGCCGGTCTGGCGTGGCGAGCGACCGGGTCCCGGCATCCCGGTGGAGGGGGCGGTCGCGGCCGCGCTGCGGGACTGCGCGGCACGCCTGGTGCGCAACCAGGCCGTCCTGCTGGAGGGTTCCGACCCTGAGGGGGTGCATCAGACCCGGGTGGCCTGCCGGCGGTACCGCTCCACGCTGCAGACCTTCGCTCCGCTGCTCGTCCCCGCCTGGGAGGAGGAGCTGCACGAGCAGCTCCGTGACCTGGCTGACGCCCTGGGGCGGGTGCGCGACGCCGAGGTGCTGCTCATGCGCCTGCGTGCCGCGGCCGCGGGCCGCGGTCTCGAGGAGAGCGCCGTCGCGGCACTCCTCGGGGGTCTGGCTCGGGAGCGGGAGGAGGCCCGCGACGCGCTCCTCGGCCGGATCCTGTCCGCGGAGCACGGTGACCAGCTCGACCGCATCCTGGCCGCGGCCGTCGCGCCGGCCGTCCTCCCCGAGGCGGCCGGACGTCCCGCACGGAGCGCCCTCATGCCCCTGGTGACGGCGGGCTGGCACTCGCTGCGCCGCCGCATCGGCCGCCTCGACGAGCGGCCGACCGATGCCGCGCTGCACCGGGCGCGCATCGCCACCAAGCGCTGCCGCTACGCGGTGCTGGCCATGGTCCCGCTGCTCGGCGCGGAGCCGGCGCGGACCGCCGCCCTCCTCGGCCGCCTCCAGGACACCCTCGGCGAGCAGCACGACGCGGTCCTCGCCGCGGCGTGGCTGCGCGAGCATGCGGGACCCGAGACCGGCTTCGCGGCCGGGGTGCTCTTCGACGTGGAGCGCGAGCGTGCCGAGCGCGGCCGCGGCCGCTGGCGCAAGCGATGGGCGGCCGTCGACCGCCGCGAGGTCTGGCGGTGGACGCGTTCGTGAGCCGGGTCCTGCTGATCCGCCACGCCGAGGCCGGGGAGCGCAGGGAGTGGCGGGGGGACGACCGCCTTCGCCCGCTCACACGGCCGGGGCGCACCCAGGCCCGCCGCCTGGCCGACGCGCTCGCCGGGCACCACCTCGACGCGGTGCTGACCAGCGGCTACGACCGCTGCGTGCAGACCGTGCAACCGATCGCCGCGCGCCGCCGCCTGGCCCCCGAGCCCGCCCCGTGGCTGGAGGAGGGGGCCGACGCCGGGGCGGCGCTGGCCGCTCTTCTCGATCTCGGGGACGTTCTCGCCTGCACCCACGGCGACGTGGTGAGCGGCGTCCTCTTCGAGCTCTCCGACCGCGGCGTGGACCTGGGCTCGTCGCCGCGGATGCAGAAGGGCTCCACCTGGGTGCTGGAGGTGGAGGAGGGCCGCGTGGTGTCGGCGCACTACGTGCCTCCCCCTCCGGGCTAGGGGACCGCCGCGGGGGACCGCCCGCGCCCCCGCCCGGGGCCACCGGCCGGCGGGGGGAGCGCGGCTGGGAGCCTGCTACGCTCGCCGGGGATGCAACGCCAGACCGTGTGCCGGGCCTGCGCCCGGCGCGCACCGCTCTCCGTCGAGCGCTGGCGCTGCGAGTGCGGAGGCCTCCTCGACCTCGAGGCGGGGCCGCGCTTCGACCCGGGACGCGTCGAGGCCGAGACCTGGAGCCTGTGGCGATACCGGCACGTCCTCCCCGTGGGGCCGGAGCGCTGGCGAGGCGTCACTCTGGGCGAGGGCTGCACCCCCCTGGTCGCGCCGGAACCCGGCCGCCCCGACCTGCTCGCCAAGCTCGACTTCCTGCTGCCCACGCTCTCCTTCAAGGACCGCGGCGCGGCCGTCCTGGTCACCGCCGCCGCCGAGCTGGGCGCCGTGGGGCTGATCGCCGACTCGAGCGGCAACGCGGGGACCGCCATCGCGGCCTACGCGGCCCGTGCCGGCATCCCCTGCACCGTGTACGTCCCCGCGACGACTCCGCCCTCCAAGCTCGGCCAGGCGCGGCGCCACGGGGCCTCGGTGATCGCGGTCCCGGGCAGCCGCGAGGACGCGGCGGCCGCCGCCCGGCAGGCGACCGGCGCGCCCGGGGTCCTCTACGCCAGCCATGTCTGGAACCCCCTCTTCTTCGAGGGGACCAAGACCCTTGCCCATGAGCTCGCCGAGCAGCGGGGCTGGCGCCTTCCCGAGCGGGTGGTGCTGCCGGTCGGCAACGGGACGCTGGTCCTCGGGGCGCACCTCGGGTTCGCCGAGCTCGCCGCGGCCGGGATCGGGGGGCGCCCGCCGGTGATCGTCGCCGTGCAGGCGGAGGCGTGCGCCCCGATTGCCGCCGCCTTCCGCAGCGGCGCGGAGAGGGTGGCCCCCACGGAGAACCGCGGAACCGTCGCCGAGGGGATCGCCATCGCCGCCCCCGCGCGGGGAGACCAGGTCCTCGAGGTCGTGCGCGCGAGCGGCGGGGCGCTGGTCACGGTCACCGACTCGCAGACGCGGGACGCGCGCCGCCGCCTCGCCGCCCGGGGGATCGACGTGGAGCCCACCGCCGCCGCAGCCTGGGCCGCCGCCTGCGCGCTGCCGGCCGGCGATGGCGTCACGATCACCGTGCTCTCGGGGGCGGGCCTGAAATCGGGGTGACCGCGGCTGCGTGACGGCATCCACGGTCACAGCGCTCCCGTCAGACGCAGTCCCGTCGTGGCCAGGAGGAGCTGGAGCGGCAGCAGCGCCGCCCCGAGGAGGCTGAGGCGCGCCGCGCCGAACCCCCCCCCGCCGTCCCGGGCGATGCGGCGCGATATCAGGCTCGCCACCGAGCCGGTGAGGAGGAGGTTGGGGCCGATGGCGAGCCCCAGCACCGCCGCCCACCGCGACGCGGCGCTGGTGACCACCACGGCGGCCGCGGCGGGGAGGTTGTTGGCCCCGGCGGCGAGCCCGGTGGCCATCCCGAGCTGGGCGAGCCAGTCCCCGTCCAGGTGGAGCCCGCCGTCCAGGAGGGCTCGGATCGCCACCGCCGCCACGAACATCGGAACCAGGTCGAGCAGGGCCAGGGCCGGCCGGGCGAGAGGCGCGACGCAGCCGCGCGCGGGTCCCGAGGCGGCCGGCGCGTCC
>JAJZNI010000164.1 GCA_021847925.1 bacterium
CACCGTCTGCCCCGCCGAGGTGTCCACGGGATAGAGCCCGGGTGGGCTGAACCAGTCGGACACCGTCTCCATGGTGGCGTTGAGGGCACCGATGTGCGGGTCGACGCTCATCAGGCTGTTCCACACCAGCCCGGAGGCGGTCATGCTGAAGGCGATCGGCATGAAGACCACGGTTTTGAAGGCCGTTGACCAGCGTATCCGCTCGGTGAGCACCGCAAAGACCAGGCCCAGGAAGGTCACCAGGAAGGGGAAGACGATGACCCAGATCACGTTGTTGCGGAACGCCACCAGGATGTCCGCGGTCGAGAAGATGGTCCTGTAGTTGCCGAGGCCCACGAACTGGGTGGCCGTCTGGTTGTAGAAGCTGTCGCGGATCGTCATCACCAGCGGGTAGCAGACGATGACGCCGAGCCAGATCGCGCCGGGCGCGAGGAAGGCGAGGGAACCCAGGTGGCTGCGCCAGCCTCCGCCCGGCGGCCGGCCGACATCGACCGGCCCATCCTCGGCGGCGGGCTTCTCCATCACCGGCGTGCTCACCGCACGCAGCAGTCCGTGACGCAGGTGCAGTCCTCGCGCCGCCACGCTCAGCGCCCCTCCACGTGGAGTCGAGCGGCCCGGTGCCGCGGCATGCGCAGCACCGCCTCCGCTCCCTTCGCACCCGCCATGGTGCGCCAGATCCTATCCCCACGACGGCGGCTTGGCAACATCACTCCGATGGGGGACAGGGGCACCTGTCCATATCGCCAATGCGGCGGCAACATCACTCCGATGGGGGACAGGGGCACCTGTCCATATCGCCAATGCAGCGGCAACATCACCCCGGTGGGGGATAGGAGTCACTATCCCTTCGGCTCATGGTGAGAGGGGCACATCGGGCGTACGGTGCAAGCGGGGCGCGAGCGCGTATCCGGCGGCTCGCTTGGCTGGGACAGGAGGAGAGCACGGATGATGCACCAGAACCATCTGCATCGCTTGTCGACCGGGGCGGTGCTGCTCGCGGCGGTCACGCTGGGGGTTGCCGCGTGCGGCAGCTCCAGCACCGCCACCTCACCCGGCGCCTCGTCCAGCAGCGCGCCGTCATCCAAGATCGGTGGCTCGGTCACGGTGTGGGCCGAGTGGACCAGCACCGAACAGCAGGACTTCCTGGCGGCGCTCACGCCGTTCGAGACCGACACCGGCATCACGGTGAACTACACGGGCAAGGGCAGCAACATGGACCAAGCCCTCAACGCCGCGATCGCCGGCGGGGCGCCTCCCGACGTCGCCCTGGTCCCCGACCCGGGCGAGCTGAACTCCCTCGCCAGCCAGGGCAAGATCAAGCCGCTGGCGAGCCTCCTGGGAAGCCTGACCAGCAACTACAGCACCGCCTGGAACAACCTCGCGAGCCACAACGGCACTCTCTACGGTGTCTGGTTCAAGGGGGCCAACAAGAACACCATCTGGTACAACCCCGCCCTCTTCCAGAAGGCGGGGATCTCGTCGACACCGACGACGTGGGAGCAGCTGGTCTCGGACGCGACCCAGCTCCAGGCGGCGGGGGTCACCCCCTTCTCGCTCTGCTCGGACGTCGGCTGGCCGATCGCCGACTTCTGGCAGAACGTCTACCTCAAGACCGCGGGCGCGGCTGATTACAACAAGCTGGCCGCCCACGACATCCCCTGGACCGACGCGACCGTGACCACGGCGTTCAACACCATGGCCCAGATCGTGGGCAAGCCCTCCTTCCTGCTCGGTGGCACCTCGGGAGCCCTCAGCGAGACGTACCCGTCGTGCGTCGACAAGGTCTTCCCGAAGGCCGGCACCGCGCCGCAGGCCGCCATGGTCATCGAGGCCGACTTCGTGGTCTCCGAGATCACCGGCAACGCCAGCACCTACAAGCCGGTCTCGAGCCCGACGGCGACCGGGTGCACGACCGACGCGGCGACCGGCTGCTACGCCTTCTTCCCGTTCCCGGCGCCGGCCGCCGACAGCGCCAACGCCCAGGCCATCCAGGGCGCCGGCGACGTGGCCATGCTGCTCAACGAGACCCCGCAGGCCAAGGCGCTCATCAAGTACCTGGCCGGCCCCGAGGGCGCTGAGATCTGGGCCCACGCGGGCGGCTTCACCTCCCCCAACAACAAGGTCCCGCTCAGCGCCTACCCCGATCCCGTCTCCCAGGCCGACGCCAAGGAGCTGGTGGACGCGAGCGCGTTCGTGTTCAGCCTCGACGACCTCCAGGGGAGCTGGGAGCAGGACATGTGGGCCGACATGAAGAACTTCGTCGCCAACCCCAGCGCCTCCAACATCGCTTCGATCGAAGCCACCATGCAATCCCAGGCGACGGCAGCCCTGGGACACTGAGAACAGGGCGGGGATGGCCCGGGACCGCCGCGGCCCCGGGCCATCGCCGTGATGCGCGCCGGGCGCCCGCCATCCTCGATGGCCGCCGGCGGCGTGCCGGCCCAGCCTCGGCGCGGCGCGGCGGCCATCCCCCGGCGGGCGCGCGACGTCACCCGCCGCGACGGCGCCGGAAGAACTCGGTGAGCAGCGCGCCGCACTCGCCGGCGAGGACCCCGCCGGTCACCTCGACGCGGTGGTTGTTGGCCGCGTGGCGGAGGACGTCGTACACGCTGCCGTCAGCCCCCTTCTTGGGGTCGCGCGCCCCGTAGACGCAGCGCTGGATGCGGCTCTGCACCATGGCCCCGGCACACATCGGGCAGGGCTCCAGGGTGACGGCCACGGTCACCCCCGCGAGCCGCCAGCCGCCCACCCGCCGCGCCGCCACCCGCAGCACCGCCATCTCGGCATGGAGGGAGGCGTCCCCGCCACGCTCCATCCGGTTCCCGGCCGCGGCGATGACCCGGCCCTCCAGCACCGCCACGGCTCCCACGGGAACCTCCCCGCGCGCCCCGGCCGCCCGCGCGAGGCGCAGAGCCCGGCGCATCAACCCCACGTCCGGGTCGCCGTCGGGGGGGGGCGTCATCCCCCGACGCTCAGCGCGACGCGACCTGGTCGGCGATCCGGCGCAGCGCGTCCTGCCAGCTCTCGGCCGGCGACTCCTCCGCCGCCGCCTGGGGCAGGGATCTCCGCAGCCGCTCCCGGGTCCGGTCGATCTCCCGGTCGCGGCGCCGCTCCTCGACGCTGCGCGCCGAGGAGAGCACCTGGTTCAACTCGCTGCCGATGCCGCGGATGGCCTCGACGTCGGCAGCGGACTGCAGCGTGCGCCGCAGGCGGCTCGCGATCTCCGGGGTCAGTCTCTCCCCCGCGTCGCGCAACTGGTCGCCGACGCGGCGGCGGACGTGATCCACCTCCTGGCGCCGTCGCGCCTGCGCCTCGGTCTCCCGACGGTTCGTCTCCACCAGCGCCCAGCCACCGTCGATCAGCTGAGGGTAGTGCCAGGCGAGGCTGAACCTGCCGGCGCTCATGCCATCGACGAGGGCGCGCACGTCCTGCTCGAAGCGCTGCCGGGGCTCCCCGGAGAGCTGCCCGAGCAGGTCCGCGAGGATCGGGCGCGCCTGCCCGTGGGCGCGCCGCACCCAGCCGGGCAGGTGGCGGTGCTGCGGCTCGGGGACGGCGCCGGGATGCGCCGCCGCGGCCAGCCCACCGGGCCGGCGGATGCGGGGCAGCTTGGGCCCGGGGGCGGATGGGGGGCGCTGCCCCGCGTCCCGCTGCCTCTGCCCCCCACGCCCGGGGGCCGACGGCGAACGCCCGCCCGGCTCGCCCCGATCAGCCCGCGCGCCGGCCCCCGCTCCCCCATCCGGCGCCTGCGCCTCGGGGCCCGTCTGCGCGGGCATGACGGCATCCAGCGGTTCGGCGTCGGCCGAATCAGCGGCGGGCGGGGTCGGAGCGAAGCTGACTGTCACTGCTGGCAGAGGGGGTTGAACGCTCGCATCGTACCTGAGCCCACCGCATTCTCGCCCCCGCGGCCCCCTGGGCCCGGGGTGGCGCGGGCGTCTCCCCGGCTCACCGCCCCGCCCGCACCCTCCCCGGGGCGACCGCGGGGAGCTGCGCCGACGGGCAGATGTCGTTGAGCACGCACTCGGGGCAGCGCGGCCTCCGTGCCTGGCACACACGGCGTCCGTGGAGGATCAACCGGAGGCTGAGCGCCGTCCACTCCGACGCCGGGACGATGGCGCAGACGTCGCGCTCGATCTCCACCGGGTCGGTGGAGGCGGTGAGCCTGAGCCGCCCGGCAAGGCGGGTCACGTGCGTGTCCACGGCCAGACCCGGCCTGCCGAAGGCCACCCCGAGGACGACGTTGGCGGTCTTCCTCCCGACCCCGCGCAGGGTCACCAGGTCCTCCATCCGGTCCGGGACCCTCCCCCCGTAGCGCGCCACGAGGTCCTGGCTCATCTCGATGATCGCGCGGGTCTTGGAGCGGAAGAAGCCGGTGCTGCGGATCGCCTCCTCGAGCTCGGCCGCGTCGGCGCTCGCGAAGGCGGCGGCGTCGGGGTAGCGGCGGAACAGCCCGGGGGTGACCAGGTTGACCCGCTCGTCGGTGCACTGGGCCGAGAGGATGGTGGCGACGAGGAGCTGCAGCGGATCCCCGTGCACCAGGGCGCAGGCGGCGTCCGGGTACTCGGCGGCGAGCCGGTCGACCACCGTGGCGGCGCGCGAGCGCGCCCCGGCGGGAAGGCGGCGGGCAGCGGGCATCGCCGGTGAATGGTAGAGCGCGGGCGGCGCCCACCCGCGCGCGGCGGGTGTTCGGGCGCCCCCTCCTACAATCTGGTGTCGCAACCACCGCGTCGACCCCCGGAGGACCCTGTGCGCCACAAGATCACGATCATCGGCGCCGGCAACGTTGGTGCCACCCTGGCCCAGCGCTTGGCCGAGCGCGACTACGCCGACATCGTCCTGGTGGACATCGTGGAGGGCCTCCCCCAGGGCAAGGCCCTCGACCTCCTCGAGGCCGGACCGGTCGTCGGCTACGACAGCCTCATCACGGGCAGCAACGGCTACGCGGAGAGCGCCGGCAGCGACGTGGTGGTGGTGACCAGCGGCATCGCCCGCAAGCCGGGAATGTCCCGCGACGACCTGGTCATGACCAACGCCGGCATCGTCGCCGGGGTGGTCCGCCAGGCGTCCGCCGCATCCCCCGACGCCGTGATCGTGGTGGTGAGCAACCCCCTCGACGTCATGGCGCAGGTGGCGCTGGCCGTCAGCGGATTCCCCCGCGAGCGCGTCGTGGGCATGGCCGGGGTGCTCGACACGGCCCGTTTCCGGGCCTTCCTCGCCCTGGAGCTGGGGGCCTCGGTGCGCGACGTCCAGGCCTACGTCCTGGGCGGCCACGGCGACACCATGGTGCCCCTCACCCACCTCAGCACCGTGGCCGGCGTCCCGGTGGCCGACCTCATCCCCGCCGAGCGCCTCGAGCAGATCGTGCAGCGCACCCGCGACGGCGGTGCGGAGATCGTCAGCCTGCTGAAGACGGGGAGCGCCTACTACGCGCCCAGCGCCGCGGTGGCCCAGATGGTCGACGCGATCCTCCTGGACACCCGCCAGGTCCTGCCCTGCAGCGTCCACCTCCGCGGCGAGTACGGCATCTCCGGGGTCTTCAGCGGCGTCCCCGCGCGGCTCGGCGCCGGCGGCCTCCTGGAGGTGATCGAGGTGGCGCTGAGCGAGCCGGATCAGCGCGCCCTGGGCCGTTCCGCGGATGCCGTCCGCGAGGTCGTCGAGCTGATCGAGCGCAGCCGCACCCAGATCCAGGCCGACCTGCCCCCGCTGCTCGCCCCTCCGCCGGCCTGACCGGCCCCGCCGCCCCTCTGCGGCGGGTCGGCGTCGAGCAGGTCGCGCGGCATGGCCGGCCCCGGGTGGACGCTGCGAAGACCGGGCGGCGCGGCGGGCGCCCGGCTGGCACCGCCGCTGCCACCTCCCTGCATGGCCCTCCCATGGTCGTGGGCCGCGGCCACCGCTCCGACCCCGGCCGCCCGGGTCCCCCGGCTTCATGGATCATGCGCCCGCATCCGGACCCACCCCCTCGTCCTCGCTCGACAGGCGCACGCCGGCCGGGTCCGGGTCCCGGCCCGGGCTGGTGGCCACGGGCAGCTCGCGGTGCGGCTCGCGATAGCGCATCCCGAAGAGGGGCCCGAGGACCACCAGCAACCGCACCATGGCGATCCGCAGCTCGGAGTCCCCCCACTCCGGCGTCCTGGAGTGGACGTAGAAGGCGGCGACCGCCACCACCAGCACCCCCAGGATGCCGGCCATGATGATCACCGTGACCATGGGCTCACCGCGTGGCGGGGCCGCCTGCCCTCAGGCGGCGCCGGCACCTCCTCCGCCCTCGCCGCCATCACCCGGGCCCCCCAGGGCACCGGCCGGGGCGGCCTCGCCGCCTCGGGTCCCGGGCCCGCCGCGCAGCCGCCGCGCCAGCCTGCGGAGCGGGTCCCAGTGCTCGTCCGCCACCCTCTCCTTGAGCGGGATGATGGCGTTGTCGGTGATGTGGATGTGCTCGGGGCAGACCTCGGTGCAGCACTTGGTGATGTTGCAGAGGCCGAGCCCCCCCTCCTCGCGCACCAGTTCGCGGCGGTCAAGGATGTCCTTGGGGTGCATCTCGAGCCCGGCCACCCTGACGAAGAACCGGGGACCGAAGAACTGCGGTGCCAGGGCGTGACTGCGGTTGACGTGGCACACGTCCTGGCACAGGAAGCACTCGATGCAGCGCCGGAATTCGTAGAGACGGTCGATGTCCATCTGATCGATCCGCCAGGGCGAGCCGTCGTCGGGCGCCGCAGTGAACTGCGGGATCTGCCGGTTGATCTCGTAGTTCCGGGAGACGTCGGTGACCAGGTCCTTGATCAGGGGGAAGGAGCGCATCGGCTGGACGGTGATCGGTCCGTCGGAGAGCGTGTCCACCCGCGTCTTGCACATCAGCGCGGGCCGTCCGTTGACCTCGGCGCCGCACGAGCCGCACTTGGCGGCCTTGCAGTTCCACCGGCAGGCGAGGTCCGTGTCCAGGTTGCGCTGCACGAAGTGGACCGCATCCAGCACCACCATGCCCACCACCTCGGGGACCGCATAGGTGGCGTAGCTCTGCTCACCCTCCGGCAGGCCGCGGAAGATGCGCAGGGTGAGGGTCCGGCCGGTCAGCTGCCCGTCCGTCATGCGTGAGCCTCCGGGCTGGCCGCCTCCCCGCCGATCACCCTCGCGTAGTGGGCGGGTATCACGGCGGTGGGGAAGAAACGGCTCTGCTGCAGGCGCCGGACCGCCTCGTCGGGCATGAGCGGCACCGGCCGCTCCTCGACGCGCATCTCGCCGCCGCGCCTCACCGCGACCAGGTTGATCCGGCTCCAGTGGTCCTCCTCATCGGGGAAGTCGAAGCGCCACTGCGAGCCGCGGGACTCGCGCCGCTCCAGCGCCGAGCGGACGATCGCCTCCGAGATGGTGAGCATGAAGCGGGCGTCCCAGCACGCGTGCCACCCGGGGTTGAGGACCCGGCCGCCGGCCACCCTGACCCGGGCGGCGCGCTCGCGCAGCTCGCCGATCGCGCCGAGCGCGCGTGTGAGCGACTCCTCGCTGCGACCGATGCCGGCGTCGTCCTGCATCGCCTCCTGGAGGTCGCGGTGGAGCGTGTAGGGATTGTCCACGGTGTCCCCCCCTCCGGCGAGGGGCTCGACGATCAGCGCCTCGAGCTCGCGGAGCTGGGCCCCGGAGGGGGCGGGCTTCGAAGGCCGGCTCCGGGCGTGCTCGGCCGCCGCCTCCCCCGCCCTGCGGCCAAAGACCAGGATGTCGCCGAGGGAGTTGCCACCGAGACGATTGGCCCCGTGCAGGCCGGCCGCGCACTCGCCGGCCGCGTAGAGGCCGGGCACGGTGGTGGCGGCCGTCTCGGCGTCGACCCGGAGGCCCCCCATCGTGTAGTGGATGGTGGGATACACCTCCATCGGCTCCCGGGTGATGTCCACCCCGGCCAGGGAGTGGAACTGCTCGTACATCGAGGGGAGCTTGCGGTGGATCTCGGCGGCCGGCAGCCGGGTCGCGATGTCCAGGAAGGCGCCCCCGTGGGGGGATCCGCGCCCCGCCTGCACCTCCTTGTAGATGGAGCGGGCCACCACGTCCCGCGAGGAGAGGTCCTTCTTCACCGGGTCATAGCGCTCCATGAAGCGCTCGCCCTCGGAGTTGCGCAGGATGCCGCCCTCGCCCCGCACCCCCTCGGTGACCAGGATGCCGCGCGCCCCTGGGGGCCAGACCATCCCGGTGGGGTGGAACTGGACGAACTCCATGTCCTGGAGCTCGGCGCCGGCCTCGTACGCCATGGCGGCGCCGTCGCCCGTACCCTCCCAGGAGTTGGACGTGTGGCGGTACATCCGCCCCCAACCCCCGCTCGCCATCACCACCGCCGCGGCGCGGATCAGCACCAGCTCCCCGGAGTTCCGGTCGTACCCGATGGCGCCGCCGACCGCGTCGCCGGAGAGGAGCAGGCGCACCAGGGTGCACTCCATGAGCACCTCCGCGCCCGCGGTGTGCACCAGCCGATCCTGGCAGGTGCGGATGAGCTCCAGCCCGGTGCGGTCCCCGACGTGGGCGAGCCGCCGCCAGCTGTGGGCGCCGAACGCCCGCTGCATGATCCGCCCGTCGGGAGTGCGGTCAAAGAGGCCGCCCCACCGCTCCAGCTCGTAGACCCGGTCGATCACCTCGTGGGCGTAGAGCTCCACCATCCGCCAGTTGTTGATGACGTGGCCGCCCAGCATGGTGTCCGCGAAGTGGACCTCCCAGGAGTCGACGGAATCGACGTTGCCGATCCCGGCGGCGATGCCCCCCTCGGCCATCACGGTGTGCGCCTTGCCGAGCAGCGACTTGGTGACCACCACCGTGGAGCAGCCCGCCTCGGCGGCGGCGATGGCGGCACGCATCCCCGCCCCCCCGGCACCCACCACCAGCACGTCGCACTCACGTTCGATCACGCCGGCATCCCGCTCAGAACCTGAGGTGCGGGTCGGGCATGCCCGCCTGCACCAGCCGCACGTAGACCTCGGCCCAGACCACGCTGAACATGCTCACCCAGGCCCACATGGGATGGTTGGCGTTGAGCACGCTCACCCCCCGCCAGAGCCGGAAGCGGCTCTTCCCCCCGCGGACGCAGGAGTAGCAGTCCAGCCCGCCCCCCGCCAGGTGGCGGAAGGCATGGCACCCGAAGGTGTAGGCGGAGAGGAGCACGGCGTTGAGGAGGAGGAAGAGGGTCCCCAGTCCCAGGTAGAGGTGTCCGCGGTCGTCGAAGGTCTCGAAGGCCTCGATCCAGAGGAAGACGACCACGATCACGGCCGGGTACCAGAAGAAGCGGTGGAGGTTGTTGAGCACGAGCGGGAGCCGCGTCTCGCCGCGGTAGCGGCGGCGGATCTCGCCGACCGCGCAGGCCGGTGGGTCCCAGAAGAAGGAGCGGTAGTAGGCCTTGCGGTAGTAGTAGCAGGTGGCCCGGAACCCGAGCGGTGACCAGAGGACCCAGAGGGCGGGCGTGACCGGCCCCGTCTTCCACCAGAGCGGCGAGAAGAAGGGCGAGAGGTAGGGTCCGGCCTCGGCGACGTGGTTTGGCCCCGGGCCGAAGAACGAGGTCCAGATCGAGTAACCGGTGAAGGCTGCCAGCGCCGCGACGACGGTCAGCGGCTGGGCCCACCAGGGGGTGGCCCGGCGAAGCCTGCCCCATGTCCCCAGCCCCTCGCGGTGGGGGCGCGCGACGGCGGGCGGAGCCTCGGCAGCCATGTGCGCCGCGTAGGCTAAACGATCGTCCGCTTCGCGGGTCTTCGCGGTGCCGCGGCGCCTGCGCGGGACGGGTGCGGGCGGGATCGCCCGCCTCGCGGATGCCCTCGGCCTGGCGCCTCACCCGCGGTTCCTGGTACATTCGGGGGTCAAACCCACGCTGTCCCGCGCAGCCCGGAGGTCCCCCAGGGTCGCGCGGCGGCGGCGAGCGGGTCGTCCGCCAGCCCCGACCACGGGAGCGCCCTCAGCCTCTCATGCCTCCGCACCCCGGCCTCGACGAGCACCGGCGCGCGCCGCACCGGGTGCGCGGCCTGATCGACCCACGCCTGCACCATGACAGCTGCGGCGTGGCGTTCGTCGCCAGCCTGCGGCGGGAACCGACCCACCGGATCGTGACCTCCGGCCTGGAGGCGCTGCGCAACCTGGGCCACCGCGGCGCCGTGGGGGCCGACCCGCTGAGCGGCGATGGCGCCGGCATCCTCATCCAGGTGCCCGATGCCCTGCTGCGCGCCGAGGCCGGGCTGGACCTCCCCCACGCCGGCGCCTACGGGCTGGGCATGGCCTTCCTGCCCCGGGACGCCGGGTCACGCGCCGACTGCGAGGCGATGGTGGCCTCCGCCTGCCATGACGAGGGACTGCGCCTTCTGGGTTGGAGGGACGTGCCGGTGGATCCGGGATGCCTGGGCCCCACCGCGCTCGCGGGGATGCCCGTGATCCGCCAGTTCTTCGTCGCCTCCTTCGGGCTGGACGGCGACCCCCTGGAGCGCCGCCTGTACGTGGTGCGCCGGGTCATCGAGAGGCGCAGCGACTCCGTCGGCCTCACCCGCGATCGCTTCCACCTGGCGAGCCTCAGCAGCCGGACCGTGGTCTACAAGGGGATGCTCACGGCCGAGCAGATCCCCGACTTCTACCCCGACCTGCGTGCGCGCGAGGTGGCGTCTCGGCTGGCCCTGGTGCACGCTCGCTTCTCCACCAACGTGCTGCCGCGCTGGGACCTCGCCCAGCCGTTCCGCCTCAGCGCCCACAACGGCGAGATCAACACCCTGCGCGGCAACGTCAACTGGATGCGCGCCCGCCAATCAAGGTTCCGCAGCCCGCTCTACGGCGCCGACATCAGCAAGCTCCGCCCCGTGATCGACGAGCTGGGCTCGGACTCGTCGCAGTTCGACAACGCCCTGGAGCTGCTCACCATGGCGGGACGCTCCGTCGAGCACGCGATCATGATGATGATCCCCGAGGCGTGGGACCGGAACCCGCTGATGGATGAGGAGCGCCACGCCTTCTACGAGTTCCACTCCTCGCTCATCGAGCCCTGGGACGGACCCGCCGCGATCGCCTTCACCGACGGCCGGCTGATCGGCGCCACCCTCGACCGCAACGGCCTGCGCCCCGCGCGCTGGCTGGTCACCGACGACGGCCTGGTGGTGATGGCCTCCGAGGTCGGGGTCCTGCCGATCGCCGAGGAGCGGATCAGCAAGAAGTGGCGGTTGGAACCGGGGCGCCTGCTCCTCGTCGACACCGAGGCGGGCGAGATCCTCGACGACGACGCCGTGAAGAGCGTCCTGAGCCGGCGCCACCCGTACCGCGAATGGATCCGCCAGGGAACGGTCCGCCTCGACGAGCTGGAGAGGGTGGCCGAGCCGCCCGACCCCGACCCCGGCACGCTGCTGGTCCGCCACCGCATCTTCGGGTACACGGAGGAGGAGCTGCGGATGCTGCTCGCGCCGATGGCGCGGGACGGCGAGGAGCCGGTGGGCTCGATGGGAAACGATGCGCCCCTCGCCGTGCTCAGCGAGCGCCCGGTCAGCCTCTTCAGCTACTTCAAGCAGCTCTTCGCCCAGGTGACCAACCCGCCCATCGACCCCATCCGCGAGGAGCTCGTGATGTCGCTCGCCACGAGCCTCGGGGCGGGCGGCAACCTCCTGGAGCAGGGGCCCACGCAGGCCAAGAAGCTGGAGCTGCCCACCCCCATCCTGAGCAACGCCGACCTGGAGACGATCCGGCACGTCACCCAGCGCCAGTTCCCGACGGCGACGATCTCGACGACCTTCCACGGCGAGGACGGGGCGGAGGGGCTGCGGCGCGGGCTGGAGCGGATCTGCACGCTGGCCTCGGAGAAGATCCGCGAGGGCTACAGCGTTCTGGTGCTCTCCGACCGCCACGTGGACGCCAACCACGCCCCCATACCGGCGCTGCTCGCCACCGCCGCGGTGCACCACCACCTGGTCCGAGAGCACACGCGGACCGCGGTGGGCCTGGTCGTCGAGACCGGGGAGGCGCGCGAGGTGATGCACGTCGCCCTCCTGGTCGGGTACGGCGCCGAGGCCGTGAATCCCTACCTCGCCCTGGAGACCGCGGCCGAGCTGCAGCGCCGGGGCCTGCTCCCCGCCGGCACCGACGTGGTCCGGGCCAAGGAGCGGCTGCTCCACGCCCTCTACAAGGGCCTGCGCAAGGTCATCTCCAAGATGGGCATCTCCACCATCGAGTCCTACTGCGGGGCACAGATCTTCGAGGCGGTGGGCCTCGCGCCCGAGGTGATCAACCGCTACTTCACCGGGACCGCCTCGCGGATCGGCGGGGTGGGCCTGGACGTGATCGCCGAGGAGACCCTGATGCGCCACCGCGGCGCCTTCCCCGAGCGGGGTTCGGACGCGCTGAGCCTCCGCACCGGCGGCGAGTACCAGTGGCGGCGCGACGGCGAGGCGCACAACTGGAACCCCGCGACCATCAGCCTTCTCCAGGACGCGGTGAGGGGCGGCGGCGCGGAGCGCTACCGCAGCTACGCGGAGGCGGTCGAGGAGACCCAGGCGCTGCGCACCCTGCGCGGCCTCCTCGAGCTCGTCTCCGACCGCGACCCGGTCCCCGTCGAGGAGGTCGAGCCGGCGCGGGAGATCGTGCGCCGCTTCTGCACCGGGGCGATGTCGTTCGGTGCGATCTCGCGCGAGATGCACGAGACCCTGGCGATCGCCATGAACCGGATCGGCGGCAAGTCCAACACCGGCGAGGGCGGTGAGGACCCCGAGCGCTTCGTCGTCGACGCCAGCGGCGACAACCGGCGCAGCGCCATCAAGCAGGTGGCATCGGGACGCTTCGGGGTGACGGCCACCTACCTGGTGAACGCCGACGAGCTGCAGATCAAGATCGCGCAGGGCGCCAAGCCGGGAGAGGGCGGGCAGCTCCCCGGGCACAAGGTCGACGAGGTCATCGCCCGCCTCCGCCACTCGACGCCCGGCGTGGGCCTGATCTCCCCGCCACCCCACCACGACATCTACTCCATCGAGGACATCGCCCAGCTCATCCACGACCTCAAGATGGCCAACCCGCCGGCGCGCGTGAGCGTCAAGCTCGTCTCCGAGGTCGGGGTGGGCACGGTCGCGGCGGGCGTCGCCAAGGCCCGCTCCGATCACATCGTCATCGCCGGCTACGAGGGGGGGACCGGCGCGTCGCCCATCTCCTCGATCAAGCACGCCGGGATCCCCTGGGAGCTGGGGCTCGCCGAGACCCAGCAGGTGCTGGTCGACCAGGGACTGCGCAGCCGGGTGGTGGTCCAGGTGGACGGGCAGCTCAAGACCGGACGCGACGTGCTGATCGGCGCCATGCTGGGGGCCGACGAGTTCGGCTTCAGCACCGCCCCGCTCATCGCCGCGGGCTGCATCATGATGCGGGTCTGCCATCTCAACACCTGCCCGGTGGGGATCGCGACCCAGGACCCGGAGCTGCGCAGGCGCTTCGCGGGCACCCCCGAGCACGTGATCAACTTCATGTTCCTCGTCGCCGAGGACGTCCGCGAGCGGATGGCGGCGCTCGGGTACCGCCGCTTCGAGGAGCTCATCGGTCGAGCCGACCTGCTGCGGGTGCGCGACGGCATCGAGCACCGCAAGGCGCGCCTGCTCGACCTCACCGCGGTGCTGCGGCGCGCCGAGGTGCCCCCCGAGGAGATGCACCACACGCGGTCCCAGGAGCACCACCTGGAGGATGTGCTGGACCAGCGCCTCGTCGAGCTGGCATCGCCCGCCCTGGAGGGCGGGGATCCGGTGCGCCTCAAGCTCCGGGTGCGCAACGTCGACCGCACCGTGGGCGGGATGCTGAGCGGCGCGGTGGCGCGCCGCTACGGGGAGCACGGCCTTCCCGACGACACCGTTCGCATCGACCTCCACGGATCGGCGGGGGGCTCGTTCGGCGCCTGGCTGGCGCACGGGATCACGCTGACCCTGCGCGGCGAGGCCAACGACTACGTGGGCAAGGGCCTCTCGGGCGGCCGGCTCGTGATCGCCTCCCCGCGGGGGACCTCGCGCGCCGCGGAGGAGAACGTCGTGATCGGCAACGTCGCCCTCTACGGGGCAACCTCGGGAGAGCTGTTCGTGAACGGCGTCGCCGGGGAGCGCTTCGCGGTCCGCAACAGCGGGGCGGTGGCCGTGGTGGAGGGCACGGGCGACCATGCCTGCGAGTACATGACCGGTGGGCGCGTGGTGATCCTGGGCCGCACCGGTCGCAACCTGGCGGCCGGGATGAGCGGGGGCATCGCCTACGTCGTCGACGTCGACGGGCGCCTGCAGGAGCGCTGCAACCTCAGCATGGTCGGGCTCGAGGAGCTGGACCGCGAGGACGCCGAGCTGGTGCACCAGCTGGTGCGCCGGCACCGTGACCTGACCGGCAGCAACCTCGCGGGGCGCATGCTCCAGGATTGGAGGCGAAGCCTGGGCTCCTTCGTCAAGGTGATGCCCAACGAGCTGCGCCGGGTGCTGAGCCTCAAGGCGCGCATCGACGTCCCGGCCTGAGCGCGAGCGCGCCGCGGGGCGCCGAGCTGGGCGGTGAGCGCCGCGCGGGGTGATGGCCTCGCGGCCGCGCGCTGGGGGTGAGCGCCGCCCGGGGTGATGGCCTCACGGCCGCGCGCTGGGCGGTGAGCGCCGCGCGGGGTGATGGCCTCACGGCCGCGCGGCGGGGGGTGACGACGGTGGGGTCGACCGGAGGGACGGGCGTGGCGTGGGCGACGCCGCCGGAGAGGCCGACGGGGAGGCCGACGGCGACGGGGACGCCGACGGGGAGGGGGACGCCGACGCCGATGGAGACGGAGACGCCGACGGGGAGGCCGACGGCGACGGGGACGGGCTGGGCGAGGCCGCAGGGGACGGCGTGTCCCGCGGGGTGGACGCCGGGCTCGGGGTTGCCGCCGGCGCCGGGGTGGCCGCCCCGCCGATCGGAGGGATGTTCGGGAAACGCGTGCCCGGAGACGTGGACGGAGCGGCCCCCACGGCGGCGACGACGATCGCCACGGCCGCGGCCACCACGCCGCCGGCGCCGAGGGCGGTGAGCAGCGGCGCCATCGAGGGCCGGTCCCCCGTCGACTGCGGCGAGAGCAGGAAGGCGCGGCGCGCCGGCGTCATGGTGATCCTCTCGGCGGAGACGGCCGCCCACGGCGCGCTGGAGTAGACGAAGGCCTCGAAGAGCAGGAGGATCGCGAGGAGGATGGTGGAGAGGCTGAGCGCCCGCACCAGCATCGCCGCGACGGCGAGGACCACGGCGACGGCGATGGTGCTCTCCGCGGCGCTGTAGCGGATGCCCCTCAGCACCCGGCCGCCCTGGGTCACCTTGGGGGTTCGCAGGAAGGCGGCACCGCGCTTCACGGCGCCGCGCAGGCAGGCCAGAGACACGACCCAGGAGAGGGCGAACCAGACGCGCAGCGCGCGCAGCGCGTCCCCCCAGGTGCACCCCGTGGTCCGGCGCAGCGCCCAGAGGGCGCGCAGCACCCCGGTCACGAGGAAGACCAGGGGCACGGCCAGCACGGCCCCGGCCATCTGCCGGACGGGGAGCGGGTGGTGCGCGGCGGCCGCCGCCGCGGTGACCACCAGGATCAGGGTGAACAGGGCGGTGAGGAGATCCCCGAACCACTGCGCGGAGCCGAGCAGGAAGTGGACTCGCTGGGCGGTGCTGAGCCGGAGCCGGTGCCGCGCGAACGGCAGCACCTCGCGCCAGTGCGTGCGCAGCATCTGGATGCCGCCGAGGGCCCAGCGGAAGCGCTGCTTCTTGAGCCCGTCGAAGCTCAGCGGCATCAGCCCCGCGCCCCACGGCCGGGGGTCGTAGACGCCGGTCATCTCGCCGGGCAGGGCGAGCATGCGCAGGCTGCACTCGGCGTCCTCGGTGATGCAGGTCGGATCCCATCCCCCGGCCGCCTCCAGCACCGTGCGCCGGATCAGACCCATGGTGCCGCAGAAGATGATCGCGTTGCGGTGTGCCCGCGAGGGCATGGTCACGTCGAAGAAGTAGCGGTAGCTGAAGAAGAGCCCGCGCAGGTAGGCGTCATCCTCCCAGTCGCGATAGTGCTGCGCCGCCTGGACGAACGCGACGTGCGGGTCCGCGAAGTGGGGGGCCGTGCCCATCAGCCACCCCGGATGGACCTCGTAGTCGGCGTCGACCACCCCGATCACCTCGACCTCGGCGGGCAGGCGCCGCGTCGCCTCGTTGAGGGCTCCCGCCTTGAACCCCGGCCACCGCTCCAGGTGCATGAACTGGAAGCGCGGCCCCAGCCTCTCGCAGACCGCCTCCAGCGCCCCCCACACCCTGGGGTCGGGCGTGTTGTTGTCGACCACCTGGACCATGTACGCCGGGTAGTCGAGACGGGCCAGCGCCTCGAGGGTGCGCTGCACCACCTCAACGGGCTCGTTGTAGGTGGGGACCTGGATGGCGACCAGGGGAGGCGGCCCGGTCCCGGGCGGCGGCGGCGGGGTCCCGCGCCGGCCGAGGACATCGAGCATCTCGAACGCGTAGGAGAGGCTCAGCGCGAGGGCCGCGACCTCGAGGAGGAGAAGGAGGCTGGAGGCAAGGGCAAACACGGGTCCCGTGGTCTGCGCCGCGGTCAGACCGCAGGCGTAGGCGACGTAGCTCAGCGCGGCGAGGGTGAGCATCGCGAACATGAGGGTTGCGAGCCCCTGCCAGTGCCGCAGCAGGAACCGGCCCGCCACCCAGGCGGCGAGGCCGGCGACCCCGAGCACCCTTCCCGCCGCCGGGTCCCCCGTGATGACGGCGGTGAGGAACCCGCTCCCCGCCAGGATGGCGAGCCCGGCGGGGACCGCGAGCGGCCACGGCGCCGCCGGCGCCCGGGGCAGCAGGCAGGCCACCGTGGCCAGCCCGGCGGCGATGGCAAAGAAGGCAAGGATCTCGATCAGCACCCGTGCGTGACCTCCCTTCCTGGTCGCGGAGGAGCGCGCCTCCCCCGCCCCGGCGGAGCCCACCGGCCCCGCTCTGCATGCCCACCCTAACGGGCCTGTACCGCATCCCGTTTCTCCGCAGCGCTCGGGATCGGGCGCCTGCCGCCCTGCGCCCCCCGCCGCGGCCCCGGGCCGGCGGGCGTCCCGTCAGCGGGCGAGCGCGCCCGCCATGCGGTCCAGCGGTGCCGGAAGCACGGTGGTCCCCATCAGGTGGCGGTCGACCGCCGCGGCGCAGCTGCGACCCTCGGCGATCGCCCAGACGATCAGGCTCTGGCCGCGGCCCATGTCGCCGCAGACGAACACCCCGTCCTGGTTGGTCGCCCAACCGTCGTCACGGGCCACCGTTCCCCGGGGGCCGAGCGCAACCCCGAGCTGCTCGAGCAGCGGAGACCGCTCGGGCCCGCTGAACCCGAGGGCCAGCAGGACCAGGTCGCAGGGGACGCGGCGCTCGGTCCCCTCCACCACCTCGAAACGGGGCCTCCCGCCCTCCACGCTGAGGGCGCAGTCGGCGAGCTCCAGGGCCGCCACCCGCCCCTCCGCGTCACCCAGGAAGCGCTGGGTGGACACCGACCAGAGCCGCTCGCCCCCCTCCTCGTGCGCGGCGGACGAACGCAGCTGCAGCGGCCAGAGCGGCCACGGCGTGCTCGGGTCGCGCAGCTCGGGTGGCCGGGGCATGATCTCGAGCTGGAGGACGGCCGTGGCCCCCTGCCGGTGGGCCGTGCCGAGGCAGTCCGCGCCGGTGTCGCCGCCGCCGATGATCACGACACGGCGTCCCGCGGCGGAGATCGGGGACTCGGTGAGGTCCCCCTCCTGCACCCGGTTGCTCAGGGTGAGGTACTCCATCGCGTGGTGGACGCCGCCCAGGTCGCGGCCGGGGACGGGGAGGTCCCGGGGCACGGTGGAGCCGCCCGCCAGCACCAGCGCGTCCACCTGGGAGCGCAGCTCGCCGGCGTGGAGGTCCCGGCCCACCTCGATCCCGGTCTCGAAGGCGACCCCCTCGGAGCGCATCTGGGCGAGGCGGCGCTCCAGCACCCGCTTCTCGAGCTTGAACTCGGGGATCCCGTAGCGGAGCAGGCCCCCGGGCCGGTCCGCCCGCTCGTACACGACCACGTGGTGCCCGGCCCGGGCGAGCTGCTGGGCCGCGGCCAGCCCCGCCGGCCCCGACCCGATCACCGCGACCCGCCTGCCGGTCCGCTGCTGGGCCGGCCGGGGCACCACCCAGCCCTCGCTCCAGGCAACGTCCGCGATCTGCTTCTCGATGGCCTCGATGGTCACCGGCTGGTCGTTGATGGCGAGCACGCAGGCGGGCTCGCATGGGGCCGGGCAGAGGCGCCCGGTGAAGTCGGGGAAGTTGTTGGTGGCGTGCAGGCGCTCCGAGGCCTCCCGCCAGTCCCCCCGGTACACGAGGTCGTTCCACTCCGGGATGAGGTTGCCCAGCGGACAGCCGCTGTGGCAGAAGGGGGTTCCGCAGCCCATGCAGCGCTGGGCCTGGGCGGCCGTCTCCTCCCGCGGGGTGGGCTCGTACACCTCGCGCCAGTCGCGCAGGCGCACCTCGAGGGGACGGCGCGCCGGGGACCGCCGATCATGGGTCATGAAGCCGCGGGGATCAGGCATGGAACCACCCCCGGCCGGTGAGGCCCACGGCGCACACCATGGAGGCCCCGAGGGTGTGCGTGAGCGCCCGGGGACTCCTCATCGTGCTTCGCAGATTACCGGAATCGGGCCGCGACGCCGGACTGCCGGCGGCTTGCTACGCTCCGCGGGGTGGCGGCCCGACCCTACCTGGACTCCCCCACCCCCTTCGGCATCGCCCACCGGGGCGGCTCCAAGGAGCACCCGGAGAACACCCTGGAGGCATTCCAGGCGGCGGTCGACCTCGGCTACCGGTACCTCGAGACCGACGCCCAGTTGACCCGAGATGGGGTGGTCGTCGCCTTCCACGACGAGGTCCTCGATCGGGTGACCGACCTCACGGGCAGGGTCGCCGACCACTCCCTGGCCCAGGTGAGGCGCGCGGACGCCGCCCACCGCTTCTCCCTGGACGCCGGGCGCAGCTTTCCGCTCCGCGGCCGGGGGGTGCGCATCCCCACCCTGGAGCAGGTGATCGGCGCCTGGCCCGATGTGCGGATCAATGTGGACGCCAAGACCGAGGCGGTGGTCGGCCCCCTGGTCGCCCTGGTGGCGCGCCTCGACGCCTGGGATCGCGTCTGCGTGGGCTCCTTCTCCGACGCCCGCCTCCGCCGGGTGCGCCGCCTCTCCGGCGGGCGCCTCTGCACCTCGATGGGGCGGGGGGCCGTGGCCGCGGCGCGGACCGCCTCGCTGCGCGGCCGCTTCCCCACCCTGGGAGGGGACTGCGCCCAGGTGCCGGTGCGGCAGTGGGGGGTGCGGGTGGTGGACGAGGCGTTTGTCCGCGCGGCGCACCGGGCGGGCGTCCAGGTCCACGTCTGGACGATCGACACCCGGTCCGAGATGGGGCGCCTGCTCGACCTCGGGGTCGACGGGATCATGAGCGACCGGCCCTCGCTGCTGCGCGACGTGATGCTCCGGCGCGGGCTCTGGAGGAGCCCGACCGCGGGGCCGTGAGCCCGGGGGCCACCCCGGGGCGCCTCCGCCCGCCTACGGCGCGGCGTCCCCCGGGAACGGCTCGAGCCGCCGTGCCCGCAGCATCCGCCGGCCGGCGAGCACCACCAGCGCGGCGGCCAGCACGGCCCCCGCGCACATGATCCAGGCCACCGCGTAGCCGGCGTGGGTCGCGACCAGCCCGAAGGAGAGCGGGCCCAGCACCCCGGCGAGGCGGTTCCCGGCCTGGGTGATGCCGGTGGCCCGGGCCGGCGCTCGGAGATGGCTGCGGGTCACGGCGAAGTTGAACAGACCGTTCCAGCCCCAGCCGGCTCCGAAGGTGACCACCGCGCCCACCACGAACAGGAGGGGGATCCGCAGCGCCGAGCCCGCGGCGAGGGCGAGGTAGCCGGCCGTCCCGCAGGCGAGCATGCCGGCCACCACGCGGAGGTGGGAGTGACCCCTGCGATCCGCCCGGGCCCCGGCCGCGATCCGGACGGACACGGCGGCGGCGCCGGCGAGGGCGGCGACCAGACCCGCGCCGGCCCTGCTCAGCCCGGCGGCCACCGCGGACACGACGAGGAAGGTGGTGAGGCCCGTCGCCGCGAAGACCCCGAGGGCGAAACCGACGCTCAGGACCAGGAGCGGTCCCAGCGGCTCGGGCTTCCCCCTCGGAGCGCGCCGAGATCGGCGGTGCGCGGCGAGCGACCCCCGGGAGCGCGGGCTCAGGGTGACGGCGAGCACCGCGACCCCGGCCGCAGCCGCGAAGGCCCAGCGCCAGCCGATGGTCAGGCCGATGCCGGGGACGGCCAGGCCCCCGAGCAGCGTGGCCAGGGGGACCGCCGACTGCTTGACCCCGAACGCCAGACCCTGATGCCGCTCGGGGATGCGGCGGACCAGGAGCAGGTTGGTGGCGGGCTGCATCGCGGCGGAGGCGACGCCGGCCAGCATCAGGAACGCCACGAGGGTCACGAAGGAGCCGGCGAGCGCGGCGACCAGGGCGGCGGCCACGGCGGCGAGGCCCGCCGCCAGCCGCATGGTCCGGGCTCCGCCGATGTGGTCCGCGAGCCGTCCCGAGGGCACCGCGGCGGCGGCGGAAGCCAGGTAGCAGAGGCTCACCGCGGCACCGAGAGCGCTGACGCTCAGGTCGATGGAGCGGCCGATCTGCACCGCGAGGGACCCGACCAGGAAGACGCTGAGCGCCGTGGCGGTCGAGCCCAGCGCCGCGGCCGCGACATCACGCGCGTCGTGTCGCGGAGCCGGGGCGGCCACCACCGGGCCGGTGGTGGGAGCCGCCAGGAGGTCATCCATCACACGTTGGTCCAATCCGGGTCGACGGAGGTCACGGGACCGCCGCGCGGCCGCAGCCGAGCCGTCCCCCATTCGGACGCGTGCAGGCCATCGCCCTGCAGGGCCGCACCATGGTTCGCGCCGTCCCCCGCCCGGACGAGCCGTGGTCACCGGGGCACCCCGGGTGGGGTGGCGGGAGGGATTCGAACCCTCGACCTCCTGATCCACAGTCAGGCGCTCTAACCAGCTGAGCTACTGCCACCGCGGGTGGCCCCCCGGGGGGCGTCCCGCGATTATACCGGGGCCGCCTCGCGGCACCCGGAGCCGGGCGGGGGGCCCTGGCGCGGGTGCGGGTACACTGGCCGGGCCGGCCCCCTTAGCTCAGCGGAATAGAGCGGCCGCCTTCTAAGCGGCGGGTCGCAGGTTCGAGTCCTGCAGGGGGCGCCATCCAGCGGTCTCTGAATTGCGCGACCCTTCACCGCCCACCATCCCCGGGGCCTCTACGAACCCTTCCATCTCCGCCAGATCCGCGCCATACTCCCCCAATCGGCAGGCAGTGGAGAGTGTCGGGGCCCACCCGTGACCACACCGGAGACGGCGCCAACCCTGAAGCCGGGTGACGTGTTCGCCGGGCGGTATCGGATCAGATCCCGCCTCGGCGAGGGCCACCGGAAGGTCGTCTATCTCGCCCACGACGGCCGAATGTACCGCGATGTGTCCCTCGCCCTGCTCAAGCGGCACGCCTGGGAGCAGGATCCGACCGCGGCCGAGCAGGAGATGCGAGTTCTCGGCGCGGTCGGCCGCCACGACAACATCGTCACCCCCTACGACACCGGGACGGTCGGAACCCAACACTACATGGTGTTCGAGTATCTCCCCGGTGGCACGCTGCTCGATCACCTCGTGCAGCTGCGTTCCCGAGGGCAGATGCTCCGTGGGGAGGACATACTCCGCCTCGGACGCCAGCTCTGCCGTGCCCTCTCGCACCTTCACGGGCGGGGAATCATCCACCGGGACCTGTGCCCGAAGAACGTCTGGCTCGACGAACGCCTCGCCGCCCACATCGGCGATTTCGACACCGCGATACTCGCTGCGGACGTCCCCCCTCGCCTCCGTCCGTTGACAAACGGCAGCTATGCGGCTCCCGAAGAGAGCACCGGAGGCCCGATCGATGAGCGTTCCGATCTGTTCTCGCTCGGAGGCGTCCTCTTCACAGCCGCCGCCGGCCCGGACACGACTCCGCGTCAGCCGGAAGCCCTGTGCGCCACACGCCCGGATCTGCCACGCTCCTTCGCTCGTCTCCTCTCCCGACTTCTTTCCAACGATCCCGACGATCGGCCCTCGGACGCCGAGAGCGTGCTCAACTCCCTCCTCGAGATCCGGGCGGACCTCGCCAAACATCGCCCGGATCAGGCGTCCAGCAGTATCGACTTCCCCACCCCTGATCCCGCCGAGCTCAGGCTCGCCGCTCAGGTGCAGCCGACCCGCTACTCGCCCGGCGACGTCATCGGGGGCCGCTTTGATGTGCTTGACCTCCTGGGGCAGGGCGGGTATTCACGCGTCTACCGTGTCCGGGACACCGTGGAAGGCGAGGAACGAGCGCTCAAGCTGTTCGACAATGCGGCCGGCTATGAGGCTGTCCGACGCGAGCTCGGCGCTCTGAGGAAGATCCGCCACCCGCGCGTCGTCGAAGTGTTCTGGGCCGACAAGACCGACGCCGGCGAATGGTACCTGGTCACCGAGTTCATCGATGGCGAGCCTCTCACCAAGTATGCGGAGGGCCAAGCTCGCCTTCCAGACCGTGAGGCGGTGGGTCTGTTATTGGATGTGCTCGATGCCGTGGTGGCGATACATCCGGACATCCAACGCATCGAGACGCTGAAGGAGAAGGGAACGCGATCAGATCTGTCCGCTGACGAATTCTCCGAGCTCCAGCGCCTTCAGGACGCGGGACTTGTTCATCGTGACCTCAAACCCAGTAACATCATGCTCACCAGGAAGGGCGCACGGTTGCTGGACTTCAACATAGCATCGCGGGTCGGCGAGACTGTGAGGACCCAGTCCGGTACGCCCGCGTATCAGGCGCCGGATTCCCTTCTCACTCGCTGGGATGTATCAACTGACCTGTTCGCGATCGGTGTCGTCCTGTGGAAGCTGCTGTGTGACGGCCAACACCCCTATCCCGGTGCCAAGCCGATGGTTGACGCGATCCCTCTCGACCCCCAGCAGCTCCGCCCCGACCTCCCTCCTCGCCTGGCCCATTTCCTCACCAAGGCCTGCGCTCCCGACCGGAGAGATCGATTCCAAAGTGCGGCCGCAATGCGAGACGAGCTCCTGGAGATCCGCGCACTTCTGTAGGCTCCCGCGGGGTTCGATCGGCCTGGCATCGTCGTACGTGAACCCCGCCTCGACCCCGAAGGACTTGGAGTCGCGCCCCGCGGATACCCGGGTGCAGCCGCCCATGGGGGGCTTCGCCGAGCGCGACGGTGGCGTGGCGGCCCTCGGGTTGGAAGGCGTCGAGCTGGGCGGTGGGCCACCCAGCCCCCTGTACCATGGGCGCACGCATGACGTGCTGCCGCCGACCACGGGAGGGATCATCACGCCGGCACCGCTGCCCACGCCCACGCTGAGCACCGCTCGGCTGCGACTGCGTCCCTTCGACGATGCCGATGCGGACGATCTCTTCGCGCTGCACAGCGACCCGCGCGTGCTCCGCTACTGGGATGCACCGCCGTGGAACGAGCGCGGGCGCGCCGAGCGGTTCATCGCCGCTTGCCGGCAGATGGCGGAGGAGGGCACCGGGGTGCGGCTCGCCGTGGATCGCGCCGGCGACACGGCGTTCATCGGCTGGTGCAGCCTGAACCGGTGGAATCCCGACCATCGCAGCGCGTCGCTCGGCTACTGCTTCGATCGCGCGGCGTGGGGCCACGGCTACGCGACGGAGGCCGCACGCGCGGTGCTGCGGTGGGCCTTCGACACGCTGGACCTGAATCGCGTCCAGGCTGAGACCGATACGCGCAACGTGGCATCCGCCCGCGTGCTGGAGAAGCTGGGCTTCGTGCGCGAGGGGACGTTGCGCGAGGACTGCGTCGTGGACGGCGAGGTCTCGAGCTCGTGGGTCTACGGGCTGATCCGGCGAGAGTGGCGGCCGGCGGCCGAGCCGCCTGGGGACAGCCCCTCACGGTGATCCCGACCCGGGCGAACGGGCGACCGGCCCTCGCCGCCCGTGCTCCCGACCCCAACGCCGTGGGCCGGGAGCACGGAGAGGGCCGTCCTCCATCACCGTCCCCGTCTGGAAGCGGGCTCAGGCAGGGGCGGGACGTTGCGGATGCCGGCTCACCGTCGCGGCGCCATGCACTCCCATCCCGTCGCCGAGCGCGGCACCGGGACCGGAAGCCTCCTCTCCGCGAGGGGTCAGGCGGCGCGGACCTGCGCCGCGCGCGGTCCCTTGACGCTGCGCTCGACCTCGAAGGCCACGCGGTCACCCGCGGCGAGCTGGTCGAAGTTGAGCGAGCTGTCCAGTCCGCTGCGATGGAAGAAGTACTCCTCTCCATCGTCGGCCGCGATGAATCCGAAGCCGCGCTCGTTCACGACCTTCTTGACGATACCGTTCACCGGGACGCCCTCCTTGCCTTCTCCAACGTGCAACCGAACGCTGCGCGTCCGTTCGAGAAGGAGAAGAGACCACGAGCGACCACTCACAGGAGGTGGGTGACCGAAGCGTACCATGCCGTGCCCGGGCGGGCGCCGCCGCGCGCCTACTCGCCGAAGGGCGTGCCCGCTCGCTCCGCCGAGACCACCTCGCCGATCGGCCGGCGGTTCTTCCTGCCCAGACCCACCCGGCCCGCCGGGTACCCGAAGGGCACCACCGCCAGCACCTCGTACCTCGGGTCGAGGCCGACGTGCTCGCGCACCTCCTCCAGGCCGCCGAAGCCCGTCCAGTTGGACCCCACCCCCTCGGCCCAGGCGGTGAGGATCATCGTCTGGATGGCGCGGCTCACGTCGGAGACACCGTAGGGACTGGACCGCTCGTAGGCGGCGACGATCGCGAACGCGGCCTGGGCCGTGTACGGCCCGGTGCTGACCAGCCGGCCCAGCGCACGCAGGCCCTCGCGGTCCCGGACCACCACGAAGTGCCACGGCTGCAGGTTGAGCGAGCTGGCCGACAGACGGCCGGCCTCCACGATCCGCGTGATCACCTCATCCGGCACCGGACGGTCCTGATAGGCGCGGATCGCGAGCACCGTCCGCACCGCTTCGAACACCTGGTTGGCCATGGCTCCTCGCCTCCGATGGATGCACTCGCCGCGCGACCGGTCCCGGATGAGCTCACCCCGGGGGAGCGGCCGGATCACCCGGTGCTGGCCGGCCCGCTCCACGCGGTGCCGCCTCTGTGCTCCTCCCGGTACCGGGCGCTCCGCTCCCGCCGCGGCCTCCGACCCAGAGCATCGCACACCGCTCCGCCCTCCATGAGCGTCCGCTGCGCCTCCGAGCCCGGGCCCGCATGCGCGGTCCGGGCCCCTGGCGGCCGGCCACCCTCCCTACAATCCCGACCCGTGCCCGACGCGGCGCTCCTCTCGCTCGTCGCCGCCCGCTGGGAGGCGCACCCGGCCACCGGGACGTCGGCCCCCCTGGTCCTCGCGGCGTTCCGCGGCCGCGAGGCGGTCCTGGGGGTCCTCGAGGGAGAGGACGGCGGCGGTGCCACCACCGAGCCCGCGGCGTCCCGGGCGCCCGATCCCGTGCACCTCGCCGCCATCACCGTCGAGGGGTTCCGCGGCATCGGCGAGCGCGCCACCCTCCGCCTCCACCCGGCCCCGGGCCTCACCCTGGTCGTGGGGCGCAACGGGTCCGGCAAGTCCTCCTTCTCCGAGGCGCTCGAGATCCTCCTCCTCGGGACCAACCGGCGCTGGGACAGGCGCTCCCCGGTGTGGCGCGACGGCTGGAGGAACCTCCACCATCGCCACACCGTCATCGAGGCCCGCTTCGCCGCCGACGGACGCCGGGAGCCGCTCGTCGTGAGCCGCCGCTGGGACGACGGCGCCGGCCTCCAGGAGTCGACGCTCTCGGTGGGCGGGCGGCAGCGCTCCCTGGAGAGCATCGGTTGGGCGCAGCCCCTCGCCTCGTACCCGCCGCTGCTCTCCCACCACGAGCTGGAGAGCGCGCTGGACGACACGCCGTCGCACCTGTACGACGCCCTCGCCGGGATCCTCGGCCTGGGCGACCTGAGGGCGGCCCAGGAGACCCTTCGCGGGGTCCGCCTCGACCTGGAGCGCGCCGTGAGAGCGGCCGGCGACCCCGTCGACGCGCTGGTCCGCCGTCTCGAGGACTCCGCCGACGAGCGGGCCGCGACGGTGCTCGCGGCCCTGCGCAGCAGGCCCTGGGACCTCGATGCCATCGGCGAGACGCTGAGCGGGGAGGCCGCCGCGGACGAGGGGAGCACGCTGCGCCGGCTCTCCGACCTGGCCGCGCTCCCCGTGCTGGCACGCGAGGAGCTGGAGGCGACCGTCCGCGGCCTGCGCGACGCGGACCGCCTGGTGACCGAGCTCCAGCGCGGCGAGGGCGCGCGCGCCGACGAGCTGGCGGACCTCCTGGAGAGGGCGCTCGAGGTCCACGCCCACGCCGCCGGTCAGACCGCCTGCCCGGTGTGCGGGACCGAGGGCGTGCTGACGTACGCGTGGCGCCGGCACACGGGAGAGCGGCTTCGGTCGCTGCGGGAGGATGCCGAGGCGCTGCGCGCGGCCCGTGCGAGACGGGAGGCGGCGATCGCCGGCGCGACCCTGCTGGTCACGGCGGTCCCCGCGCCGCTCACGGAGTCGGGGGACCCCGGGGTGCCCGTGGAACCGGCGCTGCAGGCCTGGCGGCGCTGGAGCGCGATCCCGGAGGGTGGAGATGCCCAGCGGCTCGCCGCCCACCTCCAGGAGCGGGGACAGCAGCTCATCGCCGCCGTCGCCGAGCTGCGCCGCAGCGCGAGGGAGGAGCTGGATCGGCGCCAGCGCACCTGGCGACCGATCGCCGACACCCTCGTCACGTGGCTGCCGGCCGCGCGCGACGCCCGGGCCGCCGCGGAGCGGGTCCCCGCCGTTCGCGCCGCCGAGACGTGGCTGCGCGACGCCCACGACGAGCTGCGCGACGAGCGCTTCCGCCCCATCGCCGAGGCGGTCCAGGCCAACTGGAGCGCCCTGCGCCAGGACAGCAACGTGAGCCTGGGCGTGCTGCGCCTCGCCGGGGCGAGCACGCGGCGGCAGCTCGTCCTCGACGGGAGCGTGGACGGGGAGGCGGCGCCGCTCCTCGGGGTGATGAGCCAGGGCGAGTTGAACTGCCTCGCCCTCTCGCTCTTCCTCCCCCGCGCGTCCCAGCCCGAGTCCCCATTTCGCTTCGTGGTCATCGACGACCCCGTGCAGGCCATGGATCCCTCCAAGGTCGAGGGGCTGGCGACGGCGCTGGCGGCCGCGGCGCGGGACCGCCAGGTGGTGGTCCTCACCCACGACACGCGCCTGCCCGAGGCGGTCCGGTTCCTCCGCCTCCCCGCCACGGTGATCGAGGTTGCGCGCCGCGAGGGATCGATCGTCGAGCTGCGCGAGCTGGACAGCCCGGTGCGCCGTCACATCGACGACGCCCTGGCGGTGGCCCGGAGCGACGGGCTCCCCCCGGAGGCCCGCCGGGTGGTGGCGGGCTTCTGCCGCATGGCCCTGGAGGCGGCGGCCACCCGGGCGGTGGCGCAGAGGATGCGCCGGGAGGGCAGGCGCTTCGCGGACGTGGAGGCTGAGCTGGAGCGTCCCACCACGCTCCTCATGCTCCTCGCCCTGGCGCTCTTCGGCGACGCGTCGCGCTCCGCCGACGTCGTCCCCCGGCTGGCGCGCGACGAGCCGGGCGCGGCCGAGACGCTGCGCATCTGCAACCGGGGCGCGCACGGCGGGGCGATCCCCGGCGATCCCGCCGCCTTCGTGAGGGTGGTCGAATCCCTGACCCGGCTGCTCGCACCGCCGGAGCCGGCCGGTGGCTGAGGAGAGCGACCCCCACGCCCTGGTCGCCGCCGCCCGCGATGTGGCCCGCATCGAGACGGAGGCCACCGCCGGGCTGTGGCCCAGGGCGGCCGCCCTCCTCACCCGCCAGGCCCTGGAGGCCGCGATGGCACGCCTCTGGGCGGCCACGGCCCCGGGGCTGGAGCGCACCTCCGGTCGCTGCCAGGTCCTCTGCGTGGGCACCCTCCTCGGCGACCCGGACCTCGGCGGCCGCGTCACTCTCGCCTGGAACGTCCTCTCGGAGGCCTGCCACCACCGCGTGTACCGGCTGCCCCCCACCGCCTCCGAGCTGGAGCGGGCTTTCGAGGCGGCGTGGGACCTCGCCGAGGCGACGGAGGCCCTGGCCTGCGAGGCCGCGGAGAGGCGCGGGCGGCTCCCCCCCCGCGCTGAGGGTCTCCCGTGACCCGCGGCAGCCCCTCCCCCGCCGCCGTCCCCTCCCTGTGCGACGTTTCAACCAGTACTTGACAGCTTCAACAACCACTGGTAATGTCCCGCGCCACCACAAGTCCCGCGGACGAGGACGCAGCGCATCCGAGGCACCGAGGTGGCACAGCAGAGATCCCCTGCCCTCGCCGGCGAGCGAGACCACGCGCGGCTCGCCCGGAGCACCGCGCGGGAATCGACGGCCGCTCGGGAAGCGGTGGTGGCCACGCTCCGATCCCTGGTGGAGCCTCTCGCCACGGCGCTGGGACCCGGCAACGAGGTCGTCGTCCACGATCTCGCATTGCTCCCCAACTCGATCGTTGCGATAAGCGGTGGCGTCACCGGACGGTCCATCGGGGGGCCGGCCACCGATCTCCTGCTCCAGGAGACGCGGCGGGGGCGGGGCGAGGACCTGCTCCGCTACAGGAGCAGCACGCGGGCCGGCGTCCCCCTGCTCTCGTCGACCATCTTCGTCAGGGACGCGAACGGAGTCCCGATCGCGTCCCTGTGCATCAACACGGACCAGTCCGCCTGGCTGCAGATGCAGCCCCTGGTCCTGCCCGCCACCGGGGCCCCCGCCCGGGCGCCGGCCCCGACGCCCGGCTCCGAGCACGCCGCCGGGCCGGCCCAGGAGACGTTCCCGGCCTCGGTCGAGAGCCTCACCGCCAGCATGGTCGACCAGGCGATCCTGAGCATCGGCGTCCGGGTCGAGCTGATGCAGCGTGCCCACAAGCTGGAGGTGGTGAGGAAGCTCGAGGCGGGGGGTGTGTTCCTCATCAGGGACGCGGTGGACTACGTGGCCGGCGCTCTCCAGGTCACGCGCTACACGATCTACAACTACCTGAGCGAGATCCGCGAGCAGTCATCGGGAGTGCGCGCCAACGGCAGGAGGGCCACCATGAAGCGACTTCCGTTGGGGCCGGCCGCCGCCCCGGAGACGGACGGCGCGGCGCCGGGATCCGCCGCGTGCCGCCGGCCCTCGAAGGCGCGGGGGGTTGCGTAGGCCATGGCCACCCCCGCACCGATCGGACACTACTCGCCCCTGGTCGTCACACCTCCTGACGTGCGCATGGTCTTCCTGTCGGGTCAGTTGCCGATCGACCCCGCCACCGGGGCCATCGCCGACGCCGATGTCCCCACCCAGGCCCGCCAGGCGCTCGCCAACGCCCTCGGGGTGCTGGCCACGGTCGGGGGGACCACGGCCGACGTCATCAAGGTCACGCTCTACCTGACCGATCTTGCCGAGTACGCACGGCTCAACGAGGTCTACGCCGAGTTCATGGGGGCGGCGCGCCCAGCCCGGACCGTCGTGGAGGTGTCGCAGCTGCCGCGCGGGGCCAAGGTGGAGGTGGATCTCACGGCCGCCGTCGCGAGCGACCGCCTCCCTGTGGCCCCGTCGTGACGGATGCCTCAGCGATGGCAGAGCTCACCGGATTCGCGTGCATCCGGTGTGGCCGCGCATACCCGGCAACCCGCGACCACTGGGGATGTCCGGCGTGCGCCGGCGAGGTCGCAGCGAATCTCGCCGTGACGTACGCGGCACCGCCGCAGCCCGGAGCGGATTCGCCGAGCGCGAGCCACGACGGCATCTGGCGGTACGCCGACTCGCTTCCCCTCGCCTCGAGCAACGCGGTGTCGCTGGGAGAGGGGCGGACCCCCCTGCTGAGCTGTGAGCGCCTCGGCGCGACCCTCGGCCTGCCCCGGCTGATGCTGAAGATGGAGTCGCAGAACCCCACCGGCTCGTTCAAGGATCGGATGGCGTCGGTGGGCGTCTCCTGGGCGATGGTGGCGGGACGCCCCGGCATCGCGGTCTCGTCGTCGGGGAACGCCGGGATCTCCGCGGCGGCCTACTCGGCGCGTGCCGGGATCCCCTGCGTCGTCTTCGCCACGGCCAGCACGCCGCGGATCATCCTCCGAACCATCGGGGCCCTCGGCGCCATGGTGGTCACGACCACCACCCTGGAGGAGCGCTGGCTGCTGAACCGGGAGGTTGCCGAGGCGTGGGGATGGCTGCCGCTCTCGAACGCGGCCGACCCTCCCGTCGGGAGTCACCCCATCGCCGTCGAGGGCCACAAGACACTCGCCTACGAGATCGCCGAGGCATTGGAATGGACGGCTCCCGATGCGGTGATCGCCCCCGTGGCCTACGGCGACGCGCTCTGGGGCATGCTCCGCGGCTTCCAGGAGATGAGGGATGGCGGGGTGCTGAGGGCGGTCCCGAGGCTGATCGCCGCGGAGGCGTATCCCACCCTCTCCACGGCCCTCGCGTCGGATTCCGAAGCACCGCTGCGGGTTGCGGGCAGCGGATCGCGGGCCCGCTCGATCGCCACCAACATCGGCACGTACCAGGCGCTGGAGGCCATCCGGCGCTCGGGGGGCACGGCGGTCCACGTGCCCGAGGACGAGGCGATCAAGGCCCAGGCGGCGCTGGGCAGGGACCCCGGCACCCTGGTGGAGCTGAGCTCGGCGATGCCGCTGGCGGCGGCCGCAGCCCTGGCCCGTGCCGGCGTCCTGCAGCCGGATCAGCTCGTCGTGGTGGTGGCGACGGCGACCGGGGCCAGGGAGGTCGAGGAGAGCTTCTCGGGGTCGGAGCCACCGCCCGCCGGGGGGTCCCTGGAGTCGTTGGCCGCGGTGCTCGCGAGGGAATATGGGTTCCGCGTGTAGCCTGGGGCTCCTGCTCCTTCCCGAGATCGCGGTCACGGCCCTGGAACGGCGGGCGGTGAGCGCCGAACAGCTCGGATACCACTCCGTCTGGGTTGCCGATGAGAAGTTCTACCGGGACCCCTGGATCGTTCTCGCGTCGATCGCCCGCGCCACCCGGCGGGTCGTCCTGGGCACCGGCGTCACCGAGCCGTACGCGCGCCACCCGGCGCTGCTGGCGATGGCCATCGCCACCCTCGCCGAGGTCGGCGGCGACCGGGTCGTTCTGGGCCTCGGGGCTGGAGGCAGCGGGTTCCCGGCTATGGGTACCGCCCGCGAGCGGCCGGCACTGGCCATCCGCGACGCCGCCGCCATCATCCGCTCCCTCCTCGCGGGCGACAGCGTGACCCACGAGGGGGCCGTGCTCTCGGTGAGGAACGCCCGGCTGAACTTCGCCGCCGCACCGGTCCCCATCTACATCGCCGCGCGGGGCCGCGCCATGCTGCGGGCGGCGGGAGCCGTCGGCGACGGCGCGATCATCGCCCCCTTCGCCTCGCCGGAGGCCGTGGCCGGGGCGCTCACGAGGGTGGAGGCCGGTGCCCGCGCCGCGGGTGTCCAGCGACCCCGCATCATCGTGCGCGTCGACGTCTGCGTCGGGCGGACCGAGGCCGAGGCTCGAGATGCCGTGGGGTACTTCGTGGCGCTCCCGCTCTGGAGCAGCTATCCAGACTTCGGGTATGTCGAAGACCTCGGCATCCAGGTTCCCGAGCCAGCCCGCGAGATCCTCGCCCGCAGGGACTATGGGGCCATCCCGGAGGTGAGCGCCTCCCTGCCACCGGAGATGATCGACCACTTCGCGGTCGCCGGCACGCGCGAGCAGGTCGTCGACCGGCTCGCCACCCTCGCGGGCATCGCCGACGAGATCATCGTGCACCCGGTGCCATCGGCCTCGGTCGACGTGGATGAGCTGATCACCCTCGTGGCCACCGCCTGGCCCGCGGCGACCGCCACCCCGCTGCGAGGTGCCGTGCGATGAGGTTTGGCGTCGGCCTCCCCACCTGCACCGCGGGGATGATGTATCCAGCCCCCTTCGCGAGCGCCCAGGACGTGGTGGGCATCGCGATCGAGGCGGAGCAGCTCGGCTTCTTCGAGGTGGCCGGCAACGATCACCTCAGCACCCAGGAATACGTGCGCCGGGAGTGGAGCGTGCCGCCCGACTTCTTCGACCCGCTCATGATCCTGTCCCACTGCGCGGCGCACACCTCGACCGTCAGGCTGATGACCGGGATCCTGGTCGTACCCATGCGCCACCCCGTCGTCCTGGCCAAGCAGGTCGCCACCCTCGACCAGCTGAGCCGGGGCCGCGTCATCCTCGGGGTGGGCATCGGCGCCTACCGCGAGGAGTTCACCGCCTGCTACCCGGAGCGTGCGGGGGTGGCACGCTCCGAGCTCCTCAGCGAGGGCGTCGCGCTGATGCGCCGGCTGTGGACAGAACGCACCGTGACCTTCGCCGGCAGGCATGTCACCGTCAGCGATGTCGAGATGTTCCCGAAGCCCGTGCAGGACCCGCTGCCCGTCTACTTCGCCGGGAACGCGCTCGGCTCCATCCGCCGCGCCGCAGAGCACGGGCAGGGGTGGATGCCGGCCGGGATCGGCCCGGACGCCGTGGGCTCCGGGAGGCGCCGACTCGATGCGCTGGCGCTCGCCGCGCAACGCCGCCCCGGCGACATCGTCACGGCTCCCCAGGTGGTGGTCTCGCTCGGCGCCACGCATGCCGAGGCGGTGGCGACGTTCGAGTCCTCACAGCTCTTCAAGCACCTGGTGTCGCTGAAGGATTCCACACTCAGGAATGCCGACATGAGCCGGCTCACGGAGGGGAACCTCGTGGGCACTCCAGACGAGGTGTGCTCGCGGATCGCGGAGTACGCGAGCGCGGGCGCAACCCACCTCTCCGGCCTCCTCTTCGTCGGCAACACCGTCGAGGAGCTCATGCGCGGCATGCGCTGGTTCTCGCGTGATGTGATTCCCGGATTCGCGGAGGTGTAGGCCCATCTAGAGCAGTGTTGGCACGAACCGGTCCGGCGGAGAGCACGGGGTGACACGGTTGCGGACCCTCTGTGATGTCGCGACAAGGTGTTCCCCGCCGGGAGCACACGTATCGGTTGGGAGACCGGCCCGCGGGGGGCTTGGAAGCCGCCGCGCAGGCCGGAATTGGTGGAGAACATCTGATGAGATTCAAGAGAATGCGGCGGGACGCCCTTGTGAGCACGGACCGCCGCCTGATGATGGTGGCCGGCCTCGTCGGCTGCGGCGTGGCGGTGGCGGCGTGCGGCAGTGGCGCGGCAACGGGGGCCTCGACACCGGGCCACCCCGCGGCGGCCGCCACGCCGTCCGGCACCGCCACTGCGAGCCCGGGCGTGACCGAGGCAGAGCAGCTCGCCACCCAGTCGGAGGCACCGAGCACCTGGACCGCGCCCGGCCCGTCCATCGACGTCAAGGGTCTCGCCGGCAAGACCGTGTACCTGATCACCAACGGGGCCAACCAGTTCACCGAAACGGTGGGAGCGGGGATCGTGGCTGCGGGCCAGAAGGCTGGCGTCCACGTCGTCACCGACTACACCACAGGTGGCCTCTCTTCGGCTGACCAGGGCTTCGCGGCCGCCGAGTCCCAGCACGCGAGCGCCATCATCGTGATGTCGTTTCTGACCAGCGCTCTGTCCACACCCATCAAGCAGGCCACCAGCAGCGGCATCCCGGTCATTCAGATCGGCGAGCACGATCCCGGACCGCTGACCTCCACCGACCAGGCTGCTGGCGTGTACCAGAACGTGAGCCCCAGCTACTCGGAGGCCGGAAGCCTGATGGCCGACTTCGTCGTGGCCGACTCCAACGGCCACGCCGACGTCCTGCTCCTGAACAGCCCCGACGTGGGCGACGCCAACGTGGAGACCCAGGCCTTCCAGGCCCAGCTGGCCAAGCTGTGCCCCACCTGCAAGGTGAAGGTGGATGGGATTCCCGAGGTCGATCGCACGACCCAGCTGCCGCCAGCGGTGTCGAGCGCCATCGTCGCGGACCCGAACCTGAACTACATCGTCCCCGTGTTCGACACCATGTACCCTGACTTCGCCTCGGCCCTGGCCGCGAGCAGTGCCGCCTCTCGCATCAGCCTGGTCGGCTTCGACGCCAGCGCGGCGGAGATGTCCCTGCTCCAGCAGGGGTCGGGCGGCTGGAAGGCGGACGGAGGATACGATGACACCTGGCTGGGGTGGGCCGTGATGGACGAGACGTTCCGGGCCCTTCTCCATCAGACGGCGGTCGCCAACGAGGACATCCCCTTGCGCTTCTTCACCAATTCGACCGTTCAGGGACTGGACTTCTCGGCCGGCGCGCCGGTCGACCCATGGTTCGGCAACCCCGCGTACCAGAGCGGCTTCCTCAAGCTCTGGTCGCTGAGCAGCTGAGCTCAGGGTCAGGAGTCAGCAGGGTCGATGGTCTCGCGCGGCGCGGCTCGGAGTGAGTGGGAGAGCAACCTCCATGGCTGAGGTGCTGTCCCTCGAGGGCGTCTCCAAGAGCTTCGGCGGCAGCCGGGTTCTCCGGGATGTGAACCTCCGAGTTCGCGCCGGCGAGGTGCACGCGCTGGTCGGGGAGAATGGCTCCGGCAAGTCGACCCTCGTGAAGATCCTCTCCGGCTACCACCGCGCTGACAGCCTCTCACGCGCCGCGATCGGTGGCGTGGAGGTCAGGCTGCCGCTATCGGGAGCCATGGCGTCGCGGGCGGGTCTCGGCTTCGTGCACCAGGATCTGGGGCTGCTGGACAGCGGCTCGGTCGTCGAGAACCTGCTCCTGGGCCGGTTCCACACGCGGCTGGCGTGGCGGATCCCCTGGTCGGCGGAGCGACGTCGCACCCGTCAGATCCTGGACCAGTACGGCCTCGGCGAGGTCCGCCCCACCGATCTCGTCGGTTCCCTGGGCGGCGCTCAGCGTGCCATGCTGGCGGTTGCGCGCGCCGCGCTGGCCCTGAATCGCGAAGCGCACGCGACGTCGACACCGCCTGCCGGCGGCCTGCTGGTGGTGGACGAGGTGACGGCCTACCTGCCCGAGGACGCGGTGCGTCGTGTGCTCGGCACCTTCCGCCGCACGGCCGACCTTGGATTTGGCGTGCTCTTCGTCACACACCGGCTCGAGGAGGTGTTCGCGGCGGCGGACCGGGTCACCGTCCTGCGCGACGGGGCGGTGGCACGCTCCTGCGCTGTGAAGGAGGTGGCTCGGAACGAGCTGGTCGGGCTGATGATCGGGCGGGTCCTCGACGAGGGCAGGCTGAGCGTCCCACCCTCCGCCTCACCTCGACCGGCGCCACGAGCGGCCGTCGAGGTGAGCGAGCTCTCCTGCGACAAGGTGCGTGGGGTCAGCTTCGCCGTGGGACCCGGAGAGGTGGTCGGTCTCACCGGGTTGGTGGGATCGGGTTTTGAGTCCATTCCGTATGCGATCTTCGGGGCCATGCGCGCGGAGGGTGCGCTCACCGTCGGAGGCGACCGCCTGCGCCTGCCCGGGCTCACGCCCCGACGCGCGCTGGACGCCGGGGTGGCCCTGATCCCGGCCGGGCGCCTCTCGCGCGGAGCGGTGGGCAGCGCGACCGTCGCCGAGAACATGTCGCTGCTGACGGCGGCGCGCCTCTGGCGGCGAAGCTTCCGCGGCCCCCGAGAGGAGGTGCGCCGAGCGGTAGACATGATCGAGAGGTTCGACATCCGCCCGCGCTCGCCCAATGCCGAGCTTGCACGGCTCAGCGGTGGAAACCAGCAGAAGGCGATCATCGCCAAATGGCTCACCAGCGACGCCTCCCTGTTTGTGATCCATGAGCCCACCCAGGGCGTCGACGTCGGTGCCAAGGGGGAGATTCTGCGGGCCATCCGGAGCCTCGCCGAGATCGGCAAGGCCATCCTCGTCGCCAGCGCGGATCAGGTGGACCTGGCTCGCGTGTGCGACCGGGTGCTGGTGTTTCGTGACGGCGGGATCCACTCCGAGCTCACGGGACCGCACGTCACCGAGACCAACATCACCGCCGCCGCCCATGGCCTGTCCGTGGCGACGGCCTAGATCACCGAATGGAGATACCGAGGTGCGAGAAGCCGGAATCGGGGCGGGACGTGGAGATGCAATCCGAAGAACGTGATCCGCAGACGGCCGCGGCGATGCCGGCCGAGGCCCAGGCCGTGCCTGGGCCAGAGATGGAGATGCGCGCTTCGCCGGGAGAGACTGCCGGCCGGGTGTTGACGCGGTCGCTGGAGCGCTACGGCCTCGTCCTGGCCTGGGCCGCCCTGATCGGCATCTTCTCGGGCCTCGCGCCTCACACCTTCCCCACCGCGCTCAACTTTCAGACCATGTTCAGCACCGGCTCCGTGCTGCTGCTGCTCTGCCTCGGCATCCTCCCCTCGCTCACCGCCGGAGAGATCGACCTGTCGTTCGCGGGCACGTTCGGCCTGGCGGCGGTTCTCGTCGCGTACACCAATGTCAACCTGCATTTCCCGATCGGGCTCTCGGTGGTGATCGCGCTCGCGGCCGGGCTCGTGGTCGGGCTGGTGAACGCGGGGCTGTCTATCGGGTTGGGCATACCCTCCCTGATCGTCACCCTGGGGATGGGATCGCTCCTCGCCGGCATTGCTCTCGGGGTGACCTCGCTGCCCATCGCGGGCGTGTCCAACCAGATCGTGTCGCTCGCCACCGGCAAGCTGGGCGGGTTCGAGTACGTCTTCTTCTACGCGATCCTGGCCACCGCCACGATGTGGTACGCATACCGCTACACCCCGCTCGGCAGGTACCTGGTATTCGTCGGCTCCGGACGCGAGGTGGCGCGCCTGTCCGGCCTTCCCGTCCGCCGTCTCGCCGGGGGTTCCCTGGTTTTCGGCGCCTTTGCCGCCGCCCTCGCAGGCGTGCTCCTGGTGGGCACCCAGGGCTCGGCGGATCCCACCGCGGGCCCGACCTACCTTCTGCCCGCGTTCGCGGGCGCCTTTCTCGGGAGCACCGCGATCACGCCGGGGCGGTTCAACCCCGTCGGCGCCTTCGTCGCGGTTTTCTTCCTTCAGACCGGCACCCAGGGCCTGGAGATCCTTGGTCTGAGCGGCTGGGTGGACCAGACGTTCTATGGGGCGTCCCTCATCGTGGCCGTCGTGATCGCGTGGATCGGCAGAAGATAGCCGGCGCTCGCCGGTTTCGGGGTGCGGCGAGGCAGACGGCGTTGACGATAGCGCCCGCCCCAGTGATGCTGCGGCAGGAGGTGATCAGGCGTGTTGCTGAACGTTGAGCGGGCCGGGCGGCTCATGGAGGCCGCCGGGCTCGACGGATTGGTCTCGGCCACCCTCGAGAACGGCTTCTACATGAGCGGGGTCTGGAACATCGGGCAGGAGCTGTTCCCCCATGACACCGAGGCATACGTGGTGGCTCGTGCCGACGAGTTGACGCGACCCGTCATGGTCACCTCCCTGGGCGATGCGGACCTGGCCGTAGCCGCCGACGTCCCCCTGCGCGATCTCTTCGGCTACGGTCGGTTCTATCGCGATGTGCTCGAGGGCGCGGAGCTCAACGTCGACGAGAGGTGGGTGAAATCGACCACTCTGGATCGCGAGGCGAGCCCCACCGCCGTGGAGGCGCTGGTCGCGGCCCTGCGCCTGTGCGGGCTCGATCGGGGAGTGATCGCCGTTGACGAACGTGGGGCAAATCGGGATCTCATCGCCCAGCTGGGTGCGCGCCTGTCCGATGCCCGGTTCGTCCCCGGCGCGCAGCTGTTCCGGCAGATCAGGATGGTGAAGACGGGCGAGGAGCTGGTGAGGCTCGAGCAGGCCCTGCGCATCACGGAGGCGGCGATGCGCGCGACGGTGGCCGCTGCGACGCCCGGCGTGACGGAGCGCGAGCTCCACGGCGTCTTCGAGAGCGCGATCGTGGCGGGCGGGGCCCGGCCCGGCTTCACCTTGCTGCGATTCGGTCGGGGCATGGCCCTCGGCCAGGTGCCATCGGGCGACACCCGCCTCGAGGAGGGCGACTTTCTCTGGTTCGACGTCGGCTGCACCTACAGGGGGTATCGATCCGACATCGGGCGTATCTTCCCGGTCGGGGAGCCGAACCAGCACCTCACCCACCTGTTCTCCGCGATCCGGGCGGGGCAGGATCGCGCCATCGAGCTGATGGCGCCCGGCCGTCTCGCGTCGGAGGTCTTCGCCGCCGCCGTGGCCAGGGTGCGGGAGGCCGGCATCCCCCATTACCGGCGACACCACGTCGGCCACGGGATCGGCGTCGAGTACTACGACCTGCCGATCCTCGCTGAGCGGAGCGACCAACCCCTGGAGGTTAACATGATCTTCGAAGTCGAGACACCGTACTACGAGCTGGGGTTCGGCGGCGCCTTCATCGAAGACACCGTCCTGGTGACGCCTGGCGGCAGCCGGATCCTCACCACCCTCAGCCGTGAGCTGACCTCGACCGAGGCCGCTGCCGGAGGGAGGCGCGCAGATGGAGGTCAGTGAGGGCAAGCTGCAGCTCTCGTTCGCGTGTGGCCGGTACGACCGAATGGCACCCATCCAGTCGGGTGAGGTTGCGCCCGAGGGCATTCGCCTGGTGACCATGATCCTGTCGCCCGCCGACACGTTCTTGCGCGTGGCTCGCGGTGCGGAGTTTGACATAGCGGAGATGTCGCTCTCGGGACACATCCTCCACACCGCGCGCGGGGACGGTCAGTATGTGGGGCTTCCTGTCTTCACGTCGCGGACCTTTCGGCACGACGGAGTGATCGTCCGCAGGGAGATCGAGGATCTGGACCAGCTCGTGGGCAGGCGGGTGGCGGTTCCCGAGTACCACATGACGGCGGCGCTCTTCATGCGCGGCCTGCTGGCCGACGATCGGGGGTTCGACCATCGCAGCGTCACCTGGGTGCAGGCAGGGCAGTATGCCCGCGGCCGCGTCGAGCGCGAGCGGCTCACCCTGCCGCCCGATGTGCGCGTCGAACGGGTGGCGGATCGCACCATCGATGAGATGCTCGACGCGAACGAGGTGCAGGCCGCTCTCACCCCCTACCGGTCGGCGCTCTTCGACCGCCCGGACGCGCCCATACGCACGTACTATGCCGACCCCAGGGCGGCGGCCGAGGACTGGTACCGGCGGACCGGTGTTTTCCCCATCATGCACCTGGTGGTCGTGCGCAGGTCCATCGTGGAGCGGCATCCCTGGGTCGCCGCCAACCTCGTCCGCGCGTTCACCGTGGCCAAGGATCTGTGCCTGGAGCGCATGGAGGGCATCGGTGGCCATCCCCCGGTGGCGCTCCCCTTCTTCCTGGATCAGATCGCCCAGGCCAGGGCCCTCTTCGGTGGAGATCTCTGGCCCTACGGCGTGGATCCGAACCGTGCGACGCTGGAACGCGCCTGCCACTACTCCCTGGACCAGGGTCTCAGCGACCGCCTGGTGAGCGTGGAGGAGCTGTTCGCACCCGAGGTCGTGGCGCCGCCCTACGTGGACTGACCAGAGCGTCGAGCGTGGATCGGTGCAGCGGTGGTCGCCCGGAGCGCAAGGCGGACGCCCGTTCCATCCAGGGAAGGTGAGCGGGCGCCGAGTCTCCCGTGAGCGGATCTCGAGCCTGGCTCTCGGTCGCCTGCCCAACCACGCTCCCTGCGGGCTGGCTCCAGCAGCCGCCACCGAGACGCCCGCCGATTGGCGACCATGGTAGCCGTGCCGGCCGTCCGGAGAACCGAGGAGGTAACGTGGTCCAGCTGCGCATCTTCACCGAGCCCCACGTGGGTGCGACGTACGACGAGATCCTCGCCGCGGCGCGCGCCACCGAGCAGGGCGGCTTCGACGGCTTCTTCCGATCCGATCACTACCTGTGGTTCGGAGAGGGCGGCGAGCCGGGACCGACCGACGCCTGGGCCACCCTTGCCGGCCTCGCTCGCGAGACCCAGCGCATCCGCCTGGGCACCCTGCTCACCGCGGCCACCTTCCGCCTCCCCGGCCCCCTGGCGATCACCGTGGCGCAGGTCGATGCGATGAGCGGCGGGAGGGTCGAGCTCGGCCTGGGAGCCGCGTGGTTCGAGGCGGAGCACAGCGCCTACGGCATCCCGTTCCCGCCGCTGCGCGAGCGCTTCGACCGGCTCGAGGAGCAGCTTCAGGTCATCCGCGGACTGTGGGAGACGCCCGCGGGCGAGCGCTTCTCCTTCTCCGGACGCCACTACCGCCTGGTGGATTCTCCGGCCCTGCCCAAGCCGGCGCAGTCACCGCGGCCGCCCATCATCGTCGGCGGCCGCGGCGCCGTCCGCACCCCTGCCCTCGCCGCGCGCCATGCGGACGAGTACAACGTGCCGTTCGCCTCGGTCGACACCTGCACGCGCCAGTACCGCCGCCTCGGCAACGCCTGCGACAGAGTGGGACGCGACCCCTCCGCCCTCGTCCACTCCGCGGCCGTCACCGTGTGCTGCGGCCGGGACCGCGAGGAGGTGCGGCGCCGCGCCGCGGTCGTCGGGCTGGACGGCTCGGACCCCGAGCGCGGCGCGATCGTGGGGTCGCCAGACGAGGTCCTCACCGCGCTCGCCGCGTATCGCGACGCGGGAGCCTCGCGGCTCTACCTCCAGCTCATCGATCTGCGCGACATCGCCCACGTCGAGCTCCTCGCCCAGGAGGTTCTGCCTCACGCCGGCACGTGAGCGCCCCAGCGGGGGCGCGCGCGCGGTCTCAGCCGGGCTGTCCGGGCCGCCCCCCCACGCCCGGGACGGGCACGCCGCGGCTCGGGGCGCGCTCGAGGCGTCCATCCCCGTGATGCCGCGAGCACGTCGAATGCTGTCGACAGCGCAGTCAGGCGCGGAGGCTGCGTGGCGCGGCCGCCCGCGTGCCCGTTCGCATGACAGTCCAGACAGTCGTCGTGACTGCGCCATCCGGGCCCCCCGGGCTCCGGTCGGACCCGTGGCGCATGTGCTAGCGTCGGTCCGCCGATCGGACCTCGGCAGCGATGCCCGCCGCGGGGCGAGCTGAGGGCAACCCATGAGCGATCTGCCGCCGGGCATGGGCCCGCAGCCGGGAGGGCGGGGTGGCCCTCCGGAACAGCCGCCCGCACCGGGCGGCGCCGCGCATCCTGCGTACCCGCCACCAGCCACACCGGGATACCCGCCACCCCACCCGCCCGTCCAGCCGCCCGGATACCCGCCCGCGTACCCGTACCCCCCGGCGCCACCCGGTTACGGCTTCATGCCGGTGGCGCGTCCGGGAAACGGGATGGCGGTGGCCGGGTTCGTGTTTGGCCTCCTCAGCGTCATCCTCAGCTTCCTGGGGCTCGTCACCCTGGTGGAGATCATCCTGGCGATCGTCTTCAGCTCCTCCGGCATCGGCCGGGCCAACCGCGGAGCTGCGCACCGCGGCCTGGCCATCGCGGGTCTCCTCCTCGGCATCGTCGGCGCCGTCTTCTACCTCCTCTTCGGGCTGATCTCCCTGGGCGCCGGCTGGCTCGTCTGAAAGCCTCCCCGCACAGCCAGCGCGCGGCACCCGCCACGGCAGGTGCGGCGCAGCAATCGGCGGGCGGGCGCCCAAGGCTCCGCTGTGGCCCCCGGGTCACAGCACGGCCCCGGAGCCATGACGTCCCCGCCGCCGGACAGTCGGGGGGACAGCATGGGGGTGCCGATGCCCGACAGTGTCCGCTGTTGACGTGCCGAGCCCGATGGTCCGCACACCGCACGATCAGCCGTTGCGATTGGGGGTGCTGGCCCCGCTGATCGCCGGGGCCTACATGACCCGGGTCATGGCCGGGGCGGTGCGCGTGGCCGCGGCCGCGGGCGCGCGCGTCATCGCCATCCAGACCCTGGACCCGGGGACGTGGGGAACGGAGATCACGGCGCCGCCTCGCGAGCCGGGAGGCGGCGCCAACGCCGTGCCCGCGGAGCCGGTCAACGCCGAGGCCGCGGTTCCCCGCTACGCGCTGCGGACGGCCTGGGACCGGGTCGCCGGGTTCCTCGTCATGCTCAGCGCGGTCGAGCCCGCGCACCTGCGCGCCCTGCGCGACGCGGGCATGCCGGTGGTGCTCGTCAGCGAGGACGCGGAGGGGTTCACCGGCCCCGTGGTGCGCGCCGACAACCGCGTCGGCGTCACCGAGGCGGTCTCGCACCTTGTCCAGCATGGCCATCGCCGGATCGCCTTCGCCGGCAGCCTGCGTCAGGCCGACATCCGGGACCGCCTGGATGCCTACCGGGACGCCCTCGCCGCCCACGGCATCGAGCCCGACCCCGGCCTCCTCTTCCCGGCGACGGACAACCTGGAGGCGGGCGGCGAGATCGCGGCCCGGAGGATGCTCGCCGCCGGGCTGCCCTCGACGGCCGTGGTCGCCGCCACCGACTACAACGCCCTCGGGATCATGAGCGTCCTCACCGAGGCGGGTCTCTCCCTCCCCCACGACCAGGCGATCGTCGGCTTCGACGACGTCGAGGCGGCGGCCGCCGTGCGTCCCACCCTCTCCACCGTCCACCAGGGCCCGGAGGCGATCGGAGCCACCGCGGCGCGCCTGCTTCTCGAGCTGGTGCGCGGCGAGGCGGTGGCGGACGGCAGCCACCTGGTCCCCACCCGCTTCGTGGTGCGCGAGTCCTGCGGCTGCACCCCGGAGGCGAGCGTGGACATGGTTCCGGACCCCGACCCCGGCGCTCCCTCCGCGCCGCGCGAGCTGCTGCGGCACCGCCTCGAGCGCCTGCTGATCTCAGGGGAACCGGCGACCGCGGTCCAGGGGGCCGCCCTCGATCGCGCGGCGGAGCTGCTCGCCCGGAGCGCGGGCACGGCAGACGCCAGCCCGGACCACGGCACCCGGGACCTCCCCGAGGCGGCGGCGCTGCTCTGCGAGGTGAGCCCCCGCTGGACCACCGTGGCCACCGCGATCGCCTGCCTGCGCCGCTACGGGGACGAGATCTCGCGCCCGGCCGGCGGCGACCACGACCGCGTCGAGTTCGAGCGCATGGTGAGCCGGTTCACCATGGAGCTCAGCCGGGCCATGGCTCAGCAGGAGGCCACCACCCGGACGGCCCTCCAGGTCGCCATGGACCAGGAGCACGACGTGGACAGCTCGCTGATCCGCGGCAGCACCGGCGACCCGCGACTCCTCGGGTGGCTCTGGTACACGCCGGTCCGCGCCGCCTGCCTCGGCCTCTGGCCCGTGGACGGCGCGGGCGCCAGGATGGACCGGGCCTCCCTGGAGATCGCCGGCACGTACGCCAGGGAGGGGGAGCCCCCCCGCATGCCCGCGCGCTGCCGGGTCGAGGCGTTCCCGCCGGTGGAGCTCGTGGACGCCGGCGCCGGCAGCGACGGCGGCGAGATCGTCGTGGTCCTCCCCACCATGACGACGAGCAGCGACCTGGGGCTCCTGGCCATGATCACCCGCGTCGAGGCCACGGCGGTGGCGGGACGCGACCGGCTCTTCGACAAGGGCGCTCTCCTCGGGATCGCGATCGAACGCGAGCTGATGAACGAGAGGCTGCGCCGCGTCAGCGCCGACCTCACGACCTTCAGCCAGGCCATGGCCCACGAGCTGCGCAACCCGGTGGCGACCATCTCCATGTGGGCCGCCGTGGCGCGCTCCCGCGCGGGGGTCGGTGAGGAGTGCGAGCCGCTGCTGCGCATCGTCGACGAGATCCGGCGCGTGGCGGGATACGCCGGCGACCTGGTCGGGGACCTGCTCCGGTACACCGAGGTGGACGCCGCCGCGGCGCCCCGCGTGCCCGTCGACCTCAACCTGGCCGCGGGACGCGCCCTGGCGACGCTCGACCCCCTGATCACCCGGCACCGCGCGGTGGTCGAGACGCGACCGCTCCCGACCGTCACCGGGACCTTCAGCGACCTGGAGCTGGTGCTGCGCACCCTCATCGAGAACGCGATCCAGCACGGTGGCGCCGCGCGGCCACGGGTGCGGGTGGACGCCGCCCTCGACGGCGGCCACTGGACCGTCCGCTGCCGGGACAATGGCCGCGGCATCGCCCCCGAGCTCCGGGAGACAATCTTCGAGCCCTTCGCCCGCGGGGCCGCCGTCGCGCCGGGCAGCGGCCTCGGCCTCGCCACCTGCCGCCGCATCGTCCGGGGACTCGGCGGCCGGATCTGGGTCGAGGCCAGCCGGAGGAGTGGAGCGACGTTCGCCTTCACCCTGCCTGCGGCACCGGAGGGGACGGCCGGCCCCGCCCGCGAACCGCGCTGATGGGCGGCCGGGATCGGGGGCACGACCTGAGGCTCGGGGTGCTGACCCCGCTCATCGCCGGCGCCTACGCGAACCAGATCCTCGACGGAATCGCCACGGCGGCCGGCACGGCCGGAGCCCGGGTGGTCGCCGTCCAGACGCTGGACCCCTGGGGGTGGGGCATGGAGGCGAGGGCCCTGCGCTCGACCCTCGACGTGACCGCGGCGGGCGAGCGGGTTCACCACCCACCGGTCATCGACTCCATCGCCCCGGACTTCGACCTCCGGCTCGCCTGGAGCTGGGTGGACGGGTTCCTGGTGGTCCTGGGAGCCGTCCCCGCCGCCTATCTGCGGGCGCTGCAGCAATCGGGCAAGCCGGTGGTCCTGGTGAGCGACGAGGTCGAGGGCGTGCTGTGCCCCGTGGTGCGTGCCGACAACCGGACCGGGATCCTCGAGGCCGTCTCGCACCTCGTGAGCCACGGCCACCGCCGCATCGGCTTCGCCGGCAGCCTGCACCAGGCCGACATCCGCGACCGGCTGGCGGCGTACCGGGAGGCGCTCGCGACACACGGCATCGAGACCGACGAGCGCCTGGTCTTCGCGGCCGGCGACAACCTCGAGGGCGGTGGTGAGGCAGCCGGCCGGCGCATCCTCGACGCCGGGGTGCCGACCACGGCGGTGGTCTGCGCGAACGACTTCAACGCGATCGGCGTGGCCCGGGTGCTGCGCGACGCGGGCCTGCGGCTCCCCGAAGACCAGGCGATCACGGGCTTCGACGACATCGACGTCGCCTCCTCGGTGCACCCCGCCCTGACCACCGTCCGGCAGAGCCCGTCCGAGATCGGCCGGGTGGCCGCCGGCCTCATGCTGCGGATGCTGAGGGGTGATGAGGTGGCCCCGGAGCGGCACGTGGTCCCGGCGCTCCTCATCCGAAGGGAATCATGCGGCTGCAGCCCCGAGGCCGCCCTTGCGGGCCTGAGCCTCCCCCTGGACAGCCGCGCCGCCACCCCGCGGGAGCGCCTCCGCAGCCGCCTGGAGCGCCTGCTGGTGCGCACCGGGTCGCCGACCGACCGCGAGTCCGAGGCGCTGGAGCGCGCCACACAGCTGATCCAGGAGATCCTGGATCGCCCGGAACAGGAGAGGGCGCCGAGCTGGATGCCCCGGCAGGCCGCCGCGGCGCTCTGCGCGGTGGACCCACGGCAGGCGACCATCACCGCGGCGGCGGCCTGCGTGAGGCGGTACTGGGAGGAGCTCGGCGAGCCGCGGCGCGGCGACGGCGAGCGGGCTCACCTCGAACGGTCGGTGGCGGAGCTGACCGCGGAGCTCGCCCGTGCGGTGGCCCTCCGGGAGGCGCAGGCGCGTGCCGAGCTGGAGCTGGCCATGGACAGCGAGCACGATCTGACGAGCTCGCTGTTCCGCGCAAGCAGCGGTGACCCGAGGACCCTCGCCTGGCTGGAGCACACGCGGGCGCGGGGCGGGTGCCTGGGCCTCTGGCCCTCCGACGGCGACGCCGGGGCACCCAGCGCCGGAGCCGGGGGTGGCGCCGCGGGCGATCCGGTCCGCGGGCGGGCCCACCGGGTCGCGAGCCAGCGGGTGCTCACCGTCGCGGGATGCTGGATGCGGGACGGCGGAGCTCCGCCCGCCCTCCCCGCGCGCGTGTCTGCCGAGGACTTCCCGCCAGAGAGCTTCCTCGCATCCGTGGAGGCGGAGCCGGGCGTGATCACGGCCCTCCTGCGCACCACCGGCCCCGGGGGCGACCTCGGCGTCCTGGCCCTCGCCGGGCGGGTCGGCGCCACCCGGGCGACCGGGCCCGACCGCGTCTTCGACAAGGGGGCCCTGCTCGGCGCCGCGATCGAGCGCGAGGTGACCCTCGAGAGGCTGCGGCGGTCCAACGACGACCTCGGCACCTTCAGCCAGGCGATGGCTCACGACCTGCGCAACCCCCTGGCGACCATCTCCATGTGGGCGTCGCTCGCGGCCTCGCGCGCCGGCCCCACCGACCCCGCCCAGCCGGTCCTCGACATCGTCGAGCGGATCCGGGAGGTCGCCGGTTACGCCGGCGAGCTGGTGGGCGACCTGCTCCGCTACGCGGAGCTGGAGCGTCGCCCGACGGCCCCGGAACGGGTGGACCTCAATCTCGCGGCCGGGCGGGCGCTCTCCACCCTGGAGGCGCAGGTCGCAGAGCAGGGCGCGCTGGTGGAGACGGGGGACCTCCCCACGGTGATGGGCAGCTTCTCGGGCCTCGAGCTGATCCTCCAGAACCTCATCTCCAACGCCATCAGGCACCGGGGTGAGCGCCCTCCCCGAATCCGGGTCGACGCGGTTCGCGACGGCCCGGCGTGGAGAGTTCGCTGCCGGGACAACGGCGCGGGCATCCCCGACGAGGTGCGCGCGCGGGTCTTCGAGCCCTTCGTCCGCGGCAGCGGCTCCGTCCCGGGAAGCGGCCTGGGGCTCGCCACCTGCCGCCGGATCGTGCAGGCCCACGGGGGGCGGATCTGGGTCGAGGAGAGCGGCGCCGGGGGCACGACCATGAGCTTCACCCTCCCCGTCGCCCGCGAGGCACACGCCCGCAGCGGCGGGGGGAGCCCGGCGAGACGTGCGCTCAGGCCCTCGACCGGCGCGGCTCCACACCCGGGCCGCCGGCCGCGGGCGGCTCACGACGACACCCCGTCGCGACCCGGCCGCGCTCCGACCCCGCGATGAGGTGGCGCGAACCGGGTTGAGGAGCGGCTCGCGGCCCGCTCGCCGGGGCGGCCTCCTACGCGTGGTGCGCGAAGAGCTCGATCGCCGCGGGTCCCAGCAGGATCAGGAAGATGCAGGGGAAGATGCAGCCCATCATCGGGAAGAGCATCAGGACCGGGGCCCGGTGCCCGGCCTCCTCCGCCCGCTGCCGGCGCAGCCGGCGCAGCTCCTCGGACTGGATGCGCAGCACACTCGCCACGCTCACACCGAGCGGCTCGGCCTGGACCATGGCTCGGACGAAGCTGGAGAGCTCCTCCACCCCGTTGCGCTCGGCCATCGCCATGAGGGCCTCGCCGCGTGGCCGCCCCAGGCGGATCTCGTTGAGGGCTTTCTGGAACTCCTGGGCGAGCAGGCTGGTGTCGTACTCGCTGACGCGCATCATGGCCATGTCCAGGGAGAGGCCGGCCTCCATGCAGACGGTGAGGAGGTCGAGCACCCCGGGAAGCGCGAGCAGCACCAGCTTCTTGCGCTTCTTGGCCTTGCGCTCCAGGGCGAGCGTCGGGTACATGTAGCCGGCGACCACGCCGATCCCGGGGATCAGGAAGTTCATGGGTGGCTTCACGCTGCCCGAGGCGAGCAGCGCCAGACCGAAGCCGATGACGCCGAACACGACCGGGAGGACGAGCCGGAGCGCGAGCACCGACTCCGGCCGCTGGCGCGACCCCGCGTGTCCGACCAGCGCTCGCAGGTGCTGGAGCTGGCCCTCCTTGGTCCGCTTGGCGACCATGCTGCCGAGGGCGCCCAGGATGGGGAGGACGATCCGTTCGAAGGCCGGCTGGGTGAACTCGCCGGTCAGCAGATCGATGTCATAGCCGCCCGTGTCCGGAAGGCTGGCCAGGCGCTGCTCCAGGAGGCTCGTGGCCTGGGTGGCGGGCATGAGCAGCCAGACCGCGAGGAACACGGCCACCACGACAGCCGCCCCGGCCACCAGCATGACGAGGGTGCCGTCGCTCATACCTGGATGTTCACGATCTTGCGGATGAAGCCGTACCCCATCAGCACCATCAACCCGGAGGTGCCGAGCAGCACCATCCCGATGGGGTTGCTGAACATGGGCCCGAAGTAGGCCGGGGCGATCATCTCCAGGATCCCGGTCATGGCGAAGGGGAGCGCGATGAGAACCCATCCGGATGCGCGCGCCTGGCCGGTGAGCGCCTTGATCTCCCCCTTGATGCGCACGCGCTCGCGCACCGTGAACTCGATGGTGTCGAGGATCTGGGCCAGGTTGCCGCCCACCTGGCTCTGGATCTGGACGGCGATCGCCATCAGACGGAGGTCGTCGGAGTCGTTGCGCCGCACCATGCGGTTGAGAGCCTCGTTCATGGGCAGCCCGAGCTGGACCTCGCGGGTGACCCGGGCCAGCTCGCTGCCCATCGGCGCCGGCGTGTTCTTGGCGACCAGGTCGACGGCCTGGGCGAAGGTGTAGCCGGCCTTCATCGAGCTGCTGATCTGCAGGATGGTCGGTGAGAGCTGCTTCATGAAGGCCTTGGACCGCTTCGAGATGCGCTGGCGGAGGAAGAGCTGCGCCGCGACATAGCCCACCAGGAGACCGGGGAAGGTGGCGACCAGGGTGCCGAAGCGAAGCCCGGCGGCGGCCGCGACCAGAACGGCGAAGCCGCTGCTGATGATGATCCACTCCGTGGGGCGCACCCTCAGGTCCGCGCGCGCCAGCCGGTCGGCGAGCCTGTTGCCCCTGTCGGTGCGTTCGAATCTGGCTCCGACGAGCGCCTGCACGCCACGGCGCACCTGCTGCACGAGGTCACGTGGCGGGCGCTGCTGCTGCTCCTCCTGGGGTCCCAGCGGGACCAGGGCCTCCAGGTGGCGAAGGCGGCTGTGCAGCATGGAGTCCGCGCCGGGCGCGATGGCGACCAGCACGCCGACGAAGAGGGCGACGGCACCCACGCCCGCGAGGATGAGGACGGATCCGCTCATCTCGGCTCGATCACGGCGCCGCGGCGCTCAGCCCCCGATGAACGATGTGTAGTTGCCGGAGTTCACGGACTGAGGCGCACCCGCCGGCGACGGTCCCGTGATCGGCTGCGGCCCGGGGGCCCCATTCTGGGGATAGTCACCCTTGGCCACGAGCACGTACTGGAGGAAGACGTTCTTCGCGTCCTTCATGTACATGAGCGCGGCCGCGTCCTGCTGCGGGACCTGGATCATGATCAGCCCCCCCACGCCCGTGGGCCGGGCGCTGGGCGACGCGCTCGCGCTGGGGCTGGGAGCGGTGGTGGTGGCCGGCTGCCCGACCGCCAGCACCAGGACGTTCTGGTAGGCCCAGCTCATGGTCCCGAGCGTGTTGTTCGGGTTCGGGATCGGGTCCACCTCGGCCAGGATGTCGATGCGGTCGCCGGCCGCGAGGTAGCCTCCCGTGCCGTCGCCGTCCACCTCGCCCTGGGCCGAGGTGGCCGTGTAGGGCAGCGCCATGGCGACGTATCCCCTGGGCACGTCCCAGGTGGTCCCGGGGATCGCCGGGTTGCCGGCGGCGGCCGCGGTGGTGGTCACCATGGTGCTGGTGATCACCTGGCCGGCGGGGATCTCGGAGCTCGCGTAGGTCCTGGTGCCGGTGAGGGCCGCGACGCTCGTGAAGTACGGGGCGGGGGTGCCCGAGGGCAGGTACTTCACGGGCACCGGCGCGGTGGTGAGATCCGCCGCCGTGAGCGCGGTGCCCGCGGGGATCGACCTGCTCGCCTCCACGACCGTGACGGCGGGAAGCTGCGGGGCGCTCGCCCCGCCCGGCCCCGACGTGCCACCGGAGGCGGGCTTGCTGGAGTAGCTCAGGGCCAGGACGAACGCGCCCGCGGCGATGAGGGCCGCCACCACGGCGACGAGGACACGGCGACGCCGCTGCGCACTGACCGCCACTGCCTTCTCTCGACGCTCCCCGAGAGCCGCCCCGCGTGCGCCGGCGACGCGGGGAGGCGTTGGACCGTGGGGCTCGGCTTCCCGCGCCCCGTTCCCCGTGATCGTCGCCGGGGACCAAGGCGCTCAAACGCTTCCGTCATCGATTCGTCAAGACCCTGCGGCATCGCGCCACCCGCGTGGCGGGGGGGTTGTTGCGGGGTACCATCGGCCGGTGCCCCCCATCCACCGCCTCTACCTCGTCCGCCACTGCGACGTCGCCAACCCCAACCGGACCCTGTACGGCTTCCTCCCGGGCTTCGGGCTGAGCACGCGGGGCATCGCCCAGGCCGAGGCGATCGGGAGGTATCTCGAGGGCCAGCCGGTGCGGATGATCCGCACGAGCCCCCTGCAGCGGGCTCAGCAGACCGCGGCGATCATCGCCCGCCACCTCGGCTCCCCCCCGGTGGTCGCCGACGACGACCTCCTGGAGGCGCGCTTCAGCCGCTACCTGCAGGGCATTCCCTACGCGCAGATTCCCTGGCGGCGGCCGCTGTGGTGGGTCCACATGCTGATGCCGGGGCTGCTCCGTCGCGACGAGACCGTGGGAGCGATGGCGGCCAGGGTGCAGCGCTCGCTGGAACGCCTGCTCGACGAGCACCCGGGCGAGGCGGGGGTCTGCGTGAGCCACGGTGACCCCATCCAGGCCTTCTGGATCCGGCATCTCGGCCGCCCCGCCTGGGCCCTGCACCGCATCCAGTGTGCCAAGGGCGGTCTGCTGGTGCTCGACTACGAGGGGCGTCGCCTGAGCCGGCTCACGTACGTGCCTCCGGAGGCGCACGGGGCTCCCGCGGTGCCCTCCTCGGCACCCGGGACCGCGCACGTATGAGCGCGGCCCGTCGCCCCGCCCGCTCAGCACGTCGGGTTGACGCCGCGACCGGGGCCCCTGTATGATCCGCCGCACCGTGTCCGTATCGCGCGCCCTCAAACCGCTCACCGGTCGCAAAGCCCTCGCGGGGGCCATCGTCGCCGGGACCAGGTAGAGGCGCGCGCCGCACGGCGCTCCCGCCGCCGGCGGAAGAGGGCTCCCTTCGAGCGAGGGAGCCCTCTTCGTTTGTCAGGACCTGACCACAGCCAGCACACGGGAGCCACATGGAGAGCCAGCCGATCGCCACCACGGGTGGAGGCCACCCTCGGTCCGGCCGCGACCACGCGCGCGTCGCGGTGCTCCCCGGCGACGGGATCGGGCCCGAGGTCACGGCCGCGGCCGCCGCCGTCCTGCAGCGGGTGGCTGCCGCACACGGGCTCACCCTCGAGCTCGCCGAACGTCCCGTCGGCGGAGCGGCCATCGAGAGCGAGGGAGCCCCCCTGCCCGAGGCGACCCTCCGGCTCTGCCGCGAGAGCGACGCCGTCCTCTTCGGTGCGGCCGGCGGGCCGCGCTGGGATCACCTGCGCGGCGACGCCCGGCCCGGGGCCGCGACGCTGCGGCTGCGCCGCGAGCTCGGCCTCTGCGTGAACCTCCGTCCGGTCCGGGCCTTCCCCGCGCTCTGCGGTCGCAGCCCGCTCCGCCCCGAGGTGATCCGGGAGGCGGACTTCGTGATCGTGCGCGAGCTCACCGGGGGCGCCTACTTCGGCGAGCACGCGCGGTCCGGCTCGGGCATGGACGAATCGGCCCACGACACCATGGTCTACACCCGCCGCGAGGTGGCCCGCGTGGTGGGCTTCGCCTGCCGGCTGGCGCGCTCCCGCCGCGGCCGCCTCACCTCCGTGGACAAGGCCAACGCCCTGTGGAGCGGCCGCCTGTGGCGCGACGTGGCCACCGAGGTCGCGGCCCAGCACCCGGACGTGAGCGTCGAGCACGCCCTGGTGGACAGCTTCGCGCTGCGGATGCTCCAGGATCCCGCACGCCTCGATGTGGTGGTGGCGGAGAACCTCTTCGGGGACATCCTGAGCGACGAGGCGGCGGCGATCCCCGGCTCGCTCGGACTGATGGCCTCGGCCAGCCTCAACCCGGAGGGGGGCCCGGCCCTGTACGAACCCATCCACGGCAGCGCCCCCGACATCGCGGGGCGGGGGATCGCCGACCCGATGGGGGCAATCCTCAGCGCGGCCCTCATGCTGGAGCATTCCCTCGGGCTGCCTCAGGCCGCTCGCGAGGTGCGCCAGGCGGTGGACCGGGCCCTCGAGGCCGGCATCCTCACCCCGGATCTCGGCGGCACCTCGACCACGGAGGAGATGACCGCCGCGGTGCTGCGCGCGCTCCCCGCCCCGGCCACCCTGGGAGCGGGGTCATGACGGTCTCCCGCCTCGCCATCGTCGACACCACGCTGCGCGAGGGCGAGCAGTTCGCCGGCGCGCACTTCACCACCGAGCAGAAGCTGGAGCTGATCGCCGCCCTGGATGCGTTCGGTGTCGAGTACGTCGAGATGACCTCGCCCGTCGCCTCCCCGCGGTCGGAGGCCGATCTGCGCCGAGCGGTGGCGGCCCGGCCCCGGGCGCGCATCCTCACCCACACGCGCTGCCGCCTCGACGACGTGGAGCGGGCGCTGGACTGCGGGGTCGATGGGGTGAACGTCCTCTTCGCGACCTCGGACGTGCTGCGCCGCGCCAGCCACGGCCGCTCCCTGGAGGAGATCGCCGAGATCGCCTGCGAGGTGGTGGAGCACGTGCGCCGGGCGGGCCGCGAGATCCGCTTCAGCTGCGAGGACACCTTCCGCTCCGACCGCCGAGAGATCCTCGACATCTACCGCGCGGTCGGCTCCTGCCACCCCGACCGGGTCGGGATCGCCGACACCGTCGGCATCGCCACCCCGCGCCAGGTCGAGGAGCTGGCCGCGGCGGTGCGCTCGGTGGTCGACACCGACATCGAGTTCCACGGGCACAACGACACCGGCTGCGCCGTCGCCAACGCGCTGGCGGCGCTGGAGGGCGGCGCGACCCACATCGACACCACCATCCTCGGCATCGGAGAGCGCAACGGCATCGCCTCGCTATCCGGGCTGATCGCCCGGGTCGGCTCGCTGCAACCGGAGGCGGTCGAGCACTACCGCCTCGACCTGCTCCCCTCCCTGGACGCGCGGCTCGCCTCCATCCTGGAGATCCCGGTGCCGTTCAACTCGCCGATCACGGCCCCCACCGCATTCACCCACAAGGCCGGGATGCACAGCAACGCCGTGCTCCGCGACCCCCGCAGCTACGAGGTGCTCGACCCCACCCGTTTTGGACTTGATCGACAGATACTCAGGGGGCACCGCCTGGTCGGTCGCAACGCCATCCGCGACCGTGCCGGGGCGCTCGGCATCGCCCTCAGCGAGGAGCAGATCTCCGCGGTGACCACCGAGATCAAGCGCCTCGCCGACGGCGGGCCCCTCGACGACAGCCAGGTGGACGCCCTGCTCGCCACCTGGGCCACGCCCGCCTGACCACGGCGCGGGAGGAGCCGGAACCGAGATGAGAACCGAGAGCCAACTCATGCGGGTGCGGGGGGGCCGACCCCCCGCACCTTCCGCAGCGACGCCATAGGAGCCACCATGGGAACACTCGTCGAAGAGATCCTGAGCCACCGGCTGGGCCGCAGCGTCCGGGCCGGCGAGACCGTCGTCGCCGAGGTCGACGCGGTCATGGCCCACGACGTCACCGGCCCGCTGGCCATCGACGCCTTTCGAAGCCTGGAGATGCCGCTCTGGAACCCGGACCGGACCATCTTCAGCTTCGACCACGTCTTTCCCTCCAACAGCGTCGCCGCCAGCGCGCTGCACCGCCGCATCCGCGAGTTCGCGGTCGAGCACGGGGTCCGCAACCTGCTCGCCGAGGGGATCTGCCACGTGGTGATGGTGGAGCGCGGATTCGTGCGTCCGGGCGGGGTGGTGGTGGGGGCCGATTCCCACAGCACCACGTACGGAGCCCTGGGCTGCTTCGCCACCGGCATGGGCTCCACGGACATCGGCGTGACCATGGCCACCGGCCGCTCGTGGTTCCGGGTCCCGGAGACGGTGCGGGTGGAGGTGCGCGGCGACCTTCCCCGGGGCGTCCAGGCCAAGGACGTCGCGCTCCACGTGATCCGCGCCCTGGGCGCCGAGGGCGCCAACTACATGGCCGTCGAGTGGGGCGGGCCCACCGTCTCCGCGATGGGGGTGTCGGAGCGGCTCACCCTCGCCAACCTCTCGGTGGACATGGGCGCCAAGTGCGGGCTCTGCGAGGTGGACGCCAGCACGTGGGCCTACCTCGGGCTCCCCGACGGGGGCGAGATGCGCGCCCACAGCCCCGCGTACGCGCGCGTCTTCGAGGTCGACGCCGCCACCCTGGAGCCCCAGGTGGCGGCCCCGCCTCAGATCGACAACGTCCTGCCGCTCTCCGAGGTGGCCGGCACCCGGCTCGACGAGGTCTTCATCGGAAGCTGCGCCAACGGTCGCATCGAGGACATGGCGATCGCGGCCGGCATCCTCGAGGGACGCCAGGTCAATCCCGGCACCCGCACCATCGTGGTGCCGGGGAGCCGGCGCACCTACGTGGAGGCGCTGGAGCGCGGCTACATCGACACCTTCGTGCGGGCCGGGGCCCTGGTGATGGCGGCGGGATGCGGCCCCTGCCTGGGCCGCCAGCACGGCACCCTGGGAGCGGGCGAGCGCGCCCTCTCCACCAGCATGCGCAACTACCCGGGCCGGATGGGAAGCCCGGAGGCGGACATCTACCTGGCGAACCCGGCGGTGGCGGCCGCGTCCGCTCTGGCCGGGGCCATCGCCGATCCACGGGAGGTGCGGTGATGGGCCGGGTCTTCGCGTTCGGCGACGGCATCTCGACCGACGCCATCATGCCGGGTCGTTACAACCTGACCACCGACGCCGCCCAGCTCGCCAAGGCCTGCTTCGTCGAATACCGTCCGGGTTTCGCCGACGCGGTGCGCCCGGGCGACGTCATCGTCGCCGGCAGCAACTTCGGCTGCGGCAGCTCCCGCGAGCACGCCCCGCTCTCCATCAAGGCGGTGGGGATCGGCGCCGTGGTGGCTCGCTCGTTCGCCCGGATCTTCTATCGCAACGCGGTCAACCTCGGGCTGCCGGTCATCCGCTGCCCGGAGCTGGTCGACGCCGTGCGGGAGGGCGACGAGATCGAGGTGGACGTCCTGAGCGGCATCATCCGCAGCGGTGGTCGCGCCTACCAGGGGGAGGCCCCCTCCGCCGTGGCCCGCCGCATCAGCGAGGCGGGGAGCCTGGTGGAGCTGATCCGGACCCGCGGCTGGGCCGCCATCGAGGAGGTGATCTGACCCCATGACGACGGAGATCACGGGCGTGTGCCCCGAGTGCGACGCGCAGGTCCGGCTCGGCGCCGACGCCGAGGTCGGCGAGATCGTGACCTGCACCGAGTGCGGCGCCGACCTGGAGGTGCGCAGCATCTCCCCGCCTCGGCTGGAGGTGGCGCCGCCCGAGGAGGAGGACTGGGGGGAGTGAGCCCCGTGCGGGTGGCCCTGCTCTGCTCCCGCGTCCGCGTCGAGGAGAAGCTGCTGCTCCAGGCCTTCCGAGCCCGGGGGGTGGAGCCGGAGCGCATCGACGACGAGACCGCGGTCCTGGACATCGGGGCGGAGCTCCCCGCCTGGGACGTGGTGCTGGTGCGCAGCCTGAGCCAGTCGCGAGCCCTGGCGGCGCTGCGCGTCCTCGAGGCGAGCGGCGTTGCCACGGTGAACCCGGCCCGGGTCGTCGCGACCTGCGGCGACAAGGTGGCGACCAGCGCGGCCCTGGCCGCGCACGGGGTGCCCACCCCCAGGACGCGCATCGCCTTCAGCCCCGAGGCCGCCCTCGCGGCGATCGAGGAGCTGGGCTATCCGGTGGTGATCAAGCCCCCGGTGGGGTCATGGGGTCGCATGGTGGCGCGGCTCAACGACCGCGACGCCGCCGAGGCGGTCCTGGATCACAAGCACCACCTCGGCACCGCCCAGGACTCGGTCTTCTACCTGCAGGAGCACATCGACAAGCCGGGCAGGGACATCCGCAGCTTCGTCGTCGGGGACGAGACCATCTGCGCCATCTACCGGCATTCCGAGCACTGGGTCACCAACACGGCGCGCGGCGGCCGGGCCAGCAACTGCCCGGTCACCGCGGAGGTCGACCGACTCTCCCGCGCCGCCGCGGAGGCGGTGGGGGGAGGCGTGGTCGCGGTGGACCTCATGGAACGGCCCGACGGCGGCCTGGTGGTGTCCGAGGTCAACCACACCATGGAGTTCCGCAACAGCATCGACACGACCGGGGTGGACATCCCCGGCCGCATCGCCGACCTCGTCCTCTCCCGTGCGCGCACGGCCCGTGCCCAGCCGGTGGGAGCGTCGTCATGAGCGTCGCCGTCGCGGGCGGCGCCGTCACCGCCGCCGACCTCCTGCTGGAGATGCTCGCCATCCCGAGCCCCACGGGGAGCGAGTGGCGCCTGGCCGCGGCCCTGCGCGAGCGCCTCGAGGGCCTGGGCTTCGACGCCACCATCGACCCCGCCGGCAACGTCATCGCCACCTGGGGCACCGGGCCGGAGGAGGTGATGCTTCTCGGCCATCTCGACACCGTGGCCGGCACCATCGCGGTGCGTCGCGAGGGCGGCGTGATCCACGGCCGAGGCGCGGTCGACGCGAAGGGACCGCTCGCAGCCGCGATCGCCGCCGTGCTGGGGCAGCCGCGCCGTGGCGGGACGCGCCTCACCGTCGTGGGGTGCGTCGACGAGGAGGGGGACTCCCGGGGCGCGCGCCAGGTTGCGACGCGCGCGGCACCGGCGCACCTGATCGTGCTCGAGCCCAGCGGCTGGGACGCGGTGACCCTCGGGTACCGGGGCATCGTCCGGGCCGAGCTGCGCCTGGAGGATGACGTCCGCCACCGGGCCGCGCCGGAGGCCACGGTCGCCGACCGCATGGTGGGCACGCTGGCCCGCCTCCAGGCGGAGCTGGCCGGGCGCAACGCGGGCCTCAGCCCGTTCCATCGCACCGACCTGCGGGTGACCCGGCTTGACGTGACCGGCACCGGGCTTCGGGAGACGGCGACCGCGACGTTCCAGCTCCGCCTTCCCCCCGGGCTCGGGACCGCGGCGACGCTCGACTGGCTGGACGCGCGGCGGGGCGAGGCCGAGCTCCTGGTCCAATTCGCCGTGGACGCGGTGCACGCGCCGCGCGACGGGCGCGCCGCGCGCGCCCTCACACGCGCCATCCGCCACCGCGGCGGGGCGGCGCGCCACAAGGTGAAGACGGGGACCGCCGACATGAACCTGCTGGTGCCCCGGTGGGCTTGCCCGGCGGTCGCCTACGGTCCGGGGGACTCCCACCTGGACCACACCCCGGACGAGGCCATCTCCATCGCCGATCTGGAACGCGGGGCCGGCGTCCTGGCCGACGCGCTGGCGGAGCTGGCGCGGTGACGGGCCCGCTCCTCGACCCCTCCCCGGCCTCCGCGGGCGCCCCACCCGCCCTCACCGCCGCGATCGTGGGCGGGTCCGGCTACGTCGGGGGCGAGCTGCTCCGGCTGCTCGCCGGCCACCCCCACCTGCGCGTGGCGCAGGTCACCTCGGAGCGGCTGCGCGGCCGCCCGCTGGCGTCCGTCCATCCCCAGCTGCGGGGTCGCACCGAGATGCGCTTCGTGGGTCGCGACGACCTGGAGCCGGCCGACGTCGTCTTCAGCGCCCTCCGCCACGGGGAGACCGCCCCCGGCTTCGACGCGATCTCGGCGGTCGCCCCCCTGGTCGTCGACCTCTCCGCCGATTTCCGCCTGCGTGACCCGGCCGGTTACCCGCGCTGGTACGGCTGGGAGCACCCGCGGCCGGAGCTGCTCGGCGGGTTCGTGAGCGGCCTGGCCGAGCTGCACCGCGACGAGATCGCGGGCGGCGACCGGCTGGCGATCGGCGGCTGCGTCGCCACGGCGTCGATCCTGGCCCTCGCCACCCCGGTTCGGGCCGGTCTGGTCGACCCCACTCTTCCCGTCGTCGTCGACGCCCTGGTGGGCTCCTCCGCCGCCGGCTCGGAGCCGTCCGCCACCTCCCACCACCCGCACCGGAGCGGGGCGATGCACAGCTACGCCCCCACCGGGCACCGCCACACCGCCGAGATCGCCCAGGAGATGGACGGCCTCGGCGGGGTCGGCGAGGTGGCGCTGAGCGTCACGTCGGTCGAGGCGGTGCGGGGCATCCTGGTCACCGCCCACCTCTGGCTGCGCGAGCCGCTGGAGGAGCGGGAGCTCTGGCGGGTGTTCCGCGCCGCCACGCGCGGGGAGCCCTTTCTTCGCGTCGTCAAGCAGGCGCAGGGCCTGCACCGCCATCCCGACCCCCGGCTCCTGGCCGGGACCAATCTCTGTGACATCGGGTTCAGCCGCGATCCCGGCTCGCGGCGGCTGGTCGTGACCGCCGCCATCGACAACCTGATGAAGGGCGCGGCGGGCCAGGCGGTGCAGGCGGCGAACATCCGCCTCGGCCTCCCCGAGACGGCCGGCCTCGACCTCCCGAGCCTCTACCCACTGTGACCCCCATCGGGCTCGCCGCGCCCGGCGCGGCGGCGCCGCCGGGAGAGCGGCGATGACCGGCCTCATCGTGGTCAAGGTCGGGGGCAGCCTGGAGCTCGACGCCGCGGGGCCGCTGCTCGACGAGCTGGCCGCCCTCCCCGCCCCGCTGGTGGTGGTGCACGGCGCGCACCGCCAGCTCGACCGCCTCGCCACCCTCCTGGGCCATCCCCCGCGCATGGTGACGTCGGCGCGGGGCGAGGTCACCCGCTACACGGACGCCCAGACCATGGATCACTTCCTCATGGCGTACTGCGGGCTGGTCAACAAGCGCCTCGTCGAGGGGCTTCGCCGGCGCGGTGCGGACGCCGTGGGGCTCTCCGCGCTGGACGGCGGCATCGCCGTGGGCCGGCGGCGGCCGGACCTGCGGATCGTCGACCGGGGGCGGGCCAGGGTGCTCCACGACGACCACGCGGGGACCGTCGAGGAGGTGGACACCTCCCTGCTCCGCCTGCTCCTGGACAGCGGGCGCCTGCCGGTGCTCACCCCCCCGGCGATCTCGCGCGAGGGTGTGGCGCTGAATGTCGACGGGGACCGGCTCGCCGCCGAGGTGGCCGTGGCCCTCGAGGCCGAGCGGCTGGTCATCCTCATGGACACCCCCGGCCTGCTTCGCGACCCCGCCGACCCCACGAGCCTGGTGGAGCGGATCGAACCCGCCGCGCTCGAGGATCACCTTCCCCTCGCCCGCGGCCGGGCGCGCGTGAAGCTGAGAGCCGCACAGCGGGCCATCGCCGGCGGGGTCCGCGCCGTGGTGCTGGGGGATGGGCGGGGCGAGCGCCCCCTGGCACGCTGCGACCGGGGGGGTGGCACGTGGGTCACGGCCGGCGGCGGGCCGCCGCGCTGACCTGACCGCTCCAGCAGGTGGAGCTGCGCCGCTCCGCCGCGCAGAATGGCAGCGAACGCCCCGAGCAACGAGACCATGAGCACCGCCCACACCGCTCTCCGCATCGCGGTCGCGGCCGTCTTCCTGCTGGCCGCCCTGCTGGCGCTCCGCGACTGGCTGCGAGGCCGTGACCGCAGGCGCGGCTACGTGGCGGCCGCGCTCGGCTGCCTCGGGCTCGTCACCCTCAACGGACCGCTGGGACCGCTCGTCGGGCATCGCCCCATCGAGCTCTCCGTCGTGATCGTCCTCCTGATGGCCTCGGCCGCAGGGCTCCTCCTCTACCGCAACTCCATCGTCCGGCTCCCCCTCTGGGGCGCGGCCGTCGCCACGCTGGGGATCCTCGGCGCGATCGCGGCCGCCTTCGCATCGGGGCTGCCCGCGGCTCATGGGCCCACGCTCGCGGGGAGCACCCCGCTGCAGCGCTCGGCCGCGGACGCCCTCATCGCCGTCTGGTGCCTCGCCGTCGTGGAGCCGGCGTACCGGCTGATCCGGGTCGCCTCCGGCCTCCCCCGGGTCCAGCGCTCGCGGCTGCGCTCGCTGGGCACCGGCTACGCCGTGGTGGCGGCCATCCTCGTCATCGGGGTGATCGCGGCGGAGTCGGCCGACGACCCCCGCGTGAGCCTCGGACTCGAAGCCCTCGCCCTCTGCTGCTCGCCGCTCTTCGTGGCCGGCTTCACGCCCCCGCGCGGCTGGCGCCGCCGCTGGCGCCAGGCCGAGCAGGAGGACCTGACCCGGGCCACGCGCGAGCTTCTGCTGGTATCCCCCGATCGCGCCACGCTCGCACGGCGCGCCCTGGAATGGGCGGTGCGCCTCCTGGGAGGCGCGGGCGGGCTCGTCGCCGGGATCGAGCCGGAGCTGCTCGCCGTGCAGGGGATGACCGAGGAGGAGGCGAGGGTGCTCCTCTCCGACCCCCGGCTGCGCGGGGCGGCGGCACCGGTCAGGGTGGGGCCGCGCGGACGGCAGGCGGTGGCCCGGACACTGCCGTTCGGGGCTGGCGAGGGACTTCTCGCGGTCGTCTCGGGCACCCTCTCCCCTCCCTTCGGGAGGGACGACGTCGAGTGGCTCGACGCCTACTCCACCGCGCTGACCCTCGCCCTCGACCGCGTCCACGTGGCCGAGCTGTCGGCCCGCACCGAGGCCGAGCTGCGGTCGGCCCGCGACCTCGCCGAGGAGGCGAGCCGCGCCAAGAGCGAGTTCCTCTCCCGGATGAGCCACGAGCTGCGCACCCCGCTCACCGCCATGATCGGTTTCGCCGAGCTGCTGCTCCTCGAGGAGCTGAGCGACACGCAGCGCCACCACGTCCGCACCATCCTCAAGGCGGGCGACCACCTCCTCGCCCTGATCAACGACATCCTGGACATCGCGCGCATCGAGGAGGGCCGGCTCGCCCTCGCCCCCGAGCCCGTCGCGGTGGCGGCCATCGTGAGCGAGGTCCTCGACCTGGTGCGGCCCATGGCCGCCGAGCGGGAGGTGGCGGTGGACGCCGGCGGGGTGGGCGCGGAGCTGCGCGTGGACGCCGACGGCCAGCGCCTCACGCAGGTGCTGCTCAACCTCGTGAGCAACGCGGTGAAGTACAACCGGCGCGGAGGCCGCGCGGAGATCTCGGCCGCGCGCCGCGGCGAGGCGGTGCGCATCTCGGTGCGGGACAGCGGCCCCGGGCTCAGCGCCGACGAGGTGGGGAGGCTCTTCTCCCCCTTCGAGAGGCTCTCCGCGGCGGCCTCCGGGATCGAGGGGACGGGGCTGGGCCTCGCGCTCTCCAAGTCTCTCCTGGAGGCGATGGGGGGCCGGATCGGCGTCGACAGCTCCCCGGGGCACGGGAGCACCTTCTGGGTGGAGCTGCCGGCCGGGGCCGCGGCTGGCGCGGGGGAGCCCCGCGCCTCCCCTCGCCGGCGCCCACGGGTGCGCGACGGGGACGGCACGGCGCCGAGGTCCG
>JAJZNI010000058.1 GCA_021847925.1 bacterium
GGGCGGGGGCTGGCGACCGCCCTGTGGGCGAGGCGATGCGCCTCTTCCGGGAGCGGGGGGTGACCTTCGCCCAGGTCTGGACCCATCCGGGCAACGCCGCCGCGCTCGCCGTCTACCGCCGCCACGGCTTCGCGACCACCGAGCAGGCCGTGCTCACCTGGCTGCCCCTGCCCGGGCGGGAGGGGGAGGCCGGACCGCGATAATGGCCTCGCGATGGCTCTGACCCGCGACCAGGTCGCCCACGTGGCCATGCTCGCCCGCCTCGGTCTCTCCGAGGCCGAGCTGGAGCTGTACCGGGAGCAGCTCGATGCCATCCTCGCCCACATGGAGGTCCTCCAGCGGGTGGACACCTCGCTGGTCGCGGAGACCGCCCAGGTGGGCGGTCTGCTCAACGCCTGGCGCGACGACGCGAGGGGCGAGTGCCTGCCCCAGCAGGTCGCGCTCGCCAACGCGCCGCGGCGCCGTGGCGACCACTTCGAGGTGGGGGCGATCCAGGAGTGACCCCGGCGAGCGTCACCGAGCTGGGGGTCCGGCTGCGCCGCGGCGAGACCACCCCCGCGGCCCTGGCGGCGGCGGCGCGCCGCGACCTGGAGGCCGTCGCCGGCCTCAACGCGGTGCTGCGCTTCACCGATTCCCTGGCCGAGCGCCAGGCGGAGCGGGCCGCGCGGATGCTCGCCCAGCGGCCGGAGGAGGCCGGCCCCCTCTGCGGCGTCCCCTTCGCCTACAAGGACGTGCTCTGCGTCGAGGGGGTGGAGACCACCGCCGGCTCCCGCATCCTCCAGGGGTTCGTCCCCCCGTACACGGGCACGGCGCTGCAGCGCCTCCTCGACGCCGGGGCGGTCCCCGTCGCCGTCACCAACTGCGACGAGTTCGCCATGGGCTCCTCCAACGAGAACTCCGCCCACGGGCCGGTGGGCAACCCCTGGGACCCGGGGCGCGTGCCCGGGGGCAGCAGCGGGGGATCGGCCGCGGTGGTCGCGGCCGGAGCCGTCCCCTTCTCCCTGGGCACGGACACGGGCGGGTCGATCCGCCAGCCGGCGTCCCTGTGCGGGGTCACCGGTTTCAAACCGACCTATGGGCGGGTCTCCCGCTACGGGCTCATCGCCTTCGCGTCGTCCCTGGACCAGATCGGCCCCCTGAGCCGCTCGGTCGAGGACGCCGCGCTCGTCTACGACGCCGTCGCCGGCCACGATCCCCGGGACAGCACCTCCTCCCCCGCGCCCGTGGAGCCGGCCGGCCCCACGCTGCGCGCGGGCATCGCGGGGATGCGGCTGGGCATCCCCCGCGAGTACATGGCCGAGGGGCTGGAGCCGGGGGTCCGCGCCGCCGTCGAGGCGGCCTTCGGCGAGCTCGAGCGCCTCGGCGCCTCCCTGGCGGAGATCTCGCTCCCCAGCACCGAGGCGGCCCTCAGCACGTACTACATCATCGCCCCCGCGGAGTGCTCCGCCAACCTCTCGCGGATGGACGGGGTCCGCTTCGGGCTCCACGTCGACCGCCCCTCGCTGACCGACACCTACCTGCAGACGCGCGGTCAGGGATTCGGCGCCGAGGTGAAGCGACGGGTCATGCTCGGCACGCACGCCCTCTCCAGCGGCTACTACGACGCCTACTACCGCAAGGCGCAGAAGGTGCGCACGCTGATCGCCCAGGAGTTTGACCGCGCCTTCGAGACGGTGGACGCCATCGTCAGCCCCACCTCACCGTCGGTCGCCTTCCCGCGCGGCTCGCGCAGCGACCCGCTCTCGATGTATCTGTGCGACGTCCTCACCCTGCCCGTCAACCTCGCCGGGCTGCCGGGCATCTCGGTCCCGTGCGGCCCGAGCGTGACCCCGGGCGGCGCCGCCTCCGGGGACGGCCTGCCGGTGGGCCTCCAGGTGATCGGGCCGCGCGGCGGCGACGCCATGGTGCTGCGCGTCGCGCACGCGTACCAGGCGGCCACGCGCTGGCACGAGCTGTCACCGCCCCTGCCGGGGACGCGCTGATGGCGACGGCGAGCGCGGTGAGCACGCTCCCCGAGATCCTGGGGCGTTACGAGCCCGTGATCGGCCTCGAGGTGCACGCCCAGCTGCTCACCGACAGCAAGATGTTCTGCGCCTGCAGCGCCGCCTACATCGGCAGCCCTCCCAACAGCAACACCTGCCCCGTCTGCCTGGGGCTCCCCGGCGTGCTGCCGGTGATCAACCGCAGGGCGGTCGAGTACACGGTGCGCACCGCGCTCGCCCTCCACTGCGAGATCCCCGAGCACAGCAAGTTCGATCGCAAGAACTACTTCTATCCCGACCTGCCCAAGGGATACCAGATCTCCCAGTGGGACATGCCGATGTCGCGCGACGGCCACCTCGACCTCGTGGCCGGCGGCGCCGCGGTCCGCTGCGGCATCACCCGGGTGCACCTGGAGGAGGACACCGGGACGCTGCAGCACGCCGGCGACATCCTCCAGCAGGCGCGCAGCTCGGTGGTGGACCTGAACCGGGCCGGGGTGCCGCTCATGGAGATCGTCGGAGAGCCGGATCTGCGCAGCCCCGAGCAGGCCCGCGAGTACCTGGTCCGGCTGCGCCAGATCCTCGTGTACATCGGGGTCAACGACGGCAACCTGGAGCAGGGATCGTTCCGCTGCGACGCCAACATCTCGCTGCGCCGGCGCGGCGGCGACGCCCTGGGCACCAAGGTCGAGATCAAGAACATGAACTCCTTCCGGGCCGTGCAGCGCGCCCTGGAGTTCGAGATCGTCCGCCAGGGCCGCCTCCTGGACCGCGGGGAGACGATCGAGCAGGAGACCCGCGGCTGGGTGGAGGCCAAGGGGGCCACCATCTCCCAGCGCAGCAAGGAGCACGCCCACGACTACCGCTACTTCCCCGAGCCCGACCTGCCCCCGCTCCACCTCACCAGCGACCTCGTGGAGCGGGTGCGGGCCGGGCTTCCGGAGCTGCCCCACCAGCTCCAGGAGCGGCTCCAGCGCGAGCACGGGCTGTCCGCGTACGACGCCGCGGTGATCACCGCCGAGAGGGAGGACGCCACCACCTTCGAGGCGCTGGTGGCCGCGGGCGCGCCCGCCAAGGCGGCCGCCAACTGGCTGATGGGCGACGTGGCCCGGCTGGCTCGGGAGAGCGGCACCTCTCTGGGCCGCAGCGGGCTGGGAGTGGCCGGTCTGGCGGCGCTGATCCGCCTGGTCGAGGCGGGGACCGTCAACGGGCCGACCGCCAAGGCGCTCCTCGAGGAGCTGTACGCGTCCGGGGGAGATCCCGCGGCGCTGGTCGGGGAGCGCGGTCTCGCCCAGGTGAGCGACACCGCCGAGCTGGAGCGCATCGTCGAGACGGTCATCGCCGAGAACCCGGCCGCCGTCGCCGACTTCCGCGGCGGGAAGGAGCAGGCCCTCCAGCGCCTCGTCGGCGGGGTGATGAAGGCGACCCGGGGGCGCGCCGACGCGCGGGCGGTGAACCGGCTGCTGCGTGACCGGCTCGCCCGCTGAGACCTCGCGGCCCGAGGGCGCGGCGGGCGCGGATCCGGCGCGCGCGCCTCGAGCTCCGGCCGGCGCCCTGCGGCCGGGTGCCCGCGTGACCGTGCGCGCGGAGCGGATGGTGCATGGAGGGCTCTGCCTCGCATACGCGGGCGGGGCGACCCTGATGGTGGACGGCGCGCTCCCCGGGGAGCTGGTGGAGGCCGCCCTCACCCACCGCAAGGGCCGCACCTGGTTCGCGCGCACCGAGCGGGCTCTGGAGGCCTCCCCCGACCGGACGGTGCCACCCTGCCCGTACGTGCCGGAGTGCGGCGGCTGCCAGCTCCAGCACGTCGCCTACCCGCGGCAGCTCGACCTCAAGCGGCAGATCGTCCTCGACGCCATGCGCCGCGCCGGCGTGGCGGCGCCGGCGCCGCGCCTGCACGGGATGGAGGATCCCTGGCACTACCGCTGGCGCGGCGAGCTCCACGTCATCCCCGGCGAGGCGGGGGTCCGCGACGCAGCCCTCGGCTTCAACCGCGCGCGAAGCTGGCGCAAGGTGGCGGTCGACGACTGCCTCATCCACCACCCGCGGATCGCCGGTTCGCTGCCGCGGCTGCGCGAGCTGGCGCGCCGCGCCGGGTCGCCGGCGCTCACCGTGCTCCACGTCACGGTGGGGGAGGAGGGGCGTGAGCTCCTGCTGCGGGCCAAACCGGCGGCGGCGATGGACCGTGCCGTGGTCGACGAGATGGCGTCCGCGCTCCCCGCCCCTGAGCGGTGGAGCCTCGACCTCACCACCCTGCGCTGGCGGGGAAGGACGTTCCGGGTCTCGCCGGAGTCGTTCATCCAGGTGAGCTGGGGACGCCTGGACGCGCTCTACGGCCGCGCGCTCGCGGGGCTCGGCGATCTCGGCGGGCGGCGCGTCGTGGACGCCTATGCCGGCATCGGCGTGCTCAGCACCGTGCTGGCGGAGACGGCGCGGGAGGTGGTCTGCATCGAGAGCAACCGCAGCGCCGCGCGCATGGGGCGGCTCAACGCCCGCATCAACGACGTGGCCGGGCGGCTGCGCTACGTGGCGGAGCCGGTGGAGGAGGCGCTGCCCCGGGTGGCGGCGGAGGCGCCGGTCGACGCCCTGGTCCTGGATCCCCCCCGAGCCGGCTGCGAGGGACGGGTCACCGCCTGGCTGGCGCTGGCGGGGCCGCCGCGGATCGTCTACATCTCGTGCGACCCCGCGACCCTCGCCCGCGACCTGCATCTGCTGGTCACCTCCGGCCCGTACACGGTGGAGGCGCTGGACCTGGTGGACATGTTCCCCCAGACCCACCACGTCGAGTGCGTCGCCGTCCTCGGGCGCCGCTGAGAAGCGCCCCCCCGCCCCGGCGGCGGCCGCGGGCCCGCGCAGCGCCATGGTATCGTACGCGCGTTCGGGTGGCGGAGACGGCGCCGGGGGAGATGACGGAGGCGGCGGAGTGAAGGCGGTCGAGGCGGACTCCTTCGTCCACCTTCACACCCACACGGAGTACTCGCTGCTCGACGGGGCCTCGCGCATCAGGGAGCTCGTCGCCCGCGCCCGGGAGATGGGCCAGAGCGCGGTCGCGGTCACCGACCACGGCGTCCTCTACGGGGCCGTCGAGCTGTACACCGAGGCGGTCGCGGCGGGGATCAAGCCGATCATCGGCTGCGAGGTCTACATGGCCCCGCGATCCCATCGCGACAAGGAGGGACGCGCGGATCGCGATCCCCACCACCTGGTGCTCCTGGCGAGCTCCGCCGAGGGCTGGACCAATCTGCTCGCCCTGGTCAGCGCGGCGCACCTGGACGGGTACTACTACAAGCCGCGGATCGACGGGCAGCTCCTCGCCGAGCACAGCCGCGGCCTGATCTGCCTGTCGGGGTGCCTGGGGGGAGAGCTGCCCCAGACGATCGTGAGCGGCGACCTCGATGCCGCCGAGCGGGTGGCCCGCCGGCACCTCGAGATCTTCGGCGCCGACCGCTACTTCCTGGAGATCCAGGACCACGGCATCCCCGAGGAGGCCGCGGTCCGCGACGGGCTGGTCGAGATCTCCCGGCGAACCGGCATCCCGCTCGTGTGCACCAACGACTCCCACTACATCGATCCGGGCGACGCCGAGGCTCACGACATCCTGCTCTGCCTCCAGACCGGGTCGCGACGGGAGGATGAGCGGCGCTTCCGCTTCTCCGGACCCCACTACTACCTCCCCGGGGGGGCGGAGATGCGGGAGCGCTTCGCCGCCTACGGCGAGGCCGCCGCCAACACGGGCGCCATCGCCGCCCGCTGCGACTGGACGCTGGAGCTGGGACGCCATCACCTGCCCGCGTACTCGCCCATCCCGGAGGGGTACGACGACGCCTCCTACCTGGCGGAGCTCTGCGAGCGGGGGCTGCGCGAGCGCTATGGGGAGGAGCCGGGGCGCGAGGCGCGCGAACGTCTCGCGATGGAGCTCGACGTCATCCGCGAGACCGGCTTCTCGGCGTACTTCCTGATCGTCTGGGACCTGATCCGGGCGGCGCGCGGCGACGGCGTGGTGGTGGGACCGGGGAGGGGCAGCGCCGCCGGTTCGCTGGTCGCCTACGCGCTGCGCATCACCAACGTCGACCCGCTGCGCTACGGCCTGATCTTTGAGCGCTTCCTCAACCCCGAGCGGGTCGAGATGCCCGACATCGACATCGACTTCGACGACCGCCGCCGCGACCGCGTGCTCCAGTACGTGACCGGCAAGTACGGGCAGGACCGGGTGGCCCAGATCATCACCTTCGGCACCATGGCGGCGCGGGCGGCGATCCGCGACGTGGGGCGCGTGCTGGACGTCCCGCTGCCCGACGTGGACCGGCTGGCCAAGCTGGTGCCCGCCAGCATCGGGATCACCCTGGACCGCGCCCTCGCGGAGGCCCGCGACCTCCGCGAGCTGTACGACAGCGAGCCGTGGGCGCGCAGCGTGATCGACATCGCCAAGCGGCTGGAGGGGATCTCGCGCAACGCCTCGACCCACGCCGCCGGGGTGGTGATCGGCGCCGAGCCGCTGGCCGGCATCGTCCCCCTGGGGCGGGCCACCTCGGGCGGCGAGGGGGCGGTGACCCAGTTCGACATGAAGGGGGTCAGCAAGATCGGCCTCCTCAAGATGGACTTCCTGGGCCTCGCCAACCTCACCGTGATCGAGGAGACGCTGGAGAGCATCGCCAGGACCCGCGGCACCACCATCGACATCGACGCCCTCCCCCTCGACGACCCCGCGACCTACGACCTGCTCGGCCGCGCCGACACGCACGGCGTGTTCCAGCTCGAGGCCAACCTCGGCAAACGGATCCTCATCGACATGCAGCCCCGCTCCCTGGAGGACCTCGCCGCCGCCAACGCGCTGATCCGTCCCGGCCCCCTCGAGGGCAGGGTCGTGGACATGTACATCCGCCGCCGTCGCGGCGAGGAACCGGTCACCTATCTGCTCCCCGAGATGGAGCCGATCCTGGCGGAGACCTTCGGGACCATGGTCTACCAGGACCAGGTGATGAAGATCGCGTCCGCCGTGGCCGGGTTCACGCTCGGGGAGGCCGACATCCTTCGCTCCGCGATGGGCAAGAAGGACAAGGCCAAGATGGCGCAGCAGCGCGAGAAGTTCCTGGCCGGGGCGGCGGGACGGGGAGTGAGCGAGGAGACCGCGACCGAGCTCTTTGACCTCATCGCCTACTTCGCCGGGTACGGGTTCAACAAGTCGCATGCGGTCTGCTACGCCCTGATCGGGTACCAGACCGCCTATCTCAAGGCCAATTACCCGCTGGAGTTCATGACCGCGCTGCTCAACAGCCGGGCCGGCGACTTCGACAAGCTGAAGCAGACCATCCTGGACGCACAGGCCCGCGGCCTCACCGTGCTGCTGCCCGACGTCAACCGCAGTGAGGCGGGCTTCGCCGTCGGCGATCCCGCCAAGGGCGAGATCCTCTACGGCCTGAGCCACATCAAGAACGCCGGCGAGCGCATCACCGAGCTGCTGGTGGAGGAGCGCAAGCGGGGCGGACCCTACGCCAGCCTCTACGACCTCTGCCTGCGCGCGGGCGGGCGCGACCTCAACCGGCGGGTGCTGGAGGCCCTGATCCGCAGCGGTGCCTGCGACGGCCTGGGGGAGCGCGGGATGCTGCTCGCCACCCTGGACAGGGCCATGGATCGTGCGGCGCAGGTCCGGCGCGAGCGCGAGATGGGCCAGGCCTCCCTGTTCGGCGACGGAGCGGACTCCGGGGCGGACGCCGGGGCTCCCACCGGTGAGCTCGGGGCGGTGACCCCGGTGCCGCCGGTGCCGACGGACGAGAGGCTGCGCTGGGAGCGCGAGCACCTCGGCATCTACCTGAGCGACCATCCGCTCCGCCGGGTCGCCGACCGCCTCGGGGGGCTCGTCGACACCCGGATCGGCGACCTGGGCAGCCATCTGGACGGCGTCTACGTGCAGGTCGGAGGCGCCATCCGCGATCTCCGCGCCTTCATCCCGCGGCGCAGCACCACCGGCCAGCGCATGGCCTTCCTCACCCTGGAGGACCTCTCCGGCACGTGCGAGGTGGTGGTCTTTGCCCGCACCTTCGAGGAGTGCGTCGACCTGCTCACGCCCGACCGCGTCGTGGTGGTCCGCGGTCGCGTGCAGGCGGGGCGCAACGGCCGTCCCGCCACCGGCGCCGAGAGCGCCCCCGGGGCCGCCGACGACGACCAGGAGCACCAGGAGGGCGAGGCGGTGAGCGTCATCGCCGAGGCCGTGTACGACCTGGACGACGTCCGGCTCACCGCGTGGAGGAGCAACAGCCGGGTCCGGGTTCGGCTGCGGCGCGGCCAGGAGCGGAACCTGCCCGCGCTGCGGACCGTCCTGGAGCGCCATCCCGGCGACTCGCCGGTGGTGCTCCAGGTGCGGGGCGAACGCGCCGTGGACGAGGTGGTGCTGGGCGAGGCCTGGTCGGTGCAGCCCGGGCCGCCCCTGGAGAGGGCGATCCAGTCCCTGCTCGGCGACGGCTCGTACCGCCTCGAGGTGGAGCGCCGCCGGGCCGCGGAGCGGGAGCCGTCGCGGCGCCGCTAGCCGGCCCCTAGGCGACGGCGGGAAGGATGATCCTGGTGAAGATCACCTGCAGCACCACGAAGGTGACGATGTAGACCCCGGTCGCGACCAGGGCGCCCACGTCCACGGACGAGCTGCGCCCGGATGTGGTGATCCCCTCGAAGGGGCGGCAGAAGGGCGCGGCCATGGCGCGGACGGCGCGGGTCAGCGGGTGCCGGGGGTCCGCATGGAAGAGCGTGACGATGAAGCGCAGCAGCGTCAGGACGATGACGATCACGACCAGGGTGAGCACGATCTGCTCGATCGCCGAGAGCAGGTAGTACACGACGGACGAGGCGCCGACGCTGGCGTCGTTGGAGAGGTTGAAGAAGATCTGGGAGAGGACCTCGAGGACCACGATCGCCAGCACCGGCGAGAGGTCCAGCATGCCGCCGAGCGTGGGGAGGACACCGCGGAAGGGGGTCAGGACGGGGTCGGCGATCGCCTTGACCACCCGGATGAAGGGGCTGCCCGCGTTGATGTGGGGGACCCAGGAGATGATCACCCGGATCAGGATCACGAGCGTGAGCAGGGTGAGCAGCCACCCGATCAGCAGGAACACGTCGCTCAGCGCCACCCGCAGAGTATAGGGACGCGTCCCGGAGGCCGCGGCCAGGGCCGATCGGCCCACTCCCCACGCCGCGGGCAGCGCAACCCCGCGGGGGCGGGGGCCCCCGGCCCCCCCGGCGGTTCGCGCACCCGAGCCGGTCCGGCCCCGCCCGCCGCCGGTGTCCCCGCGGGCGGCTCCCCTCCGATCCGAGGTTGGACGGCCTCCGGCACCCCGGGTGGTGCGACACTGACAGTCCGTGGGTCGCTTCTCCGTCCTCGGCCCCCGGAGCGGCCAGCACTGGTTCCGCATCGGGACGTTCGAGGTCACCACCACCACCCTCATCACCGCCCTGGCGGTGATCGCGCTGATCGTCGACGCCGTCAGCGCCAGCCTGCTGGCACCCCTCAACCTGGAGACCCAGCGGGTGGCCGCGGGCCAGGTCTGGCGCCTCGTGACCTGGCCGCTCGTGAACTCCCTGGCGTCACCGACAGGGGGCATCCTGCTGGTCCTCGCCCTCGCCGTCTTCTGGTGGCTGGGGGAGCAGCTCGAGCGCAGCCTGGGGTCGAGGCGCTACCTCCGTTTCATCCTGGTGCTCATCATCGTTCCCGCTCTCGCGATGACCGCCTTCTCCCTGATCCCGGGCCAGGCGTTCGCCCAGCCGGACGCGGGGATATACGACCTGGAGACGGCCGTCCTGGTCGCCTTCGCGGCCGCGTACCCCATGGCCCGGTTCTTCTTCGGGATCCCGTTCTGGGTCGTCACCGTCGCCCTGGTGGGCATCGACCTCCTGGAGCTGGCTGCGGTTCGCGACGGCGGCTATCTGGTGTTCGTCGCGCTCACCATCGTGGTGGCGCTTCTGGCGACGCGCTCCTTCGGCCTGTGCCGGCACGCGTGGATCCCGGAGATCCCGCTGCCGCACCTCATCACCGGGGACCCCGCGCGGCAGAGGGAGCGCGCCGCGGCGCGGGAGACACGCAAGCGCCGGCGCGCGGCCCAGCTCCGCGTCGTCCACGACGCCGACATCGACGCGCTGCTGGACAAGATCTCGGAGCACGGCATCCACAGCCTGTCGCCCGACGAGCGCCGCCGCCTCGACGAGCACCGCCACAGCCTGGGACGCTAGGGGTGCGCACGGCCGGCGCCCGCCCCGGCCGGCGTCGGGCCGCGCCTCTCGATCGCCGCCTTGCGGGGATTGTTCACGGCAATCGCATCGGGTGGTGCCGGTGGTGGCGCGCGAATGGGGACCCCGCGGGAGCACGGGGCGCTAACCTCCACAGATGAACCCCCGGCAGTGGGAGAAGGAGGATCACGATGTCTGAGACGACGGCGGACACGCGCAGCGCTGTGACAGGCGAGCAGTCCTCCGAGGCGGGCGGCTCGCCCGGATCCGGGTCCCCGCGCCAGCCGCGCCGCCGTTCCAACCGGGACTGGTGGCCTGACCGGCTGGACCTCAGGGTCCTCCGCCGCCACGCCCGCGTCCCCAGCCCGCTGGGGGAGGACTTCGACTACGCGAGGGAGTTCGGGAGCCTCGATCTGGACGAGCTCCGGCGCGACGTCATGGAGGTCCTGACGACGTCGCAGGACTGGTGGCCGGCCGACTACGGTCACTACGGGCCGCTCATCATCCGCATGGCGTGGCACGCCGCCGGCACCTACCGGATCGCCGACGGCCGGGGCGGCGCCGGCTCGGGCGCCCAGCGCTTCGCCCCCCTCAACAGCTGGCCCGACAACGTCAACCTCGACAAGGCGCGACGGCTGCTGTGGCCGATCAAGCAGCGGTACGGACGCAAGCTCTCCTGGGGGGACCTGATGATCTTCGCCGGGAACTGCGCGCTGGAATCGATGGGTTTCACGCCGCTCGGCTTCGGGGGCGGGCGCGTCGACACCTGGGAGGCCGACGACGACACCGACTGGGGGGCGGAGGCCACCTGGCTCGGGGACGAGCGGCACGACGCTCACGGAGGCCTCGGCGGTCCCTTCGGCGCCGACCACATGGGTCTCATCTACGTGAACCCGGAGGGCCCGGGCGGCAATCCCGATCCGCGGGAGGCGGCGGGGTACATCCGCGAGACCTTCGCCCGGATGGCGATGAACGACGAGGAGACCGTGGCGCTCATCGTGGGCGGCCACACCTTCGGGAAGACCCACGGCGCCGTGGATGCCCGATATGTCGGACCGGAGCCCGAGGCGGCCCCCCTGGAGGAGCAGGGCCTGGGCTGGCGGAACTCCTTCGGCAGCGGGAGGGGGAGGGACACGTGGACCAGCGGCCTGGAGGGCGCGTGGACCGCCGACCCGGTCCGGTGGGACGGCGGGTTCCTGAGCAACCTCTTCGGCTACGAGTGGGAGCTGACCAAGAGCCCGGCGGGAGCCCACCAATGGACGCCCCGGGACCCATCGGCCCAGGGCACCGTCCCGGATGCCCACGATCCGCGCGAGCGCCACGCGCCCGTGATGCTGACCACCGATCTCGCCCTCAGGGAGGACCCGATCTACGAGCCGATCGCGCGGCGCTTCCACGAGCACCCCGATCAGCTCGCCGGCGCGTTTGCCCGCGCCTGGTTCAAGCTGACCCATCGCGACATGGGGCCGCCGTCACGCTACCTGGGCCCTCTGGTCCCCGCCGAGCCGCAGGTGTGGCAGGACCCGCTGCCCCCCCTGGATCACGAGCTGGTCGGCGACGAGGAGATCGCCGCCCTCAAGGCACGGATCCTCGCCTCCGGGCTCTCCATCGCCCAGCTGGTGTCGACGGCGTGGGCATCGGCGTCGACCTTCCGGGGCACCGACAAGCGGGGCGGGGCCAACGGGGCGCGGATCCGCCTGCTGCCGCAGCGGGACTGGGAGGTCAACGACCCGCCCGAGCTGGCCCGGGCGCTCGCGGCCCTCGACACGATCCGCCAGGAGTTCAACGGCTCGCAGCGCGGAGGGAGGCGGGTCTCGCTCGCCGATCTGATCGTCCTGGGCGGGTGCGCCGCGGTGGAGCAGGCGGCGAGGGCGGCCGGCCACGACGTGGTGGTGCCCTTCACCCCGGGCCGGACCGACGCCCTGCAGGAGCAGACCGACGTGGCCTCGTTCGCCGTGCTCGAGCCGGTCACCGACGGGTTCCGCAACCACGTCGGGAGGGGGCCGGGGCTGCCGCCCGCTGAGCTGCTGGTGGAGCGCGCCGACCTCCTGACGCTCACCCCGGTGGAGATGACGGTCCTGGTGGGCGGGCTGCGCGTCCTCGACGCGAACACCCGCCGGTCACCCCATGGGGTCCTCACCCACCGGCCCGGGGTGCTGAGCAACGACTTCTTCGTGAACCTCCTGGACATGGGCACGGAGTGGACGGCGGCGGGGCCGGACGGGGTCCACGAGGGCCGCGACCGGGCGAGCGGCGAGCTGAGGTGGACCGGGACGGCCGTCGACCTCCTCTTCGGCTCGAACGCCGAGCTGCGGGCGATCGCGGAGGTGTACGCGTCCGGCGACGGCGAGGCGCCCTTTGTCCGCGACTTCGTGGCCGCGTGGAGCAGGGTCATGAGCCTCGACCGCTTCGACCTCCGCTGACCGCCGTCCGCGGGGGCGCTCCCGCGGCCGTCCGCTAGGTGGTGGCGGGGTCGCCCGCCGCGGGGACGGCCTCTCCCGTCCCGGCGTCCTCGCGGCCGTCCTCCTCCGCGCCGTGTGCCATCGCCGGCGACCCGGGCCGGCCGGCGGTCCGCCGCCAGGTGACGATCAGCGCGGGGAGCACGAAGATGAAGGCGATCAGCGCGGTGATCTGGAGCTCCTTGAGCCCGGCCCAGGTGACCGGCTCGGACTGGCGGAGGAAGTCCAGGCCGAACTGGCTCACCGAGTAGAGGGCCACGTAGGCGATGAAGATGACGCCGGCCTTCACCTGGCGGCGCCGCATCAGGACGAGGATGGCGAGGATGCAGAGGGTGGCGAGGCCCTCATAGGCGCCGGCGGGCTGGTAGGCGACGCCGAGGTGGTAGGTGAGCTGGGGCGTGCTCTGGAGCACGGCATGGGGGTTGGTGTAGGCCGTGGCCCACGGCAGGTTGCTCGGCCCCCCCAGGATGTCGCCGTTGATGATGTTGCCGATCCGGCCGATGGGCTGGCCCACCGCGGCGAAGAAGGCGCCGCCGTCGAGGAGCACCCAGACGGGGAGACGCCAGCGCCAGCCCAGGAAGATGATGGTGCCGACCCCGAGCACGATCGCGCCGTAGAAGGCCATGCCCCCCTGCCACACGGCGATCCAGTCGATCGGGCTCTTCATCAGCGAGAGCGTCTGGACGTCGTAGTAGAGGCGCCCACCGATCAGCCCGAAGAGGATGGTCCAGCCCGTGATCTGCTCGATGTGGGCACGGCTGATGCCACGGGGAAGGCAGTGGGCCCGGGCACCCAGGTAGTAGGCGACCACGAAGGCGACCACGTACATGATCCCGTACCAGTGGACGGCGAGCGCGCCGATGCTGAACGCGACGGGATCGATGCCGATCTTGATGATGGCCAGCATGGCTACGGATCATGCGACGCGGAGGCGCCCGGCCGCACGTCCAGGATGCGGTAACCGCGCTTGGAGGCGGCGCGACGGACCGCGTGGCCGTCGGAGCGGAGCAGCGCCGCCAGGGAGTCGGCGCCGAGGTGGCGCTGCACCACGAGGTGGGCGGCCCCTCCCGGCGCGAGACGCCCGAGCCAGACCGTGAGCATCGACATCAGCGCCGCGCGCCCTGAGCGTATCGGGGGGTTGGAATAGATCGCATCGAACCGGAGGCTCGCGTCGACCTCCTCGGGAGCGCAGGCCTCGACGTTGCCGGCGCCGTTGAGGGCGCTGTTGGCCCGGGTCAGCTCGAGCGCGCGGCGGTTGACGTCCACGGCGATGACGCGGGCGGCGGGGGCGCGGCGGGCGACCGCGATGGCGATGACCCCGTGGCCGCAGCCGAGGTCCAGGAGGGTGCCGTCCGGCGGGGGCGGGGGGATCTCGCCGAGCAGCACCGCGGTGCCCGGGTCCAGGCCCCTC
>JAJZNI010000023.1 GCA_021847925.1 bacterium
CGCCACTCGGGCCAGTCCCTGAAGGTCCTTGACCTGCTCCGGGATCAGCGGGACCCGGGCCACCGCGGCGTCGGTCAGCCGCTCGAGGCGCGGGAGCTGGCGGGCGTCACGCCGGGCCAGCTCCGAGAGCAGCGTGAACATCCGCGCGAGACCGGCTGCGGAGGCGGGGTCCACCCGGGTGTCGAGGGCGCGGCTCAGGCTCTGCACCGCCCGGCTGTCCTCACCCAGGGCGTCGGCCACCCGGATCGCCGCCTCGTTGGTGAGCTGGTCGGGAAGCACCCGGTTGACGATGACGGCGCGGAGGTGCATCGAGAGCTCGCCGAGCTTGGCGATGAAGTGCTCCGCCTCGGTGAAGGCGGGCGCCTCGAGGGAGGTCACCACCACGAACCCGACGCGCGGGCTGCGCAGCAGGCGGCTCACGGCGCGGGCCCTGTGCTGCACCCCGCCATACAGGCTCTGCAGGTCGGTGACGAAATCTCCCAGGTCTCCGAGCACCTCGCCGCCGAGCAGGCGGTCGGCCATGTGGAGCAGCGGCGAGGCCGCGAGGTTCATCGCTCGGAAGCCGAAGCGGGACGGGCGCGTGAGCCAGCTGAGCAGCCGGGCGCCCACGTAGTCGGTGAGCAGGTCGGGTGCCTCCAGGAAGTCGATGGCGCTGCGCGACGGGGGGGTGTCGATCACCAGGCAGTCGTACTCCCGCGCCTCGTGGAGCTCGTAGAGGGATTCGAGCGCTATGTACTCGTGGCTCCCCACGAAGGCGTCGCTGATCCCCTGGTAGAAGCGGTTGCCCAGGATCCGCCGGGCGAGCTGGGGGGTGGCGGCGTAGCGCTCGATGAGGCGGTCCCATGCGGTCTTCTGGTCGAGCATCGCCGCGGCGAGCTCACCGCGCGGCGACAGCCCGGCCGCGCGCAGGCGCGCGGCGGGGATCGGGATGGGATCGGCTCCGAACCCCCTGATCCCGAGCGCGGTGGCCAGGCGCCGCGCGGGATCGACGGTGAGCACCAGCACGCGCTTGGGGTGCGCGCACGCGATGGCGGTGGCCAGCGCGGCGCTGACCGTCGTCTTGCCGACCCCGCCGCTCCCGCAGCAGATGATGACATCGAGCTTGGCGAGCGATGCCACGAGGCGGCCGCCGTCCGCGGCGCCCTGAGCGACGCTGGCCGACGTCATGCCGGCGCGCCCTGGAGTGCGGCCCCGACCGCGCGCGTCGTGGCCAGACCGGGTCGCGTTCCCAGCAGCGGGATCGGAACCACCGGCACGGACATGCCCGCCGCGAGCCTGCGGGCGTGCGTCTGGGCCTCGCGGGCCATGCTGTCGGCGAGGTGGGCCCCCGCGACCACGTCGCGCATCCCCTCCCCGAGGACCTCCGCCGCCGCCGCGAGCTGGGCGGGATCGGAGAGCAGGTCGAGGAGACGGCGCTGCCGGCCGGTCGGGGGCGCCAGGTTCCGGTTGAGAAAGCACGCCCCGAGAGCGATGTCGGTGCCGCCGCGGATCTGGTCATGGAGCTCGAGGGCCTCCGTGACCGGCATCTCCTCGGCGAGGGCGGTGATGCAGACGGCGGTGACGCGATGGTCGGTGACCATCGCGTCGACGAAGTCCACCTGGGAGCGGATCATGCCGCCGTGCACCAGACGCCGCATGGAGCGCGCGGCCGTGAGCTGCGGCAGAACGTGCCCGCTGGACGTGGAGTCGACGACGATCAGGTCCCACGTCGGCCGCCCGTCGCTCTCGCGGCGCCTCTCCTCGTACGCGATCTTCCCGACCATGAGCATGTCGCGCGGTCCGGGCACCCCGCTGGCCACGAAGTCGAAGACCCCGGACAGGGGGGTGAGACGGGCGAAGCGGGGGACGCGGAAGAAGATTCCCAGGTACTCCTGGAAGGACTCCTCCGGGTGGAGCGCGATGACCGCGAGGTTGCGCTGCACCACCTCGGGTCGGAATCCGACCGGAGGGTGGCCGAGGGCCTGGGGCAGGTCACCCTTGGCGTCGACCTCCACCGCCAGCACCCGGCGCCCGCGCCGTGCCGCCAGCAGGGCCAGGGCGGCGGCCAGGGTGGTCTTGCCCGTGCCTCCCTTGCCCGTGACGAACAGCACCCGGCGCCCGAGGAGGTCGTCGAGGAGAGGGCGGCTCCGAGGCCGCGCGGGCGGGGTCAGGGGTGCTCAGGCGCTCGCTGCGCCTGCCGTGATCGCAGCGAGGACCTGGGCGGCGTGCCCCTCGGGCCGAACCCCCCGCCACGCACGCTCGACCTCGAGCCCGGGGCCGACGATGAAGGTGGAGCGGTCGACGCCCATGTAGCTCCGGCCGGCACGGCTCCTCTCCACCCAGAGGCCGAGGGCCTCGATGAGGCGGCGCTCCGGATCGCTCAGCAGGGGGATCCCCAGCTCGCACTTGGCGGTGAAGCGATCGTGGCTTGATGCCGAGTCCGGCGACACCCCGTAGACGGTGACGCCGGCACGCTCGAACTCCGGACGAAGCCGGGTGAACTCCTGGGCCTCGATCGTGCACCCCGGGGTGTCGTCCTTGGGGTAGAAGTAGAGGACGGTGCGTCGCCCCGCGAGGTCCGCGCGGCGCAGGCGGCCGCCGCCGCTCAGGGCAAGGTCGAAGTCGGGCAGTGTCGTCGCGTCACCCATCCCAAGGCTCCCTCGCTGCGTTGCTCCTGCCGCCAGTGTACGAGGGGCGCCCGGCAGCACCGTCCCGGACCCCGCGATCAGTTGAGAAAGGCACGCAGCCGCCCCACGACCTCCGTGACGTCGGCGCGGTCGGGGGCCTCGGCGGGGGCATCGTCGAGGTAGCTGGTCAGATCCCGGAGCGCACCCTGCGGCTGCCCCATGCGCCACAGGAGAAGCCCGCGGTCGCGGCGCTCGGCGGGCTCGTCGGGCAGCAGGTCGACGCAGCGGTTGGCCGCCCGGAGCGCCAGGTCCCAGCTCTCCAGGCTGGCGTAGCACCCGCGGAGGTTGCGGGACATGCGCACCAGGATCCGCCGCGGGGAGGCGGGTTCCAGCCAGCCCGGCTCGACGCGCTCGGGCTCGCGGCCGAGGTGGCGGCCGGCAATGCGGAGGAGGTCGTCGTCGTCGAGTGGCTCCCCGGAGAACGCGTCCACCACCCGCTCCATCACCCGCACCGCGAAATGCCCGGGCAGGGCTATCCCGTCGACCGCGATCCCCGCGCGCCGGCCGATCGCCATCCAGATCACCCCGCAGGCCAGCGGCGTCCCGGCTCCGCGGGCCAGCACCAGGTTGAGGTAGTGCGCGCGGGGGTCGCCGCCGCCGACCCCGCGGAGATTGAGGCGCTCCCGAACCAGCGTGGCAAGCGCCGCTGATGGATGGATCGAAGCGGAGGTGTCGAGCTCGCCGGCCAGGCGGTCGAGGAGATCCAGCCACCGCCCGGGCTGCACCTCGGGAAGGTCCTCGACGGCGATCCAGAGCGCCGCCTCGGCGATGTCGGCGGCGGGGTCCTCGGCGGCGGCGAGGAGGGAGCCGCGAGGGTCGGTGCGCGCCATGCCCGCGTATGATGCCGATCCGGCCTTGTCGCGGGCCCGCGAGGGGCACGAGTGGCGCGCCGGGCCGCCCCGAGCCGGTGCCAACAGGTCTCGAGAAGCAGGCCGTAAACTGGCCCCGATGCTCCTCGATGAGATCAGAGGTCCCGCCGACCTCCGCGACCTCGGACCCCAGGACCTGACCCGCCTCTGCGGCGAGATCCGCGACTTCCTGATCGAGGCCGTGTCGCGCACCGGCGGCCATCTGGGCCCCAACCTGGGCGTGGTCGAGCTGACGGTCGCCCTGCACCGCGTGTTCAGCTCCCCTCAGGACGCCCTGGTGTTCGACACGGGACACCAGGCCTACGTCCACAAGATGCTGACCGGCCGTCTCCGCGACTTCGAGACGCTCCGCCAGCACGGCGGCCTCTCCGGCTACCCGAGCCGGGCGGAGTCGGAGCACGACGTGGTGGAGAACTCGCACGCCTCCACCGGACTGAGCTACGCGCTCGCCCTCGCCACCGCCCGCCAGATCACCGGCGAGGCCGGGAAGGTGGTCTGCGTGATCGGAGACGGCGCGCTGACCGGCGGGATGGCCTACGAAGCGCTGAACAACATCGGTCATCTCCATCCGGAGCTGATCATCATCCTCAACGACAACGGACGTTCCTATGCCCCGACCGTGGGCGGCATCGCCGAGAACCTGGGTCAGCTCCGGCTCTCCCCCACCTACGAGGCGGCGAAGGACGCCACCGGCCGCACGCTGCGCCACCTTCCCCTGGTCGGGGACTCCGCGTACCAGGCCGCCAAGAGGGTCAAGGAGTCGCTCAAGCAGCTCGTGTCCACGACCTCCATCTTCGAGACCCTCGGCCTCAAGTACGGCGGCCCCATCGACGGTCACGACATCGCCGCCCTGGAACGGGCGCTGCGCGACGCCGCCTCATACCGGGGCCCGGTGGTCATCCACGTCGTCACCAACAAGGGCAACGGCTACGCCCCGGCTGTTCATGACGAGATCGACAAATTCCACGGCGTCTCCAGCTTCAACCCCCGGGATGGGAGCTTCGCGGCCGCAGCCCCATCGTGGACGGACCTCTTCGGCGAGGCGCTGCTCGAGGCCGCCGAACGGGACCCGCGCATCGTCGCCATCACCGCGGCGATGGCGTCGTCCACGGGCCTGCTGGGGTTCGCGGAGCGGTTTCCCGATCGCTTCTTCGACGTCGGGATCGCGGAGCAGCATGCCGTCACCTTCGCGAGCGGCCTCGCCATGCAGGGGCTGCGCCCGGTGGTCTGCATCTACTCCACGTTCCTGCAGCGCGCCTTCGACCAGATCGCCTGCGACGCTTCGCTGCATCGCCTCCCGGTGACCTTCGTGCTGGATCGCGCCGGCATCACCGGGCCTGACGGCCAGTCGCACCACGGGATGCTGGACCTGGCCTTCCTGCGCTGCATTCCCGGGATGGTCGTCGCGGCGCCCAGCAGCCCCGACGAGATGCGCCGGATGCTGGCCACCGCGCTCGCCCACGAGGGTGGGCCCTTCGCCCTGCGCTACCCGCGCGGCACCGCCCCCGCCGCCGCCACCGCGGCGCTCGAGCCTCTTCCCATCGGAGAGGCGGTGGTCCGCCGCGACGGAGGCGACGTCGCCATCATGGCCGTGGGCAAGATGGTGGGTGTCGCCCTGGACGCCGCCCGCAGGCTGGAGAGCGAGGGGATCAGCGCGAGCGTGGTCGACGCGCGATTCGTGAAGCCCCTCGACCCCCGGCTGGCGGAGATCGCGGCGCGGCACCGGGGGGTGGTCACCGTGGAGGACGGAACCACGGTGGGGGGCTTCGGCAGCGCCGTCGCCGAGCTGCTCGCCGCCGCGGGGACGCCCGTCCCGGTGCGCCGGCTGGGGATCCCCGACCGCTTCGTCGAGCACGGCGCCCAGGGGCTGCTGCTCGCCTCGCTGGGTCTGGACCCCGAGGGCGTCGCGAGCGCCGCCGCCGAGGTCCTCGCCTGCGGACCATCGAGGCCCGCCACCTCGCCGAGGCGGGCGCCGGCGGCGTAGAGCCCGCCGTGGGCAGCGTCGCCGTCACGGTCGAGGGCTCCGCGTCGCGGGTCGGCCTGGTGCTTCCCGACGATGTCGCGGTGGCGGGGCTCCTGCCGGCCCTGGTGGGCCACTGCGAGCCGCGGCCGCAGCCCTGGAGCCGCTGGGCCCTCGGCCCCCCGGTCGGTGAGCCCTTTCCCTCGCAGGGCACCCTCGCCGGCCTGGGCGTGGCGGACGGCGCTGAGCTCCGCCTTCGCGACCTGGCCGCCGGCCTCCTCCCGCCCCCGGACGCCGGCGACCCGGACGGGGATGGCGCGGTCAGGGAGGCCGGGGACGTCCCTCGCGAGGTGCGGCGCCGGGATCTCACGGACCTCGTGGAGCGGATCGTCGACGACATCGGCGGCATCCGCCGCGGACGCAACCCCCTGCTGGACTACGCCTCCCCGGAGGCGCGGCGGCGGCTGCGCGCGCTGGCGCCCGGCACCTTCGAGGGGTCACCGGACCTGCGCCTCACCGACCTCGGGCTGGTGGTGCGGTGGAGCCGGGACCCGCGCGCGCCGGTGGCGGCGGTCGCCACCGCCACGGAGCGGCCCGCCGCGGCCCGGCCGTCCCCCGAGCCGGCCGGCGGCCGGGTGGTCCTCCGCCTGCTCGCCGACCCGGCCTGCCGGCACCTGCTGGACATCTCCGTCAGCACCGACCCGCCCGCCCGGTCCGCGGCCGTCAGGTGATCTGCAGAGGGGCGATGGCGGGGATCTGCACCCGGTAGCGGTTGGAGTCCGCGGTCACCTGGAGGCCGACGGGGTAGGTGCCGAGAGCCCCGGCGTCGGTGAGGATGCGGGCCTGGAAGCGCAGCTCCAGCTCCCCCGGCGCCGAGCCGCTGTGCGGTGGGATGCTGAAGCCGCTGAAGTAGGGGAGCAGGCTCCCCGCGGGCGGCACCGTGGTCTCGCCGCGGCTCGCGTTGCCGAGGATCTGGAGCCCGCCCGAGTAGACGACCACGGGGGGAAGGGTGACCATGACCTCGACGCCCGACGCGGGTCCCGTCCCCGAGTTGACGACGGTCACCTGGTAGGTGACGTGCGCTCCGGGCGACGCTGAGTTGGGGCTCACGGAGACCTGAGCGGAGAGGTCGGGCGCCGAGAGGAGCGTGAGCCGGACGCCCTCGCTGGTGGTCGTGCTGGTGGTCGATCCCGAGGCGTCGGCGGTCACCGTGTAGCCCCCGGGCTGCCCCCCGGCGACGGCGGTGAACTCGACCTGGACCGTGTCCCCGTGGCCGCTCAGCACCCAGACCCCCCACTGGGGCTGGCTGCTGTTGACCTGGGGATCCACCGGCGAGGTCCGCACCGCGGTGCCGGACAGCGCATCCGTGTAGGTGTAGCGGAATGCCGCGGGGAGGTGGGCGGACACCGTGACCCCGGAGGTCCCGGACGGTCCGGTGTCGGTCACCGTGATGGCGAAGGTGACGGTCTCGCCGGGTGCGACCTGCGAGTTGTGACTGCCGCCGACGAGGGCCAGGGTGACCCCCACCGCGGTGGGACCACCGCCGCATCCCGCGAGGCCCGCTGTGCCGGCGAGCGCCAGCACGACCGCGGGCAGCCAGGACCAGCGTCTCACCGACACGTCGCATCCCCATGTCGAGGCAATCGTCGACCCAAGGGCAAACGCACCGGAACCCGGGGAGTTACGCGCGCTGGGCGGCGCGAATCGGTGCGAGCGCGCGTCGCTCGCGCCGCGCCGGCTGCAGCGCGACATCGGTCACCACCGGGAGCGGGCTCCGGTACCCCGCCTCAGCGAGAAGCCGGAACACCAGGGCGACGTCAAGGCCGATCACAGCGTCGATCCGGCCGTTCACCGCCTCGACCAGGTCGGCTCCCGCCCCCTGGATGGCGTAGGCCCCGGCCTTGTCGAGGGGCTCCCCGCTCGCCACGTAGGCGACCAGCTGCTCGTCGGAGAAGCTCCGCATCCGGACCAGAGAGCGTGAGACCCCGAGGACCTCGGTGTCGGCCCCCGCCACGACCACGCACGCGCCGGTGAGCACCGTGTGGCGGATGCCGCGCAGCTGCGCCAGCATGCGCAGGGCAGCCTCGGGGGTGATCGGCTTGCCCAGCGGGCCGTGGGGGCCGACCACCACGGTGTCGCCGGCGATCACGAAGGTGCCCGGCGCGGCGCCCGCGGCGACGACCACCGCCTTCTGGCGGGCGATGAGCTGGCATCCGAGGTCGGCGCACATGCCCGGCGGAAGCGGCGGGTCCGGAGGGGGCTCGACCACCGTGAATCGGATGCCGGCTCGGGTGAGGAGCTCGCGGCGACGAGGTGATGAGGAGGCGAGGATGATCTGCGGTGTGGCGGCCCGGGGCGCGTCGGGACGGGGCGTCCCGGATGCCGTCGGACGGACCACTCTCACCGGTCGGCTGGACATGCGCCCGCGACCCAGGTCATCTCAGTCTGCACCTCACCCCGCTGCTCCCCTCACGAGTGGGGCATCTCGGACACGACGATACCGATGCTACCACCCGGACGGGTCAGGCCTTCGCTGTCAGCGACATCTGAGCCTTTCGCTGCGATGGCGCTTCATGCGAGGGCCAGAGCGATGGCGGCGGCGGCGGGGAGCGCCGCCAGCAGCCCCAGAAGCGGCGCGCGAGCGGAGAGCGGCCGGCGCACCAGGCCGATCAGGCCCGCGTAGGCGATGGCGCTGAGGGCACAGATCGCGGCGACCAGGGCGGCGGGCAGGGCGGCGAGCGGAGCGGACGTCGCGAAGGAGGTGACCACGAGGGGGAGCGCGCCGAGCAGGGCTCCGCGGGAGGCCCGTGGAGCGGAGGGGTCGAAGGGGCGAACGAGGGCGGGGAGCGCCAGCAGCGCGGCGCCGGTGGCGGCGATGCGCGCGGGCTCGAGGGGAGCGGCCGCCAGGGACGGGATGTCGAGGGTGCCCGTGGCGGCCGCCATGGCCAGGAACGGCAGCAGCGTGGCGGCGGCGGCGGCCACCCGGCGCCATGGCCAGTCGTCGGACGTGCCCCACGCGAGGCCGGCTGCGAGCAGCACGACCAGACCGGCGAGGCTGGCTCCCGCAGGCAGGTTGGAGAGCGGGGACCCGGGGAGCGCAAGAAGGCCGCAGCCCGCCACGACCCCGGCGGCGGCCGCCGCCCCACCGAGAGGCGTGGGGCCGGTCGCCGCCGGCAGCCGGCCCGCCCAGCTGGAGACCAGGGACGTGACCCCGGCGAAGGCCGCTCCCGGGAACACGGCCAGTGCCACCACGGCGCTGAGCACCCCGAGCGGGTTCACGCGCCGCCTCCGAAGACCATGTGCATGAGCGTCATGGGCGCCACCGCCACGGCGACGGCCGCGCCCGCCAGCCCCCAGGCGGCCACCACCTGCGGCAGCGGTGCCCGATCCCCGGTCGGGGGGTCGGCGCGGGTGATGGCGAGGAGGCTCGCCAGGGTCAGGAGACCGAGGGCGATCAGGCAGAAGAGGGTCGCCGACCCTCCGAAGCCGGCACACGCCCGGAGCACCAGGACACGTCCCCAGAAGCTGGGCGCCGGCGGCACTCCGCTGAGCGCCAGCCAGAGGAGGCGGCGGGGCCACCCCACGCCTCCCCGGGGCGGCTGGAGGAGCAGGGGCGCGACCACCAGGTGGGTGAGGATGATGAGCAGCCCCCCCGTGATCCCCACGGCCTGGCCGGTGCCGATCCCCACCGCGACGAGGGCGACGTCGCCCAGGGCGAGACGGCGGTACTGCGGGGCGGCGCGGCGCCGCCCGGCCGCCGGGTCATCGCCCGCCGAGATCCGGGCGCCCGACCGGGCGCGGATCGCCTGAAGGCCCGCCCACACGGCGCTGATCAGCCCGCAGACGAGCAGGGTGTGCTCCACGGCCAGGCGGCCCACCAGGGGGAGCGCACCGGTGAGCGCCCCCGAGGCCACGAGCGTCGCCGGAACCACCAGCACGAGCCAGCCCGCCGCGTCGGTGGGTGCCAGCACCCCCATCGCACCGGCGACCCACCCTCCCAGGGGCACGAGCCCTGCGAGGGCGACCACGCCGGCGGCGATCAGCCCCGCGGCCATGCCGACGGCGGGCGCGCCCGTCGAGCCCGGAGCGGTGACGGGCAGGAAGACGCTCGCGGCGAGCAGGGCGGCGGCACCCGTGCCGGCGACGCGGCCCGCGGCCAGGCCGGCGCGACCCGGCGCGACGGCGAGCCAGCGCAGGGTGAGCGCGGCGACGGCGAGGAGCGCGGCGACGCCGAGCAGGAGTGGCGACCCGGCGCCGAGAAGGAGTGCGACAGCGCCGCCGGCTGCGCCGAGCATCAGGACCTCGCGTCCCTCGACGCGGTCCGCCAGCAGCAGGCAGAGCCAGAGAGCGACGGCCGAGGCGGTCAGCAGGCCGGCGCCCTCCCGGCTCAGAGCCGGCGAGGCTCCGCTCAGAGGATGCGGGGTCGCACCCACCCGCGCGGTGAGCCCGCCGGCGATGGCGAGCACGGCCAGGCAGATGAGGGCGGCGGCCCGCCGGGAGCGGGGGCCGCGGCCGAGCAGACCGGCCGCCGCCCCGGTGCCCAGCCAGATGCCGGCCAACCAGGGCAGGCTCATGACGCGGCCCCGGCCGCGCGGGGGTCCCGGCGGCGCCCGCCCACCCAACCCGCGATGGCGGCCGCCGCCGGAGCCAGGCAGGCGACCCCCACGGCTGCCGGGAGGGGGGCCAGGCCGCCCCGCAGGAGCCAGGCGGCTCCGAGCCCCACGGCGATCACGGCAACACCGGCGGCGAGGTCGCTCAGGGTCCTGGCGAGCAGCAGGCGCACGGCCCCGATCGCGAACACCACGGCGACCGGAAAGAGCCTGCCCTCCACCGCGATGACGGAGCCGACGGGAATGTTGAAGCTGACCCAGGAGGCGGCGGGAAGCACGACCAGGGCGGCCGCCGCCCGGACCGCGCGCGGCCCGAAGAGGGTGTCGGCGGAACGCGCCCTCGCCGGGCCGGCGCCGGCCCGCACGGGACGCGGCAGACGGAGGCTCGCGGCGCGGGCCACCCAGGCAGCCGGGCTCGCTGCGGCCGCGATGCCCAGCAGTGCGGCCGCCTCGCCCACCCCTCCGAAGTCCGCCGCCGCCGGCAGCAGCCCCACCGCGGCCGCCAGGGCCGCCACGGCCACGGCCCACCGCCCGTCCACCATCACCGCCACCGCGGCCCCCGCACAGGCGACGATGTCCAGCGCCGGCTGGCTCACCGCGGTGGCACCGGGTCGACCGTCATCGGAAGAGGAGGATCGCGGCGAACGCTGCCGCCACCGCGAACACCAGGCCAGGCTGCGTCTCCAACCATGCGTCCACCACGTCGAGGGCGGCTCCCAGGCGGCGCCAGGCGGGCCCGACGGCATGGCGTGACCGCAGCAGCGGCCGCCAGAGCGGGCGCGGCGGCGGCCCCGCGGGCGCGGGGAGTGGCCGGGGCAGGGGCCGCCCCAGGAGGGCGGCGGCACAGACGAAGGCGGCGAGCGCCGCGAGGAGCGCCAGGGTCAGGTAGCCGCCGGGCCACGCACCGCCGGCTCCGCTCACGGTTGCCAGGTCGGGAGCGCCAACGGCCCCCGCTCCCGCCAGCGGGCCGAGCACCAGCTCCGCGGCGCCGCCGGGAAGCAGTGCGGCCAGCGCACCGGCGGCGAGGGCCAGTGCGGCGTCGGGGCGGAGCCGGCGACCGGAAGATCCGCTGTCCGCTCTTCCGAGGGCATGGCGGCATGACGCCAGGGCGGCCAGCGCGGCCACGCTCGCCGCCGCACCCAGCGCCATGAGGAGGGGCGCTCCGGCGCGCCCGAGGCGGGCGAGGTCCCCCAGCTCGATCACCAGCGCCGCGCTCCCGAAGCCCAGCGGCAGTCCCCCGGCGGCGAGCAGCGCGGCGGCGGCGAGGCCTCGGGCGATCGGGCCCCGCCCCACGCCCTGGCTCCACGCCGGCGCGGCAAGCACCGCGAGCTCCAGCGCCAGGAGGCCCGCGGCAGCCCCGCCGGAGCCGCCCGGAACGCCCGCCAGCGCCACCACCGGAGCGGCCGCAGCAACGAGGAGCGCGCGGCCGCTGCGCTGCGGATCGGACCGCCATCGCCACGCCAGCGCGGCCCCGCCGGCCGCGGCCGCGGCGCCGACGGCTCCGAGGGTCACCGTGAGCGTCAGCGGCGGGGACCCGGAGAGGCCGGCGATGAGACGCAGGAGGACGGCCCCGCCGGCGGGGACGGAGCCGACGGCGAGCGCGGCGCGCGTTGCCCGCCCTCCGGCGGGCCCCGGCCACCACATGGCCGCCAGCAGGCGGGAGGCGCCGGCCAGCCCCCAGGGGACCGCGATGCCGACGCCGAGCGCGCTCGGTGGCACCGCCAGCGGATCGCTCGTGCCGGTGGCGACGATCAGCTCCACGGCCGCGGCCAGCATGCCCAGGGCGAACGCGTGCTGGATGGCGAACGCGACCAGGGCCCCGCGGCTCAGCCGGCCGCTCGCCGCCCGGGCGAGGAGCATGCCTCCGAGGTTGGCGACCTCCAGACCGGCGAAGAGCACCACCGCGTTGCCGGCGAGGGCGGCGACGGCGGCGCCCGCCGCGGTGACCAGGATGGCGGCCTCCTCGCCCGGCCTGCGCCCGGGAGCGGCGAGCGCCAGCAGCGCGGCCACGCTCGTCATCAGCACCAGCACCAGCCCGGTGAGGTCGGCGCGAAGAGTGAGGGGCACTCCCGGGACCACCTGCCCGAAGGACGGCAGGAGGGCCCCGCCGGCGGCCAGCGGGATCAGGTCCACCGCCACGCCCAGCGCGAGCAGGACGGCGAGACCCGCGACGCCGAGGCGGAGCCGGCGCCACGCCGGGGGAAGCGCCGCGGAGGCCAGCGCTCCGCCCAGGAGGAGGATCGGGATGAGGAGAGGGTGCTGCCCGGGGTTCATGGCCTTCCCGGACCTCGGCGGCCTACGGGTGCAGGCTCGACGCCGATCGGGGGTGAGCCTGCGCGAGGGTGTGGACGCCGACCTCGGTGGCGCAGTAGGGGCAGACCGGCCACCCCAGGCGGAGGGTCCGCTCGCACACGGCACAGCGGCGAGCGAACGCGGTTCGGCAGTACGGGCAGATCACGAAGTCGTGCTCGATGTCGCGCCCGCAGGTGGGGCAGGGGCGGGTCTGCGCCTCCCCGGACGCCGGCTCGCGCATCATCTGCTCCTCGAGAGCCAGGGAGCGCTCCTCGTCCAGGGTGCGCGGGGGGCGGATGACCAGGTAGATGAGGGCGCCGAGGAAGGGCGGCACGAAGGCGAGCACGAAGGCGAGCATGGCGAAGGGGATCGACGGGGAGCGCCGCCGCGCGTCCCGAACCACGTTGTACGCGAGCGCCACCAGCAGCAGCGCGACGTAGAGGATGAGGAGGACGACGCCGAGGTAGATGAAGCCGGTGCCGCTCACCGCCACCACGTTCACGAGGAGGTCCCCAGGCTTCGGCGCAGGGTCTCGACCTGGCGGGTGAGCTCGCGAAGACGCGACCGGCTCTGCTCCACCACCCGGGCGGGGGCCCTCTCGACGAAGGCCGCGCTGTCCAGCTGGCGACGGACGCGGTCGATCTGAGCCTCGAGGTCCGCGAGCTGCCGCGTCCCGCCGGCCGTCGGTCCCCGGCCACGGAGCTGGAGCTCGGCCTCCAGCTCCCCGGCCACCACGACGTCCGCGGGCCCGTCCACCGGTCCCTCGATGACCGAGACGGGAACCAGGGCCTCGAGGATGCGGCGACGGTCCGCGGCGCTGAGCAGCGGCGCCCCGCCGCGCACCGCGACGGGGTCGCGGGTGCGGTCCCGGGCGCTGATGCCGGCCTCCTGGCGCCGCGAGCGGAGCAGGGTGACCAGCTCGAGCACCTCATCCACCCCGGCGCTGAGCCCGGCCTGGGCGGGGTCGACCCAGGCCGCCTGGACCTCGGGCCAGCTCCTGAGCTGGAGGCTGGGGGCGGCCCCCGGCAGGCGCTGGGCGCACTCCTCGGTCACGAAGGGCATGAAGGGGTGCAGCATCCGAAGCGACACGTCCAGCACGGTGAGCGCCGTCGCCGCCGCCGCCTCGCGTCCGGCCCCCGCCGGCCCGTCCTGCAGCCTCACCTTGACGATCTCCATGTAGTCGGAGCAGAAATCCTGCCAGATCATGGCGTACAGGCGCTCCATGGCGTCGTGGAAGCGGAACTGGGCCAGGGCCTCGTCGACGGCCGTCACCGTGCCGGCCAGGCGCGCGAGGATCCAGCGGTCCTCCGCCAGGAGGGTCGGAGGGGAGCCCGGCGACGCCTCCCGGGCGATGCGGTCGCCGTCACCGAGACGCTGGACCAGGAGGCGGGTGACGTTCCAGATCTTGTTGGCGAATCGCTGGTAGCTGGCGACCCGCTCCTCGTCATAGCGCTGGTCCTGCCCGCTGCTCCCCACCGCCCCGGCCCACGCCCGGATCGGGTCCGCTCCGTACCGGTCGATGACCTCCAGG
>JAJZNI010000087.1 GCA_021847925.1 bacterium
GTCGACCGTGAGCAGCTCGCCAACCTGGCGGCCGTCATGCCCGGCAGCGTCGGCGCCCTCACCCCGCCCCCCGGCGCAGCGCGCTCTCGGGCCCCGCTAGCCGGAGGCGCCGGTGCGCCGACACGGTGCGGGGGCGCGCGCGCCACGCGTCACCCGGCTGCGCCGCCGGCGGCCCCTCCGGGCGGCGCAGGTCGGGGGCGCTCCCCGCCTCCGGCTGCTCCTCCTCGCGCTTCCGGTCGCGTTCGGCACCTGGCTCGCCCTCCCGGTGCCCGCGCTCACGGCGCACGTTCCGCCCGCCGACCGCCCCGCGGCCCTCCCCGGGCTCCCCTGGCTGCGCACCTCGGGATCGGAGATCGTCGACTCCTCCGGGCGGGTGGTCATGCTCCACGGCTTCAACGACGAGGCGCTCCTTCCCGCGACGGCGACGGTGCACCCCGTGGCGCTCGATGCCCGCGACGCTCAGCTCATCGAGGCGGCGGGCTTCGACGTGGTGCGCCTGCCGATCGCCTGGTCGCTTCTCGAGCCGGAGCGCGGCGTGTTCAGCACAAGCTACCTGGATCAGATCGCGCGCGACGTTGCGCTCCTCAACTCGCATCATCTCTACGCCGTCCTGGACATGCACTTCCTGGCCTGGAGCCCCGTGTACGGTGGTGCGGGAGCCCCCGCGTGGGCGACCCTGGGCTGGGTGCCGGACTGGGCTTTCGGGCAGACCGGCAACACCCCCCTCCGCCTGCTCTCGCCGGCGATCAATGCCGCCGAGGCCTACTTCTTCCTCACCTCCGACTGGCAGGACCAGCTGCTCAGGAGCTGGCGGTTCGTGGCGCAGCGCTTCCGGAACGACAGCGGGGTGGCGGGGTACGACATCATCAACGAGGCCCACTCCGTCCCGCTGCCGCCGCTGCGCTTCGACAAGGACCAGCTCTTCCCCTTCTATGCACGGGCGATCTCGGCGATCGGCAGCGCGGATCCCAATCACCTCTTCTTCGTGGAGAACGACGCTCTCGACGACATCCCCACCGCGGTGGTCCCCATCCACGCCCCCGACGTGGTGTACTCCCCGCACGTCTACACCGACGTGCTCTCCCCGGGGCTGGGCAGCGTGGCCCAGGCGGTCCGCACCCATGTCGACGAGGTCGCCCGGGAGGCGGCGCAGATGGCGACCCCGATGTGGGTCGGAGAGTTCGGTGACGGCACCGGTCCCGGGGCGGTGGCGTGGATCTCCGACGCCCTCGCGGACTTCAACGCCCACCACGCGGGCTGGGCGTGGTGGGTCTGGCGGGCGGCCGACACGACCTGGACCATCCGCTCCGCGGACGGGACCTCCCTCAACATGACCTTCCTGCGCCTGCTGGCCCAGCCGTACCTGGCCGCCGCGCCGCCCGGCGTGTCGAGCGGGGCGCCCGACGGGGTGACGGGGCATCTCGAGGTGAGCGTGGCGGCCGACCACGGCCCCGGGACGATCAGGGTGGCCTGGTCCACGCTGACCCTCGGGGAGCCCTCCGTGTCGGCGAGCTGCGCCGCCACGGCCTCCTGGGACGGGGCGACGGCCCGCCTCACGCTCTCGGTTCCCCCGGGTGCGTCCTGCCGGATCACGCTGACGCGGGCGGCGGGGTGAGGTGACCTCCGCCCCGCGGCGGCTCAGGTCCCCCGCTCACGGAGGTAGGCGCAGCTCTCCGTGAAGCTCGCCGGCTGGAAGCCGAAGGCGGAGGCGACCGCCTGGGTGGTGGTGATGTTGCTGCTGCTGAGCAGGTCGAGCTGCCCCGGGGTCACCAGCGGGTTGGGGAGCAGGGCCGCCATCGCCGCGGCCACCGGCCGGATCAGGGGCACGGGCACGCGCACCAGCGGTCTCGGCAGGCGGGTGACCTCCCCCCGGATGATCTCCAGGATGCGTGCGTAGGTGAGCTGCTCCGGCCCTCCGATCTCGATGGTCCGCATCGCGGGCCCCCTCTCCAGGCTCAGGGCGATGCAGAGCGCCACATCTCCGACCGAGATGGGGGAGAAGAGGGCGCGTCCATCCCCGGCGACGGGGATGGGAAAGAAGGGCGGCGTCAGCCGCGCCAGCAGGGCGAGGCGGGTGAAGAAGCCGTCGCCCGGCCCGAAGATGAGGCTCGAGCGCAGGATCGTGACCGGGACGCCGGACAGCAGGATGGCCTGCTCGCCGGCCCACTTGCTGCGCAGGTAGGCGTAGCGCGGGTCGGGCCCGGCCCCCACCGCGCTCAGGTGCACCAGGTGCGCCACCCCCGCGTCGCGGGCGGCCCGGGCCGTGTGGGCGCAGCCCCCGTGGTTGACCCGTTCCAGGGTCTGGCTCCCCTTCTCGACGATGACGGCGGCGAGGTGGACCACCGCGTCGCAACCGGCGAAGGCCTGGTCGAGGCCCTCTCCGGTCACCACGTCGCCGCGGGCGGTCCGCACACCGTCCGCCGCCCGCGCCGGCCGCCGTCCGCGCGCCACCAGCACCAGCTCGTGGCCGCGCGTCCTGAGGAGCGCGGCGAGGTGGGTGCCGACGAAGCCGGTCCCCCCCGTGATGGCGACGCGCACGCGCACAGGTTAGGCGGTCGGCCCCCCTTCAGGTGGCGTCGCGCCCCCGTCCCCGGCGGGCCCGAGGACCTCCAGCGGGGTCCCATCGGGGTCGAAGAGCGAGCCCTCGCGCATCAGCGCACCCGCGGATCGGAGCCCTTCCCACACCGCCTGCGGATCGGCTCCGGCCATCCCGATCCGTCCCACACCCGGGGAGGCGATGCCGGGGGTGAAGGGGTTGGGCAGGGTGGGCACGGCGAAGCTGAACACCTCGAGGACCGATGGACCCGCCTGCAGGTAGGTGATGCGGAAGCCGCGCGGCTCGGTCGGGTCGAAGAGCTCCCCGATCACCTCGGCTCCGGCGCCGCTGCGGTAGAAGCCGATCGCCCGCTCCCGGTCGGCGACGGAGATCGCGACGTGGTCGAACCTCGGGGTCGCCGGGACGGGCGTGGCTCGCTCGGCGTCGATGAGCGCCTCCGAGCCGGGGTGGCTGTAGCGCACCGTGCCCTGTACCAGCTCCAGCTGGGCTCCGTCCGGGTCCAGGAAGAAGCAGATGCGCACCGCCCCGAAAGCGTCGCGCGGCTCCATGGTGAAGCGCATGCCGGCCTCGCGAACCCGATCCGCCCAGCGGTCCACGCTGTCCACCTTGAAGGCGACGTGGCGGATGCCCACCTGCAGGTCGTCCCCCGCCCACCGCGAGGCACCCGGGTCGACCACCGGCTCCAGCACGATGCGCCGGCCATGGGACTCGAGGGTCACGCGCGCCGTCGCCCCGCCCTGCCCGTCCCCACCCGGGGCCGGACGCAACCCCAGCACCCCGCGGTAGAGGTCGAGGGAGCGGGGGAGGTCGGTGACGGTGAGGACGGGCACGAGCTCGAGCGCACGTCCCGACCCGCCCTGGCGCGGCCGGCCGGCCGGCCCCGTCAGGGCCGGCCCTCGGGCGTCCCTGCGCGGACCGGGCGCAGGCCGTCACAGAGCACATCGACGCAGCGGTGGAAGGTCGCGGGCTCGCGGGCGGCGATGCCGGACATGCAGAGGACGCCCATCATCGCGGCCACCTCCGGGGCATCGTGTCCCAGGGCGCCGCAGGCCTCTTTGGCGCCCGCGAGGATGGCGGCCCGGTTGCGGCGGGCGTGGGCGCGGGGGCTGCGGGGGAGATGGCGGGCTCTGGCATCCGTGCGTACCGGCTCCTGACCATCGGAACCGTCGTTCCATATGGTGGTCGGGAGCCGGGAATCCTGGTTCCGATCATAGCTCTGGCAAGGGGTGCGCGCCCTGACCATGACCGGCCTGGCCCCGCGTAGCGCTCCCGGCTCGGGCCGGACGGCTCAGCCGCCCGCTGCCTGCGCCGCCCCCGCGTCCAGCTCCTCCTGGGCCGCCTGCACGATGGCGTACTCGAAGGCGTCCGCCAGCGCGATCCAGGAGGCCTCGATGATGTTGGGGCTGCATCCCACGGTGCTCCAGCGCCGGCGGTGGTCGCCGCTCTCGACCAGCACCCTGACCCCGGCGGCGGTGCCGTCCTGGCCGTCGAGCACGCGGACCTTGTAGTCGAAGAGCTGGGTGGCCGCGATCGCGGGGAAATCGGGGGTGAGCGCCTTGCGCAGCGCCGCGTCCAGGGCGTTGACGGGACCGTTGCCCTCCGCGGCGGTGTGCACGGCCCGCCCGTCGATCTGCACCTTGACCGTCGCCTCGCAGACCATCGCCCGGCCCTCGCGCTGCTCGACCAGGGCGATGTAGTCGATGAGGCGGAAGGGCGCCCGGTGCCCACGGGCGCGGTGCACCAGCAGCTCGAAGGAGGCCTCCGCACCCTCGAACGAGTACCCCCGGTGCTCCAGCTGCTTCACCTCCTCGGCGACGCGCCGCGCCAGCGCGGGGTCGTCCCGCAGGTCGACGCCGAAGGCGGCCGCCTTGGTGAGCACCGTCGCCCGTCCGGAGAGCTCGCTCACCACCGTCTCGCGACGGTTGCCCACCACCGCGGGGTCGACGTGCTGGTAGGTGTAGTCGGCCTTCACCATGGCGTCGACATGCTGGCCGCCCTTGTGCGTGAAGGCGGAGGTGCCGATGTACGGAGCCGAGTGGGGCGGCGCGACGTTGGCGATCTCCGCCACGTCACGGGCGATCAGGGTGAGCTCGCGGAGCTGCTCGTCGTCGACCACCGGCAGCCCCATCTTGAGCTGGAGGTCGGGGATGAGGGTGCAGAGGTTGGCGTTGCCGGTGCGCTCGCCGTAGCCGTTGACGCAGCCCTGGACCTGGACGGCGCCCGCGCGCACCGCCGCCAGGGAGTTGGCCACCGCGCAGCCCGAGTCGTCGTGGCAGTGGATCCCGGCGACGCGGCCGAAGCGTGACACAACGCCGCGCACGACGCTCTCGATGTCATCGGGGAGCATCCCCCCGCGGGTGTCGCAGAGAGCCACCGCCTCGGCGCCCGCACCGAGCGCCGCCTCCAGGCAGCGCAGGGCGAAGGCGGGGTCGCTGCGATGGCCGTCGAAGAAGTGCTCGGCGTCGAGGACGACCCGGCGCCCCTGCTCGACCAGCCAGCGGACCGAGTCCGCGATCATCCGGAGGTTCTCGTCGTTGCTGGTGCGCAGGACGTCACGCACCTGGCGATCCCAGGTCTTGGCCACCAGGGTCACCATCGGCGCGCCGGAATCCAGCAGGGCGCGGAGCTGAGGGTCGTCCGGTGCCCGCACATGGGCGCGCCGGGTGGCTCCGAACGCAGCCAGCACCGCGTGCTCGAAGCGGTGTCCGCGCAGCTCCGCGAAGACCGCGGTGTCGGTGGGGTTGGAGCCGGGCCAGCCGCCCTCGATGACGCCGACCCCGAGGCGGTCGAGCTGCTCGGCGATGCGCACCTTGTCCGAGGCCGAGAAGTTGATGCCGACGCCCTGCGCGCCGTCGCGCAGCGTGGTGTCGTAGATGGTGAGCGCTCGCTCGGCGGCGGGCTCGCTCACCGCGCGGCTCCCGCCGCCGCCAGGCGCCGGCCGGTCGCCCGGCGCACCGCCTCTCCGACCGCCGCGGTGCCCGCGCTGCCGCCGAGATCGCCGGTCAGGACCCCGGCGGAGATGCACTCGTCCACCGCGGCCTCGACCGCGGCGGCGAGGTCGTCGCGTCCCAGCGCGTGCCGGAGCAGCATCGCCACCGAGAGGATCGCCCCGTAGGGGTTGGCGACGCCGCGTCCCGCGATGTCTGGCGCGCTGCCGTGGATCGGCTCGTAGACCCCCGGCCCCCCATCGCCGAGGGAGGCCGAGGGAAGCATCCCCAGCGATCCCGCCAGCACGCCGGCCTCGTCGCTCAGGATGTCGCCGAACAGGTTCTCGGTCACCACGACGTCGACGTCGGCGGGGCGCTGCACCAGGCGCATCGCGAACGAATCCACGAGCTGGTGCTCCACGCTCACCTCCGGGAACTCGGCCGCCACGCGGGTGACGACATCGCGCCAGAGCTGGCTCGTGATGAGAACGTTGGCCTTGTCCACGGAGGTGAGACGTCGCCGCCGCGAGGCGGCGAGCCGGAAGGCCACCCGCGCCACCCGCTCGACCTCGCGCGCCGTGTACACGGTGCTGTCCCGCGCCATCTCCTCGGGACCGCTGCCGCTCCGCTCCCGGGGTTCGCCGAAGTAGGCCCCCCCGGTGAGCTCGCGGACCACGATCATGTCGGTGCCCCGCACCACCTCGCTGCGCAGCGAGCTGCGGCCGGCGAGGGCCGGGTGCACCCGCACGGGCCGCAGGTTGGCGAACACGCCCAGACCCCGGCGCAGGCCGAGGAGGCCCGCCTCGCAGCGCTGCTCGCCGCGGAGGTGGTCCCATCTCGGTCCTCCCACCGCTCCCAGCAGCACGGCGTCGGCGCCGCGGCAGGCTGCCAGGGTGTCGGCGGGAAGGGGCTCCCCCGCCGTGTCGATGGCTCGCCCGCCGATGGGGCGCTCCTCGACGGAGAGCCCGATGCCCGCGGCGGAGCAGACGTCGGACAGCACCGAGAGGGCGGTCTCGACGACCTCGGGGCCGACCCCGTCACCGGGCAGTGAGACGACCCTGAGCGTCACGGCCCCACCTCCACCCGCGAAAGGTCCGGCATCCAGCTCGGCCGCCGGCTCTCGAACTCCGCGATGGCCGCCTCGTGGGCGAGGGTGAGGGCGATGTCGTCGAGCCCGTCGAGCAGGCACCGGCGCTCGAAGGGGTCCATCTCGAAATGGAAGCGCAGGTCTCCGGCCGAGACCGTCTGCTCCTCCAGGTCGACGATGCCCACGACGCCCGGGCACTCCGCCGCCAGGTCCAGGAGCTGGCGCACCTGATCGGGCGGGAGCACCACCGGGAGGAGGCCGCACTTCACCGCGTTGTTGCGGAAGATGTCGGCGAACGAGGGGGCCACCACCGCCCGGAAGCCGTGGTCGCTGAGCGCCCACACCGCGTGCTCGCGGGACGAGCCGCAGCCGAAGTTGGAGCCCGCCACCAGGACCGTGCCGTCGCGGTACTCCGGGATGTTGAGCACGAAGTCCGGTCTCGGGGCGCCCGACGCGTCGCGGCGCCAGTCCTGGAAGAGGAACTCCCCGTAGCCGGAGCGCTCGATGCGCTTCAGGAACTGCTTGGGGATGATCTGATCGGTGTCCACGTCGGATCGGTCGAGCGGGACCAGCACCCCGTGCTCGCAGTGGAACGGTCTCATGGGCGGGCCTCCTCTTGGACGCGGAGCCGGCGGATGTCGACGAAGTGCCCCTCGACGGCGGCGGCCGCCGCCATCGCCGGGGATACCAGGTGGGTGCGGCCGCCGCGCCCCTGACGCCCTTCGAAGTTGCGATTGCTCGTGGAGGCGCAGCGCTCGCCCGGCTGGAGGATGTCGGGGTTCATCCCCAGGCACATCGAGCACCCCGCGTTGCGCCAGTCGGCGCCGGCGTCGCGGAAGATCCGGTCCAGCCCCTCGGCCTCGGCCTGCGCCTTGACCTGCGTCGAGCCGGGGACCACCAGCACCCGCAGGCCGTCCTTGACGCGGCGGCCCGCGAGGACCGCGGCGGCGGCGCGCAGGTCCTCGATCCGGCTGTTGGTGCAGGAGCCGATGAAGACGGCATCCAGCGGGATGTCCTCGATGGCGGTGCCGGCGGTGAGCCCCATGTACTGGAGCGCCCGTCGCGCCGACTCCCGCGCCGAGGCGTCGGCGAACGCGTCGGGGTCCGGGACCCGGCCGGTCACCGGCGCCGACTGAGCGGGGGTGGTCCCCCAGGTGACGGTGGGCTGCAGCGCCGTGGCGTCGATCAGCACGCTGCGGTCGTACTCGGCCCCCGGGTCGCTGGGCAGCCGGCTCCACGCGGCGACCGCCGCGTCCCAGTCGGCGCCCCGGGGCGCGTGGGGCCTGCCCTCGATGTAGGCGAGGGTGGTGGCGTCGGGAGCGATCATCCCGGCCCGGCCGCCACCCTCGATGGTGAGGTTGCACAGCGTCATGCGCTGCTCCATGCTGAAGCCGCGCACCGTCTCACCGGTGTATTCGACGACATGGCCGGCCGCCCCGGAGGTGCCGATGGCGCTGAGCACGCCGAGGGCGACGTCCTTGGCGGTGATGCCGGGAGGCAGGGCACCCTCCACCCGCACCTCCATGGTGCGGGGCCGGAACTGGCGCAGGCACTGCGTGGCCAGGACGTGCTCCACCTCGGAGGTGCCGATGCCGAGCGCGAAGGCGCCGAAGGCGCCGTGCGTCGCGGTGTGGGAGTCGCCGCAGACGATGACCGTGCCGGGGAGGGTCAGCCCCAGCTCGGGCCCGATGACGTGGACGATCCCCTGCCAGCGGTGCCCGATGCCGAAGAGCGGGACCCCGGTGTCGTCGCAGTTGCGCCGCAGGGCCTCCATCTGGGCCCTGCTCACCTCGTCCGCGCCCCCGACGACGTCCTGCGTGGTGGGGACGTTGTGGTCCATGGTCGCCACCACCTGCGCCGGGCGCCGGACCCTCCGGCCCTCGAGGCGCAACCCCTCGAAGGCCTGAGGGGAGGTCACCTCGTGGACCAGATGGAGGTCCACATAGAGGAGGGCGGGCTCGCCGGGCTCCTGGACGATGACGTGGGCGTCCCAGATCTTGTCGAACAGCGTGCGTGCGCTCATCTCGCCAGCTCCGTGCCCACCCGCTCCGTGCCCATCCGCTCAGGGGCCACCCGCGGGGCGGTGCCCTGCGCCGCGATCACCCGGTTGAGCGCGTGGACGTAGGCCTTGGCCGCCGCCACGATGATGTCGGTGTCGGCCCCGTGCCCGGAGCTGATCCGGCCCTCGTGGCGCAGGCGCACGGTGACCTCGCCCACCGCGTCGATGCCGGCGGTGATCGCCTGCACCGCGAACTCCTCCAGCTCCCCCTCGATCTGGATGAGAGAGTCGATCGCCCGGAAGGAGGCGTCGATGGGCCCGTCGCCGATCGCCACCGCCTCGCGGCTCTGGCCCTCGGGGAGCAGCACCCGCACCGTGGCCGTGGGGCGGAGGCTGGTTCCGCAGCTCACCTGAAGGTGCTCCAGGTGGAAGGCCTCGGCCCCTTCCTGGCGCTGATCGGAGACGATCGCCTCGAGGTCGCGATCGGTCACCTCGCGCTTGCGGTCGGCCAGGTCCTTGAAGCGGACGAAGGCGCGCTTCAGCTCCTCGTCGTCGAGCCGGTAGCCGAGCTGGGCGAGGCGCTCGCGCAGCGCGTGACGCCCGCTCAGCTTGCCGAGCACCAGGGTGGAGCCGGCCCCCACCTCGCCGGGCTCCATGATCTCGAAGGTGCGCCGGTCCTTCAGCATGCCGTCCTGGTGGATGCCGGAATGGTGGGCGAAGGCGTTGGCCCCCACCACGGCCTTGTTCGCCTGCACCAGCATCCCGGTGAGCTGGGACACCATCCGCGAGGTGCGGTAGAGCTGGGAGTGGTCGAGCTGGGCGGCCACGCCGTAGACCTCGGGATGGAGCTTCACCGCCATCGCCACCTCCTCGAGGCTGGCGTTGCCGGCGCGCTCGCCGATGCCGTTGACGCAGGTCTCGACCTGGCGCGCGCCGGAGCGGATGCTGGCCAGCGAGTTGGCGGTGGCGAGGCCCAGGTCGTTGTGGCAGTGCACGGAGAGGGTCACGCCGCCGAGCGCCGGGACCCGCTGGTACAGCCAGTCGATGAGCTGGCGCCACTCCTCGGGGGTGGCGTAGCCGACGGTGTCGGGCAGGTTGATGGTCGCCGCGCCCGCCTCGATGCATCCGCTGACCACGTCGGCCAGGTACTCCGGCTCGGTGCGGCTCGCATCCATCGGCGAGAACTCGACGTCGTCGCAGAGCGACCTGGCGAGGCGGGTCATGCTCACCGCGCGCTCGTAGACCTGAGCCTGGGTCATGCGCAGCTGTCCCTCGCGGTGGATCGGCGAGGTGCCGATGAAGACGTGGATGCGCGCCCGGGCCGCCGGCCGCAACGCGTCCGCGGTGGCGCGCACGTCGGCCTCGAAGCAGCGGCTGAGACCGGCGATCACCGGGCCCTCCACCTGCTCGGCGATGGCCCTCACCGCCGCGAAGTCACCCGGCGAGCTGTAGGGGAAGCCGGCCTCGATGACGTCGACCCGCAGCCGGGCCAGCTGGCCGGCGATGGCCAGCTTGTCCTCGGTGCTGAGCGCCACCCCCGGCGACTGCTCGCCATCGCGCAGGGTGGTGTCGAGGAAGATGAGCTGTTCGGGGTTGTCGGGCGCCGCGCGCTCGAAGAGGGGATTGCCGAGGGATACGCCGGCCACGTCTCCGCTGCTCATGCCTGTGCTGCCTCCTCACCCTCCGCTTGCGCGGCGATCTCCTCCATGCCCGGCGCGGTCTTGGCGCCGAGCCAGCTCATCCGCGCGCGCAGCCGCGCGCCCACCTGCTCGATGGGGTGGTGGCGGTCCTCGTCCCGGTACTCCACGAAGTTGGGACGGCCCGCCTGGTTCTCCTCGATCCAGCGCCGGGCGAAGCTCCCGTCCTGGATGTCACGCAGGAGCGACCGCATCGCCTCCCGGCTGGTCTCGTTGACCACCCTGGGCCCGCTCACGTAGTCGCCGTACTCGGCGGTGTCGGACACCGAGTAGCGCATGTACGAGAGGCCCCCCTGGTACATGAGGTCGACGATCAGCTTCAGCTCGTGCATCACCTCGAAGTAGGCGAGCTCGGGCTGGTAACCGGCCTCCACCAGGGTCTCGAAGCCGGCCTTGACCAGGGACGAGACACCTCCGCAGAGCACCGCCTGCTCTCCGAACAGGTCGGTCTCGGTCTCCTCGGCGAAGGTCGTCTCCAGCACCCCCGCCCGGGTGCCGCCGATGCCGCGCGCGTAGGCGAGCGTGCGGGCGCGGGCGGCACCGCTGGAGTCCTGGTGGATGGCGAAGAGGCAGGGCGTCCCCTGGCCGTCCGCGTAGGTGCGCCGGACCAGGTGCCCGGGGCCCTTCGGCGCCACCATGCTCACGTCCACACCCGCGGGAGGCTGGATCAGCCCGTAGCGGATGTTGAAGCCGTGGGCGAACATGAGCATGTCGCCCTCCTTGAGGCTCGGGGCGACCGCGCTCTCGTACAGCTCGCGCTGCCCGGTGTCGGGAGTGAGCATCATCACCACGTCCGCCTCGGCGCAGGCCTCGGCGGGGGTGAGGACGCGCAGGCCCTCGGCCTCGGCGGCGGCCCGGCTCCCGCTGGTCTCGGGCAGCCCGACCCGCACGTCGTGGCCGGAGTCCCGCAGGTTGAGGGCGTGAGCGTGCCCCTGGGAGCCGTACCCCAGGATCGCGATCCTCCTCCCCTGCAGCGCCGCGGGATCGGCGTCCTGGTCGTAGTACATGCGCGCCGTCATCTAGATGTCTCCCATGGTGTTGGCCGCCACGCTGCCGATCCGCACCAGGCCCGGCGCGGGCTCGCTCTCCTCGCCGCCCTCCCCGTTCAGCCCCAGATCGGCCAGGCTGAGACGGGCCCGGTCCCCGCGGACCAGGGCCACCGCGCCGCTGCGGGCCAGCTCCTTGATCCCGTAGGGGCGCATCAGCTCGATGAAGTTCTCGACCTTCTCGCTGCTGCCGGTGATCTCGATGATCAGCGAGCTGGCGGCGACATCGACCACCCGCCCCCGGAAGATGGACACCACCTCCAGGATCTCGGGGCGCTTCTCGGGGGGGGAGTGCATCCTGACCAGGAGCAGCTCGTGGGCGACGGAGCGGAGCCCGGTGATGTCGTCGATGGAGATCACGTCGATCAGCTTGGCGAGCTGCTTGGTGGCCTGCTCCGCCTGCTGCCTGCCCACGTGGACGGCGATGGTCATCCGCGAGACCGCCTCGTCCTCGGTGGGGCCGACCGAGAGCGAGTCGATGTTGAAGCCGCGGCGGCGGATCATCGAGGCCACCCGGTTGAGCACCCCGGGCTTGTTCTCCACCAGCACCGAGAGGAGCCGGGTCTGGCTCATCAGCTCACCTCCACGAAGTCGAGCATCCCCTTGCCGAGCGGGACGATCGGGTAGACGTTGGCATCGGGATCGATGTCGAAGTTGAGGAGCACGGGCCCCCGGTGGGCGAGCGCCTCGTCGAGCATGGGGCCGACGTCCTCGCTCCGCCCGGTGCTCAGCGCCTTCATCCCGAAGGCCTCCCCCAGCTTCACGAAGTCGGGCGTGCAGGTGAGGTCGACCTGGCTGCGCACCCCGTCGTAGAAGTCATCCTGGAACTGGCGGACCATGCCCAGGGAGGCGTTGTTGAGGATGATCACCTTGACGTCGACCCGGTTCTCGACCATGGTCGCCATCTCCTGCATGTTCATGACGAAGCCGCCCTCACCGGTGACGCAGAAGACGGTGCGCTCGGGGTTGGCCAGCTTCACCCCCATGGAGGCGGGGAAGGCGAACCCCATGGTGCCGAGACCCCCGGAGTTGAGGAAGAGACCCGGCTTGGAGTAGTTGAACCAGAGGGCGGACCAGATCTGGTTGAGGCCGACGTCGGCGACCACGATCGCCTCGTCCCGGCAGCGCGCGTACATCTCCTCCAGCACCTCCTGGGGCTGGAGGACGCCCGGCTTCTTCACGTAGCGGACGGGGTGCTCCTCCTTCCACTGGTCGATCTGGGTGAGCCACTCGTGCTCGCGCTTGGGCTCGACCATGGGCAGGAGCCGGCGCAGGGCCGCCCTGGCGTCCGCCACCACCGAGACGTGGGGCACCACGTTCTTGCCGATCTCGGCCGGGTCGATGTCGATGTGGATGAGGTGCTCGACGCGCGGGGCGAAGGAGTCCAGCCGGGTGGTGACGCGGTCGTCGCAGCGCATCCCGATCATCATCAGGACGTCGGCGTCGCACACCGCCTTGTTGGTGTAGCCCGCCCCCATGAAGCCGACCATCTGCAGCGCGAGCGGGTCCTGGAGCGGGAAGGCGCCGGTGCCGAGCAGGGTCCAGCCCACCGGGATGTGGGCCCGGTGAGCGAGCTCGAGGAGCTCCGCCTCGGCCTGGGCGATGAGGATCCCCCGGCCGGCCAGGATCACCGGGCGCTTGGCCTGCGCGATCAGCTCCGCGATCCGGCGCAGCTTGGCGGGGTCCGGCTCGGGCGTGGGCGGGAAGGAGCGCAGCCGCACCGGTCCCTCCGGGTAGTTGAACTCGCTGACCTCCGCCTGAAGGTCCTTGGGGAAGTCGATGACGACGGGGCCGGGGCGACCCGAGCGGGCGACGTGGAAGGCCTCCTTGACCGTGGGGGCGATGTCCTCGACCCGGGTGAGCAGGTAGGAGTGCTTGACCACCGACATGGTGGAGCCGATGACGTCCGACTCCTGGAAGCTGTCGGTGCCGATGGCGCCGACCGGGACCTGACCGGTGATCGCCACCACGGGGACGGAGTCCATGAAGGCCGTGCCGAGGCCGGTGACCAGGTTGAGGGCGCCCGGGCCGCTGGTCGCGAAGCAGACGCCCACCGAACCCCGCCTGCTGCGCGCGTAGCCGTCGGCGGCGTGGGCGGCGCCCTGCTCGTGACGCACCAGGACGTGACGGAGCTGCGGGTAGGAGGGGAGGTGGCGGTAGACGTAGAGGTTGGCCCCGCCCGGGTACCCGAAGATGGTGTCCACACCCTCACGGATCAGGGACTCGAGGAGGATCTGGGCACCCGTGATACGCCGGGGGGCGGCCGCCGCGGCCCCGTCGCCCGGTGCCGTCGCCGACGTCGCGGGTCGCGGCCCGGCCCCGATCACTGGAAGGTCCCCTGGATGGCGGCGCGGACCCACTCGACGGCCGGCTGGTCTTGCCAGATGCGGCAC
>JAJZNI010000086.1 GCA_021847925.1 bacterium
GTAATCGGGGGCCCACCCCCAATCGCGCTCCACGTCGAGGTTGCCCAGGGGGAGCTCGCGGGCCAGCCCCAGGGCGATCCGGGCGGCGCCGTCGCTCACCCTGCGGGTGACGAAGCCGAGCCCGCGCCGTGGGGACTCGTGGTTGTAGAGGATGACGGTGGCCGCGAAGAGGTGGTGGGCCCGCCGGTAGACGGAGACGATCTGGTGGGCAAACGCCTTGGCGGCGCCGTAGGGCGAGCGCGGGCTGAGCGGGGTGCGCTCGTCCTGGGGCGACGTCTCGGCCCCGGCGAAGATCTCCGAGCTCGACGCCTGGAGCAGCCGGATCGAGGGGCTCACCCGGCGCACGGCCTCGAGCAGCCGCAGGACGCCGAGCCCGGTCACGTCGCAGGCCGCCACCGGGTCGGAGAAGGAGTCCGCCACCGAGGTCGCGGCACCGAGGTTGTAGACGTGCTCGGGCCGGGCCTCGCGCAGCGCGGCCTCCAGGGAGCGCTGGTCGGCGAGGGTGCCCGGGATGAGCCGCACCGCGGCGGGGACGTGGCCCGGGAGGGCCTCGCCGGCGAGCACCAGGCCGAAGACCTCCACCCCGCGCTGGAGGAGCTGCTCCGCGAGGTAGCTGCCGTCCTGTCCGCTCACCCCGGTGATCAGGGCTCGTCGCGGTCCCGCTCCCATGGCGGGGAGGAGATTACAGGTCGTGCGCGCACGGTACGATCCACGTGTGGGTGACGAGCCGGCCGGGATCGACCTCTCCGGGCTGCACCGCGAGCTGGATACGCTCAAGGCGCGGCTGTGCACCTGTGCGCACCAGGGCACCTGCCTGGCCTGCCGGGGCTTCGAGGTGGTGCGCCAGCAGGCGCAGGCGGTCGCCGCCGCGGCGTCCCAGCCGGTGCTGATGCAGGTGGCCCAGGAGGCGGCCATGCGCGACCTCCTCGGCCAGCTCGGCGGCCTGCAGGAGAAGCTGAGCGGGGACCCGCAGCTCTCGGACCTGATGGGACGCTTCGCCGAGCGGCTCCAGGAGGACCTGGGCGGCCCGGAGGAGGTGCAGCGTCTGCTCCGCGGGCTCGGCTTCCCCGGCGGTCCCGGATTCCCGGGGGGTGGCTGGCCCCCGGGAGCCGAGGGGCCGCCGCCCTCGAGCGGCCCGCTTCCCTACGACGACCGCCCGCACCCTCCGAGCTCCCCCGCCCCCGAGGACGAGCCTCCCGCCGAGGGCTGAGGGCTCCCCCGCCCGGGCGGGCCCTCCAATAAGCTGTCCGGCGATGGCGGTGGTGGCGCGTCCCGGCGGGGCCCGCGGCGGGGCGGTGCCCCAGCCCCCGTCGTGGCGGATCGAGCGGGCGGACTGCCTCGACTTCCTCGGGTCGCTCGACGACCACTCGGTGGACTGCATCGTCACCGACCCCGCCTACTCGGGGATGAACCAGCACATGCAGTTCGGCCACGGGCGGATCGTGGGCCGCTACGGAGACCCCGGGAACACCCGCTGGTTCCAGGAGTTCCACGACGACCCGGAGACCTTCGCCCACCTTCTCGACGAGTGCCATCGCGTGCTCCGCCCCGACCGGCACATCTACGTGATGTTCGATTCGTACTCCCTGCTCAGCCTGGGGGCGCTGATGCGCGAGCGCTTCCAGGTCAAGGGCGTCATCGTGTGGGACAAGGTCCACATCGGCATGGGCCACTACTTCCGGCGCCGCCACGAGCTGGTCGTCTTCGCCTGCAAGGGGCGGCGCCGCCTGGCCCGCCGAGACCTGTCGGACGTCTGGCGGATCAGGCGGATCCATCGGAGCGCCTACCCCACCCAGAAGCCGGTCGAGCTCTTCTCCCGGATGCTCGCCGGCAGCGTCGAGCCGGGGATGCGGGTGTGCGACCCCTTCTGCGGCAGCGGCAGCTCGGCGCTCGCGGCCCTGGAGGCCGGCTGCTCGTTCGTCGGCGCCGACATCAGCGCCGCGGCCGTCGACCTGGCGCGCCGCCGCTGCACGGCCTGGGAGGCGGGGGATGGGGACCCGCTGGAGAGACCCGCCGCCGCATCGGCCGCGCCCGACCCGGAACTGGTCTGAACGTCGCCGGCGGGGCCGGCCCCTCGCCCGGTCGACGTGAGCGTGGGCGGCCGGGGAGCGTGCGGGGGAGGGCACGGCTCCCCACGCACGCCCCCGGCCGGCTCAGGACGCCTCGGCAAGCACCGGCGCCGGGAGTGCGCCGGGGAGGTGCGGCGCGCCCGGGTACGGCTCGAGGTCGATCGACTGCTCGCCGTGGATGCGCAGGTCCCCGGTCTCCAGGTGCGTGTCCGGAGCGCGCAGCGGGACCACCAGGCCGATGAGCTTGACGATGACGAAGGTCGCCACGGAGTCGTAGCCGATGATGAAGAGCAGGGCGGCGAACTGGATGAAGAGCTGGTGCGGATTGCCGTAGAAGGCCCCGGTCACGCTCGATGCGCCGGCGGCCGTCCCCTTGGGCCCCATGTACTCGAGCATGCGGGGGTCCGCCATCAGCCCGGTGAAGAGCCCGCCCAGGGCGCCGGCCACGCCGTGGGTGTGGAACACGCCCAGGGTGTCGTCCACCCGGCGGAAGAGGGCGAGGCGGGGCGCCCAGTTGATGGTCAGCCAGGGCAGCGTGCCGGCGAGCACGCCCAGCACCAGCGCCGAGTAGCCGTTGATGAAGCCGGCCGCGGGGGTGATGGCGACGAGGCCCGCCACCATGCCGTTGATGGCCCCCGCGACGCTGGGCCGCTTGAAGCGCAGCGAGTCCCACAGCACCCAGGTGAGCAGCGCCGCCGCGGTGCAGAGATGGGTGTTGAGCACCGCGGCCGCGGCGTCCATGTTGGCGAAGTAGGGGTCGCCGCCGTTGAAGCCGCTCCAGCCGAGCCAGAGCAGCCCGCCGCCCGCGACCGCCATGATCAGGTTGCTGGGGGTGTTGTGCTGGCGGTCGCGGAGCAGGCGCGGCCCGACGATCGCCGCCGCCGTGAAGCCGGAGACGGCCGCGGCCACGTGGATCACGTAGCCGCCGGAGTAGTCCACGGCGCCGGCCTGGGCCAGCCAGCCCCCGCCCCAGAGGCTGAAGGCGCCCACCGGGTAGACGAGCGCGATCCACGCCGGGACCAGGATGGCCCACGCCTTGAAGCTGATGCGCCCCAGCAGCGCGCCGCCCAGGATGATCACGGTGATCGCGGCGAAGACGAACTGGAAGTACACCAGGGTGCTCATCGGGAAGCGGAAGGCGGGCATCAGCCCGTTGAGGAGCGGGATCTGCGCCTGCCCCTCCAGGCTCGCGGCGCTGAGCACCGGGAGCGGTTGGCCCACCACGGTGCCGAGCCCGGGCTTGCCGAAGCTCATGCCGTAGGCGAAGAGGGTCCACACCACGAGCGTCATGGCGAACGCGTACACGACCATGAGCGCGGAGTTGACCGCCCACTTGCGCTTCATGATCCCGGCGTAGAGGATCGCCAGGCCGGGGATGCTCATCAGCCCGACCAGCGTCGCGGAGACGAGCTGCCAGGCGTTGTCGCCCGAATTGAGCCAGCTCGGGTCGGCGGTGAAGGGTGCTGCCTGCGCCAGGAACATGTGCATCGGGACCTCCCGTGACGTCGGTATCCGGACCATCAGGTCGTCAACCGGACACTACGGTTGATCCTTGGTGGACTTCCATGTGCTGGGAGCACAAGCACCGAGCACCGCCGGCTGTGAGCCCTACACTCGCGGAGTGGTCCCACTGAGCGAGCTGGCGGAGCACCGTGTGCTGGACCTCTCGGGGCGCGCGGTGCGCCTCGGCGGCGAATGGGCGGACCGCCCCGCGGTGGTGGTCTGGCTGCGCCACTTCGGCTGCCTTCTCTGCCGCGAGCAGGCGGCGGATCTCCGCGCCCGCATCCCGGAGATCGAGGCGCTGGGGGCCCGCCTGGTGCTGGTGGGCAGCGGGGAGCCCTGGCACGCGCGCGAGTTCGAGGCGGAGCGGTGCCCGGGGTGCCGGGTCCTCACCGACCCGGAGCTCGGCAGCTATCGAGCCATCGGGGCGCGCCGCGGCTGGCGCTTCGTGCTGAACCCCGCCGGCCTGCGCGCCTCGGCGCGGGCGTTCCGGCGCGGCTTCCGCCAGTCGCGGGTGCGCGGCACCGCGGACCAGCTCGGCGGGGTCCTCGTCCTGCTCCCCGGCGACCGGATCGCCTACAGCCGCCTGAGCGGAAGCGCCGGCGACCATCCGCCCGTGGACGAGGTGATCGCGGCGCTGCGCTCGGCCGCGGCGCCGAGGCCGGCCCGATGACGACCGTCCCGGAGGGGGAGGCGGCCGGGCTCCCGAGCCACCCCCACCCCCTGCTCCGGTGCGGGCGGCACCGTCTGCGGCTGGGGGAGCGGACCCTCGTGGTGGGCATCGTCAACGCCACCCCCGACTCCTTCTCGGGCGACGGCCTGGGCGGAGACCCGGAGGCCGCCCTGGCCCTCGCCGAGAGGATGGTGAGCGAGGGCGCCGACCTCATCGATGTCGGAGGGGAGTCGACGCGCCCCCACTCGGTCCCGGTGGACGCGGCCACCGAGGCAGCCCGCGCCGTCCCGGTGGTCGAGCTGCTCGCACGCCGCCTTGCCGTCCCGGTCTCGGTGGACACCCGCAAGGCGGAGGTCGCGGAGGCCGCCATCAGCGCGGGCGCCAGCGTCGTCAACGACATCTGGGGGCTGCGCGGCGATCCCCGAATGGCGGAGGTGCTCGCCGCCCACCCCGACGTGGCCCTCGTGGCGATGCACAACCGCCGCGACCATGGGGAGGGGGACCTCATCGCCGCGGTGGCCGCGGGACTGGGGGAGACGCTCGCGATCGCCGGCCGGCACGGCATCGCCCCCGAGCGCGTCGTCGTGGACCCGGGGTTCGGGTTCGGCAAGACACCCGCCCAGAACCTGGAGCTGGTGCGCCGGCTCGGGGAGCTGCGGGCGCTGGGGCGCCCCATCCTGGTCGGCCCCTCGCGGAAGTCGACCATCGGCCTGGTGCTCGGGGGTGCGTCCGCCGGCGAGCGTCTGGAGGGGACCATCGCGCTCTGCGTCCTGGCGGTCGCGGCCGGCGCCGACCTGGTGCGCGTCCACGACGTCGCCGCCGTGTCCCGGGCGCTGCGGCTCGCCGACGCGGTGCTGCGCGGCGTGCCCGAGCCGGTGCGCGCCGCCCCCGCGCCGGGGCCGACCGGCTGACCGTGGCGGGGCCGCCGCGGACGGAGTGGGCCTGGATCGCCCTGGGCAGCAGCCTCGGTCATCGCGGCCGCGCCCTCGCCTGCCTGCGCGCCGCCCTGGAGGAGGCGGGCGCGCCGGCGCTCCTCGCGTCATCCGAGGTGCTCACCCTGCCGCTCGGGGTCACCGCCCAGGGCTACTTCCACAACCAGGTCCTGCTCGTCCGCGGCCGCCGGGCGCGCTCGCCCTCCGAGTGGCTCCGGCTCTGCACCGAGGCGGAGGAGCGCTGCGGGCGGCGGCCGACCTACCGCTGGGGGCCGCGGCGCGCCGACGCGGACCTGCTCCTCCTCGGCAGGAGGGGAGAGCTGAGCAGCGACGGGGACCCCGCCGTCCCCCACCCGGCGCTGCTCCTGCGGCCCTTCTACCGGCGCCTCGTGGCCGAGATCGACCCGGAGGTCGCGGCCGCGCTGTGGCCCCCGCCCCCGGAGGGGGGCTGAGCGTCGGTCCGGCTCACCCGTCCTCGCCGGGAGCCGGCGGGGATTGCCCGGCGGGTCCCGGGACCTAGATCGGCAGGCGGTCGGCGAGCTGGGGGACCAGGCGCAGGGCGGCCTGGATCTGGCGCGCGATCGACGCCAGATCGGGGGGGCGCTCGAAGTCGAGGAGCCAGCTGTGCTCGGCGGTGAACTTCTCGACCAGGGTGGTTGCCCCGAGCGATGCGATCCCCACGTGCACCGAGGGCTTGTCGTCGCCGGTGAAGGCCTTGCCGAGCAACCCCTGCACCATCTCCACCCAGCCGGAGACCTCGGCCATCTCGTGCAGCTCGTAGCCGCCGTCCCCGAGGACGAACTCGGCCTCCAGCTCCACGAACGGCTGGGGCGTGAGCTGCTGGTGGGGGCACGACTGGGCCTCCTCGTCGTCGTGGTAGAGCTCGCAGTCCGAGCCGGGTCCGTAGGCGGCGATGTAGGTCAGCAGGGCGTCCCAGAGGAAGCTGAGGTGGACGTGATAGCGGGAGGGCGGCTCGCCGGACGTCAGCCGGATGGTGCATTCGAACCGCCGCTCACCGACCGACGGCTCGATGTGATGGCGGACGTCCTCCACGAACAGCCCCACACCGTCCAGGGCCTCCACCAGGTCAGCGGAGACCTCCTCGTAGGAGGGGAAGCTCGACCCCTCCTGCCCGGGCTGCTCGGCCGGCTCGGGAGCGGGGTGCTCAGCCAAGCGCCGCCGAGAGCTCCCGGCCCCGGCGCCCGCGCACCGTGCCACCACGCAGGGCCCGCACCGCCCGTGTCGCCATGGCGATGAGTGTAGCTACCCCGTGACCTCTGCGGTCCGCACCCCGGCGAAGCGGTAGCCGACCCCCGGGACAGCCAGGATGAAGTGCGGGCGCGCCGGGTCGTCCTCGATCTTGCGGCGGAGGTTGCGGATGTGCACGTCGATGACCCGCATGTCCAGCGGGTGCCCCGGTCCCCAGACCGCGTCCATGATCCGCTGCCGCGACACCACCTGTCCGGCATGGGTGGCGAGGCAGGCCAGGATGTCGAACTCCGTATGGGTGAGCGCCACCTCCCCGCCGAGACGGCTGACCCGGCGGGCCCCGACGTCCACGGAGAGCCCTCGAAAGCTGAGCGGCGGGCCGCCGGGCGGCGCCGGCACACCCCCCCGCTCGCGAGCCTTGCGCAGGTGCACCGCGATCCGGGCCAGAAGCTCCCGGGGCCGGAACGGCTTCTGGACGTAGTCGTCGGCGCCGATCTCCAGGCCGAGCACGACGTCGATCTCCTCGCTCTTGGCGCTGAGGATGACGATGGGCATCCGCTCGCCGCGGCGGCGCAGCTCGCGGCAGACGTCGAAGCCGCTCACGTCGGGGAGCATGAGGTCGAGCAGGACGATGTCGGGGTGGAGGCTCGCGACCCTCTCCACCGCCGGGGCGCCGCCGCTCAGCTCGCTGACCGCGTAACCACCGCTCTCGCAGGTGAGGCGGATCGCCCGGCGAACGTTCTCGTCGTCCTCTATGACGAGGACGCGCACCCGCTCCCCTTCCACGCGCGTAGCGTAACCGACCCGGGGTGCCTGCCCCGGGGGCTCACGGCGGGCACGGGGTTGTTACTATACGGCCGAACTCAGAACATCCATCCGCCCGGCGGACGTGATCACCCCCCAAAGCGGAGAAGGGCCTGTGCAGACTCAGGGCTCGCTGCAGGAATCGAGCCTCGCGTCGCTCCTGCAGACCATGCAGACGGAGCGCGCCACGGGTGCCCTGGCCCTCGAGAGCCAGAGCGAGACCGCGTCGCTGTACTTCCTCTTCGGCCACCTCTTTCACGCGCAGAGCGGGCAGGCCCAGGGAGAGGCTGTCGTCGTCGACGCGCTCGGATGGCACGACGGCCACTACCGCTTCGACCCCCGGGCCAAGCTCCCCCCGGAGGAGACGATCAAGGCGTCGCCCGCGGAGCTGATCGCCGCGGCGGAGCGCCGGGCGCCGGCCGCCGGCGAGCAGGAGGGGTGGAGCGACCAGCCCGAGTACCCGGAGCCCGAGCCGGTCGCGTCCGGGGACGCCCCGGGCGCCGAGGCGTACGGCGCCGCGCCCGAGCCGGGGTACGGGGCGGAGCAGGCCTGGGAGCCGGAGGCGCCCGCCTACCCGTCCTGGGAGTACCGGGCTGCCGAGCCGGCACCTGAGCCCACCGCCTCCTACCCGGGGTTCGCGGAGCGAGCACCCTACCCGGCGCCCGCGCCGGGGCTCGGCGTGCGCGTCCCTGAGCCGGCGCCCGCGGCTCACGGAGAGCCCTTCGCCGGCTACCCGCAGCCCACCCGGGCGCCCGAGCCGGTTCCGGGGGAGGCGCCGAGGCCCGTCGGGGTGCAGGGCGCCGTCGCGGCCCCCGCGGTCGACATCTTCTACCCGCTCCCCGCCGGCCGAGCCCAGTACGAGGGCCTGAAGAGCGCCTTCGTCGACTTCCCCAAGCTGCTCCGCACCCTGCGCGGCGACCAGCACACCGGCTACGTGCGGCTGACGGGCTCCGGCTTCTCGGGGGCGCTGCTGTTCCGGGAGGGAGAGCTGCTCGACGCCCTCTCCAGCGAGGCCGAGGGGCGCTCGGGGGAGGGAGCGTTCCGCGCCATCCAGCGCGCGATGGAGGCCGGCGCGGGCACCCTCGACGTGATCGACCTCCCGGCCGACACCGTCGACGCCCTGGCCCGCCTGCTCGCGGCCCCGCTCCTCTACACGGGCCTGCTGGGGCGCTTCGTCAACTTCGAGGGGCTGCTGGCCCACCTCGCCGACGAGCGCGCCGACGGAGCGGTCATCGTCATGGGGAGCGGCGACGTCGGCATCATCCTCCTCGCCCAGGGCCAGATCCTGGGTGCCTACACCGACAGCAACCCAGGCCTGAGCAGCGCCGCCACCGGCGTGAGCAGCATCGCCGGTGAGAAGGGGGCGCGCATCGAGGTCAAGCGCGGCGCCGGTGCCGCCTCACCCCTGGACGTGGAGCGCGCTCTGTCCCAGATCCGGTGAGGCGCCGGACGCTTTCCCGCCTCCACGGCCTCATCCTCTGGGTGGCCGTGGCACCGGTCGCCCTCCTGCTCACGGGTTGCTTCAGCTCACCCCCTCAGATCGTGGCCCTGGTCCCCGCTGCCGGCTCCACCCAGCTCGGCGCCAACACCCCGGTGGAGGTGGTCTTCGACCAGCCGGTGGTCCGCGCCAGCGTGGCCTCCCACTTCGGGGTCTGCGCCCTGAGGAGCGGGCGCTGCATCGCCGGCCTCCCGGGCTGCCCCAACCTGACGGCGGCCTTCAGCGCGCCCCCGGACGCCCCCTGCCGGGTGAGGTGGCTGAGCTCTCCGCCCCGTTTCATCTTCTATCACCCCCGCGCCCTCTTCGCACCCAACACCAAGTACCAGTTCAGCCTCTCGGCCGGGATCGCCTCCGCCGGGGGAACGGTCAACTCCCTCGACCACACGTGGGACCTCACCAGCGCCCCGGCCCCCGTGCTCACGGGGTCCACCCCGAGCAACGGCGCCACCGGGGTCACGCGTGACACGGCCCTCACCCTCTCGTTCTCCCGAGCCATGTCGCGGGCCGCCGTCGCAGCGGCGGTGCGGCTCACCCCCCCGGGAGACGGCCTGCGCGTCTTCGCCAACGGCAGCGATCCCTCGACCTTCGAGGTCATCCCGGACCAGCCGCTCGATCCCGGCACGGCCTACACCCTGAGGATCAGCCGCAGGGCCACCGATGCCCACGGCCAGCCGATCGGCGCCCCCCTCGCCATCCACTTCACGACCGGCGCGTTCTCGGCCGGCGCGCACAGCCTGGTCCTGGCCGGCCCGCCGGGGGGGGCCGCCTCCGTGGTCCTCCTGGGCCAGCTCAGCGCTCCGACCGGAGGCGAGCCCATCCCCGCCGAGGTGGTCTTCCGAGCGCCCCTCTGCGACGTGGCGGGCGGGTGCGGTCGCGTGGGGATGGGCCGGCCCACCGAGGCCATCACCCAGGCGGCTCTGTCACCGGACGCGCACTGGCTGGCGGTGGTCGCCACCGGGCTCACGACACCGGGGCCGGCCAGCCCGATCCTCGACATCGTCGACCTCAGCACGGGCCAGGTGCAGCTGCGGCTGAGCGGGGCGCGGTGGCCCGCCTGGTCGCCCGACGGCTCCACCGTCGCCTTCGTCGCCGGGGGAGCCCAGGTGGAGCTGTACCAGCCGGCGAGCGGCTCGCTCTCCGCGTTGCCGACGGGCGCTCCACCGTCGGGGCCGGTGATCTGGACCGGCGCCGGGGACGCGCTCGCCGTCCCGGTGGGGTCGAGCGACACCAGCGCGGGCGGGGTGGATCTCGTGGCCCCGAGCCTGGGTGCGCGCTACCCGCTCCCGGGGGTGAGGGGCGAGGTGCTCCGGATCGTGGCGGCGCCGACCGGGGAGGAGGTGGCGGTGGAGGTCGCCTCCTCGTCGTCGTCGGGAGCACCGGTCACGTGGGTGACCGATCCCTCCAGCGGCCGCCCTCCCGAGCGCGTCGGCGCGGGCGTCGTACCCATCGGCTTCACCGACACCGCCTCCCTCATCGCGGCGGTGAGCACCGCGTCCGGGGACGTCCGCCTGGAGCGGATCGACCTCGGGACCGGAGGTTCGTCGCCACTCGCCGAGGCGCCCGGCACCCCCAGCCTCAGCGGCGCGGCGCTGGCGCCCGACGGCCGCCAGATCGCCTACCTGGACACGACCCCGGCGGGAACCGTCGAGGCCGTGATCGCCAACGCGGACGGCACCGGGGCCACGCCCCTGGCTCCGCCCCCGGGGGGGCTCACCCCTCTCGCCGTCTCCTTCGGCCGATGACGCGCCGGCTGCTCTTCCTGATCGCGGACACGGGCGGCGCCCACCGCACGTTCGCCACCGGCGTCGCCCGGCACCTGGCGGCGACCCATCCCGGCGAGGTGGAGACCGCGATCGTCGACCCCTTCGCCTCGGCGACGTCGCGGGTGCCGCGAGGCACGACCCGGCTGTACGGCCCCCTCACGGTGCACGCTCCCTGGGCGTGGGGGGCGCTCTGGCATGCGACCAACTCCCGGCTGGCGGCGTCGCTCGTGGAGCAGAGTCTCCGCATCCTCGACCCTGCGATGACGCACTCGGTGCGGCGGATGGACCCGTCCGCCATCGTGTCGTTCCATCCCCTGCTGGCCCGTTCAGCCGTCCGTGCCCGGCGGCGGCTGGGGCTGCGCGCCCCCGTGGTGAGCGTGGTCACCGACCTGGTGGACGTCCACGCCCTCTGGGCCTGCCCGGACGTGGACATGCTCATCGTCCCCTCGCCGGTCGCCCTGGACAGGTGCCGCCGGGCCGGCGTGGCTCTGGACCGGCTGGCCCAGATCGGCCTGCCCGTCGACCCCCTCTTCACCCGGCCCCGGCTGGACCCCGCCACGAAGGCCTCCCGCCGCGCGGCGGTGGGCCTGCTCCCCGACCGCTTCACGGTCCTGCTCACCGGCGGGGCGGACGGATCTGGTGACCTGGTGCGCCGGGCCCGCCTGATCGCCGCGAGCGACCTGGATCTGGGGCTGGTGGTGGTTTGCGGGCACAACCGTCACGCCGAGAGGCAACTGGCGGGGCTGCGCGACCGCAGCGGCCGCCCGGTCACCGTGCGCGGCTTCGTCCACGACATGCCGGACTGGATGTCCCTCGCCGACGCCGTCGTCTCCAAGGCGGGGGCGGGCACCGTGGCCGAGGCCCTCTGCAGCGGGCTTCCCCTCCTCATCGTCTGGTTCATCCCCGGTCAGGAGCGCGGCAACATGGAGTGGGCGGTGGCGGGGGGAGCGGCGCGGTACGTCCCGGGAGACGCCGAGCTCCTGCGCGAGCTGGCCCTCCTGGCCGCGCCGGGATCGGCGGCGCTCGAGCGGATGCGGCTGGACGCGGCCCGCCTGGCGCGGCCCGCCGCCGCCGCGGAGATCGCCGAGCGGATCCTCACCCTCGCCACCCCGGCGGCAACCTGATGGGATCCGGGATCGGACGCCTGCGCCTCTACAACTTTCGCAACTACGCGTCCCTCGAGATGGAGCTGGGCCCCGGTCTCAACGTCCTCGTGGGCGAGAACGCCCAGGGCAAGAGCAACCTCCTGGAGGCGGTGGCCACGCTCGCGCTCACCCGGTCGCCCCGCGCCGGCAGCCCCGCGGAGCTGCTCCGCTGGGGGAGCGAGGAGGCCGCGGTCGACGCGGAGCTGACCGGTCCCGCAGGCTCCGAGAAGCTCGGGCTCCGCCTGCGCAGGCAGGGAGGGGCGGCCGCCGATGCCCTCCGCGGCCGCGTCGCGCGCGCCTCTCTGATCGCCGACCGCCCCGTCCCCGCGCGCACCATCCTCGGCCGCTGCCCGGTGATCCTCTTCTGGCCCGACGACCTGCAGCTCGTCAAGGCGGGGCCGGACGCGCGCCGGCGCCAGCTCGACACCCTGCTCTGCCAGCTCGACGTTCTCGCCGCGGACGAGCTGGCCCGCTACCGGCGCGTCCTGGAGCAGCGCAACGCGCTCCTGCGCCGGCTCGGCGAGAGCGCGGGGGACCACGGCGAGCTGGGAGCCTTCGACGAGGCGCTGGTCCGCCACGGAGCACGTGTGCAGGCGGCGCGGCGGCGTCTCGTGAGAGGGCTCGCGCCGCTTGCCGCCGCCGCGATGACGTCGCTGAGCGGAGGGCGTGACGAGCTCCAGCTCCGCTACCGCGCCCACGGGGAGCCGGAGACTGACGGCGGCAGCGACGACGAGGAGGAGATCGCCCGCCGCCTGGCGGAGGCGCTGCGAGCTCGCCGCGCGGAGGAGCTGGGCCGGGGGATCACGCTCGTGGGACCGCACCGAGACGACCTCGAGTACCTCGTCGACGGGCGCGCGGCGCGCAGCACCGCCTCTCAGGGCCAGCAGCGCACCGCCGTCCTGGCGGCAAAGCTCGCCGAGCTCCGCTATGCACGCGAGCGCAGCCGCCGGCTCCCCCTGCTGCTCCTCGACGACGTGCTGAGCGAGCTCGACCCGCGCCGCGGCGCCCAGCTTCTCGGCTCCCTCGACGAGGAGGGCGACCTGCTCCAGACGCTCATCACCAGCACCGATCAGCCCGCCCTCGGGTCCCGGGCGGCCCGCCGGTTCGTGGTGCGCCACGGTATGGTCACCGGGCTGTGAGCGATTCAGGCCGCCGCCCTCCCCGCTCCGACCGGGGCCGCGGCCGCAGGGGTGGCGCCGCCTCTGACGGCGGCGCTCAGCACATCTCCGGGATCATGGGCGCCGCGCTGCGCGACCTCGGTGTCTCCCGCGAGGTGGAGGAGGTGCAGCTTCGCGCCGTCTTCGCCGAGGCCGTCGGCCCGGCTCTCGCCCCGCTCTGCCAGGCCATCTCGGTGCAGCGCGGGGTGCTGCTGGTGGCGACCCGGAGCGGCGCCCTCGCCCAGCAGCTCCAGCTCGAGATGCCCGTGATCGTGGCCGCCGTGAACGCCCGTCTCGGTGCGGACAGGGTGAGAAGGCTGCGCTTCACCGCCCTCGCGTAGGCCGGGCGCCGGCCGGGCGACTCAGGGGATGCGCACCGGCATGATGACGGAGAGGAAGTCGTCCCGCCCGTGGGGCCGGAGCGCGGCAGGCTGGAGAGGCCCGTTGAAGCCCAGCTCCACCTCGTCGGCGTCGATCGCCTGCAGCGCGTCGAGCAGGTACCGGGCGTTGAAGGCGACCTGGACCTCCTCACCCTCCACGCGGGCGGCGAGCGGCGCGTCGTGGTCACCCACCTCCGCCGTCTGAGCCCGCAG
>JAJZNI010000120.1 GCA_021847925.1 bacterium
GGGCCGGGCGATGTCGGGTGGGCCGGCCCCCGGGACGGGAGCGGCCACCGGCCCCCGCACGCGGGGCTCCGGGGCCCCGGCCCAGGGCCGCGCCGGCTCCGCCGCTGCGGGACGCGGGATGGAGCTCTCGGGCTCGAGCCGCAGGGGCTGGCTCTGTGCCGGCGCGTCACGGGGCGGCGCGGGGGTGGAGGATCCCCCGACGGGCAGGGCCGCCGCCGGGCCACGGGGCTGCTCCCCCTGAGGGGTGAGCGGCCGGACCGGCGGGGCGCCGCGCCCCTCGGGGGCCACGCGGTCCGCGCCGCTGGTGTGGGGCTGCAGTACCGCGACCGGGGGGCCGCCCGGAGGCATCGACCTGCCGGCCAGGTTGAGCTCGGGCTCCGCGCCGGGGGCGGCCGGGTCCGGTCTCGACGATCCGCCGGGGGGCGGCGGCGGCGGTGACGGAGCACGGTCGGCGGAGGGCGGATGGCCGGCCAGGGCAGGCGGCGTCCGATCGAGGGCGCGCGCGGCCGGCGGGGGAGGCGCGGCACCTTCGCGCCGCGGCGACCAGGGAAGCGCGGTCCCGGGCACGGAGGCGGCCAGCCAGGGAGGCGCATCCCCGGGCGTGGGCTGCTGCGCCTCCCGCGAGCGCTGCGGGAGCGCCTCGTCCGGGCCGAGCAGGCCGAGCTGGACCAGCAGCCCGCGGGCCGCGGGGTCGGGGACGTGCATGCGGCCCAGGCCGTTGAGACGGGAGACCTCCTCGCGGAGGTAGTCGAGCGCGTCGTGGCACCGCTGGCACCCCACCAGGTGGGCCTCGCACTCGGCGTGGGACGCGGCGTCGAGCTCGCCGTCCAGGTAGCTGCTGAGCGTGAGCAGGCTGCACCTCATAGGGCGATCTCGCGATAGATGGTGTCGAACTCCCGCCGCGCGGCCGAGATCAGACGGGCGGCCGCGTCGGGGGAGCACTCGAGGGCCCTGGCGATTTCGGCGTAGCGGAGATGCCCCACCCCGCCGAGCAGCAGCGCCGCGCGGCGCTCGAAGGGCAGCGTCATCAGCGCCCGCTTGACGGTGTTCATCCGGGTGGCCGCCTCCCCGCCGTGGAACTCCACCTCGATCGGAGGGCGGGAGTGATGGCGCAGACGTGCCGGTCCACGCGGGCGCGGGGGGAAGCGCTGGCCGGTGCGGCAGGCGCGGGTGACGGCCCGGTAGAGAGCCGCCCGACCGTCACGCTGCAGGCGGGCGGGCGGGAACTTGGCCGCGTGATGGATGCCGGCCGCGGTGATCTCGACGGCCGCGCTCGCGTCTCCCATGAGGTGCGCTGCGTACGTGATGAGATCGTCGAGCTGTGCGGAGACGAGCTCTGCGAACTCGCCACTGGTGGCTGGAACGTGGGGTGCGGCGTTGATCATCTCTCCACCCGGAGGGTGGCAGGCGGCGACCGCGTCAGGATACACGTCACCCGGTGCCGGGTCAACCCCATGCGCCACGTTTCCGCCTGAGGCGTCCGCAACTGCGCGGGTGCGCGCCGGGCGGCGGGGACCGTCAGGGCACGCGCAGCAGGGCGCCCCCCCGCACCAGCGCGGGGGCGGTCAACCCGACCGCCGCCCATGCGGCCGACGGCATCCCGATGTCGGCCACGGTCAGCTCCCCCGTGCGCTCCCGGGCCGCGGCGGTCCACAGCCCGCTCTTCACCGCGGTGAGCGTGCACGTCCGCGCCGCGTGCACGGTGGGAGCGCCGGGCGTCCCCACCGTGGCGTCCAGGCCGCTGGGGACGTCGATGGACACGGTCCGGCCGGCGGGCATCCGCCGGATCGCCTCCGCCTGCGCGGCCCGGGGGTCGCCGTGCGCACCGGTGCCCAGGAGAGCGTCCACCACGAGGTCCGCGCCGCCGATGAGGGCGGGGGGCAGGTCGCCCCGGGGGAGGATCTCGACGTCGACGCCCAGGGCGCGGACGGCGCTGAGGTGACGGGAGGCCACCGGGCCGAGGGCGTCCGGCTCGGCCACCAGAGCGACCTGCACCGGCAGACCCCAGGTGCTGAGGTGGCGGGCGGCGACCAGCCCGTCCCCGCCGTTGTTGCCCCGCCCGGCGACGACCAGGACGGGTGCGTGCGCCGCGCCGAGCAGGCCGAGGATCCAGCGCGCCACCTGCCAGCCGGCGATCTCCATGAGCTGGACGACGCCCACCCCCATCTCGGTCGCGGCGCGGTCGAGAGCCGCCTGCTGGTCGGCGGTGAGATCCCCGTAGTCGCGGCGCAGCCGCTCGGTCTGCGCGGTCATCCCAGCTCCACCTCCACCGGGGCCCCCGCCCCCAGGCCGGCCAGGACCGCCGCGGATGCCTCGGAGGCCGCCAGCTCGAGGTGGCCGGCGCTGTTCCAGAGCGTGGCGAGCCCGGTGCCGATCTCGGCGTACGTCGACACGAACGCGAGTGTGGAGCCTCCGGGCCAGCTCAGCCCGGCGACCCTCCGGCCGCTCACGTCGCGGCGCCGGATCCCGGTCGCGCAGTTTCCGAAGTGGTCGACGCAGACGACGAGCGAGCGCAGCGCCGAGCCCTCCGCGGAGGGCGTCAGCTCCCGGCGCAGGACCGGTGCGACCAGCGGGTCGCCCAGCCCGGCGAGCGCCTCCCCGCTCGCGAGCCGGGCGGCAAGGGGCGCGAAGACGTCGCGTCCGTGGAAGGTGGCCGACGCCAACGCCGGGGCGGGCAGGCGCACGGCGCGGCGCTCGGCCGCTTCGGTCCACAGGTAGGTGACCAGCCCGGTGTCCGGAGCGACGGCGAGCACCCCGTCGCACTCGACGGCCACCGCCGCCCTGGCTCCGCCGACCCCGGGATCGACCACGGCGCAGAGGACGGCGCCCCGTCCGAAGGTGCGCGCCAGCCGCTTGCAGACGTAGGCGGCGGTGATGACGTCGAAGGGGGGGATGAGGTGCGTGCCGTCGACACAGCGCACCGCCGGGGCGGTCGCCGTGGCCGCGCCCCAGAGCTCCGCGGCATAGCCGTCCGCGAGCCCGAAGTCGGTGACGAACACCACCGTCCCGCTCACCGGGTCCCCAGGTTACCAGGCTGCGGACGCCCCCGCGCCGGGTGCCGAGCGACCGAGCACGCGGCGAGCGGCCCGGCGCGGTGCCGGGCCGCTCGTGGCGACGCTCGATGGTCCTGCCCGGCTCAGTACTCGGGCATCGGGGGCGTCGCCGCCCCCTTGTTCTTCTCGGGGATGTCGGTGACCAGGGCCTCGGTGGTGAGCAGCAGACCCGCGATCGAGGCGGCGTTCTGGACCGCGGACCGGGTGACCTTGGTGGGGTCGATGATCCCGGCCTCGACCATGTTCACGTACTTGCCGGTCGCCGCGTCCAGGCCCTGCCCCTTGGGGAGCCCCTTGACCTTCTCCACCACGACGGAGCCCTCGAGCCCGGCGTTCACGGAGATCTGGCGCAGCGGCTCCTCCAGGGCACGCCGGAGGATGTTCACGCCGGCGAGCTCATCGCCCTCCAGCTTGACCGAATCCAGCGCCGAGATGGAGTTGATCAGGACGACCCCGCCTCCGGGGACGATCCCCTCCTCCACCGCGGCCCGCGTGGCGGACACGGCATCCTCCATGCGGTGCTTCTTCTCCTTCAGCTCCGTCTCGGTGGCGGCCCCGACCTTGATGACGGCGACCCCGCCCGAGAGCTTGGCGAGCCGCTCCTGGAGCTTCTCCTTGTCCCAGTCGGAGGTCGACTTCTCGATCTCCGCCTTGATCTGCTCGATGCGGCCCTTGATGGCATCCTGGCTGCCGGCACCCTCCACGATGGTGGTGTCGTCCTTGGTCACCGTGACCCGGCGCGCGCGGCCGAGCTGGTTGAGGGTCGCGGACTCGAGCTTGAGCCCGATCTCCTCGCTGATCACGGTCCCGTCCGTGAGGATGGCGATGTCCTGCAGCATCGCCTTGCGGCGGTCTCCGAAGCCCGGTGCCTTGACCGCCACGGCGCTGAAGGTGCCGCGGAGCTTGTTGACGATGATGGTGGCGAGCGCCTCGCCCTCCACGTCCTCGGCGATGATCAGGAGCGGCTTGCTCATCTGGACCACCTTCTCGAGGATCGGGAGCACGTCGGCGACGGCCGAGATCTTGCGGTCGGTGATGAGGATGTAGGGCTCCTCCAGCACGGCCTCCATGCGCTGGGCGTTGGTCACCATGTACGCGGAGATGTAGCCCTTGTCGAACTGCATCCCCTCGACCAGCTCCAGCTCGGTCTCGAGGCCCTTGGACTCCTCGACCGTGATGACCCCGTCCTTGCCGACCTTCTCCATGGCGTTCGCCACGGTCTCACCCACCGCGGGATCGGCGGCGGAGATCGACGCCACCTGGGCGATCTTGCCGCGCTCGGTGACCGGCGTGGACTGGCTCTTGATCGCCTCGACCACGGCCTCCACGCCCCGGTCGATGCCCCGCTTGAGGAGGATGGGGTTGGCGCCCGTGCCGACCTGGCGCATCCCGGCCTCGATGAGGGCCTGCGCCAGCACCGTCGCCGTGGTGGTGCCGTCGCCCGCGATGTCGTTGGTCTTGGAGGCGACCTCCTTGACCAGCTGGGCGCCCATGTTCTCGAAGGGCTGCTCCAGCTCGATCTCCTTGGCGATCGTGACCCCGTCGTTGGTGATGGTCGGCGAGCCGAACTTCTTGTCCAGGACGACGTTGCGGCCCTTGGGCCCCAGGGTGATCTTCACCGAGTTGGCGACCGCGTCGACCCCGCGCTTGAGCGCGGCCCGCGCGTCGACGTCGTAGATGACCTGTTTTGCCATGGACCTCCTCCACCGCCTGCCGTTGGGGCAGGCCTTCGGGAACCGTCGATCTGAAGCGCTGTCGGTCATCTTAGCACTCGCCCTCCCCGAGTGCTAGCGGCCGGAGCGGGCGAGTGCCAGCCACGCGCGGACCGCGCGGCTCGTCCGCCACCCCCGGGGGCGGCGGGAGGCCGCCCCCCGGCCTTCCCCCGCGGGCCCGGCCGGGCGCCGCGCCAGAGCGCGGGCCACCCCTCGCCGGCCCAGCGAATATCATCCCCAGGATGCGGGTGAGCCGCCCCACGATGCGCCGGACCCTGGCGGGGGCCGCTCTCACGGGCGCCGGCGCCGCCTCGCTCCGGCTCATGACCCGTTCGCGCCGGGCATCGGGCCCCTCCGGGGCGGGCGGCAGCCCTCCGCCGCCGCTCATCGACTGGACGTCGGTCCGGCGCACCGCGGTGCAGCGGTCCGGCGAGCGGACGCGCCTCCGCCCCGCCACGTCCGCCCGCCTCGGCTCCACCTACGCGGAATACGCGGCGGAGCTGGCGCCGTTCATGGCGGAGATCTGCGGCGAGGCGGCCGGACCGCCACCCGCCTTCGCCGCCCTCGATCGCCATGCCTTCATCGACGCCAACCTGGTGATCGTGCGCCGCCTCATCGACCCGATCGAGGCGCTGCGCACGCAGGTCCCCGAGTCGGTCCTCACGGCGCTCGGCCGGCGCGTGACCAGCCGCTATGTGGGCGAGCTCATGGGGATGATGTCCCGGCGGGTTCTCGGTCAGTTCGACCCGGTCCTGATGCTGCCGGGCGCCCACGGCGAGGAGCGCCCGTCCACGCGCCTGTGGCTGGTGGAGCCCAACGTGGAGCTCTTTGGACGCGACCACGGGCTGCCGGCCGCGCCGCTGCGCCGCTGGCTGATCCTCCACGAGGCCACCCATGCATGGCAGTTCGGAGCCCATCCGTGGCTCGGGGAGCACCTCAGCGAGCTCGCCGGCGGGCTGGTGGTGGCGGGGGTTGCCGAGCAGCTCGCCCGCCCCGGACGCACCCTGCGCGACCCGGAGACGCTCCGTGCCCTGGGGGCGAGCCTGCGCGATCAGCTGCGTGCCGTGGGCAGGCTCCAGGCGACGATGAGCGTCATCGAGGGGTACAGCAACTTCGTGATGCACCGCGTCGGGAGACAGCACGTCCCGGAGGCCGCCGACCTCGAGGCCGCCTTCGAGGAGCGCCAGCGCGAGCGAACCCTGCTGGAGAGGCTGGTTCTCACCCTGAGCGGCATCGCGGTGAAGCTGCGCCAGTACGAGGCCGGGGAGAGCTTCTGCGCGGCCGTGGCGGACCGCGGCGGCGTGGCACTGCTCAACCGCGTGTGGGAGGGGCCCGAGGCCATGCCGACCATGGCCGAGCTGCGCGCTCCGGCCCGGTGGGTGGAGCGCGTGGAGCGGCGCTCCTGATCGGCCCATCAGCGTGCCTGGTCCACCCCCTGCCGGAGCCGACGACGGCTACGACTTGGTGAACGTCCGCGCGCGCCCCTGGGGGGCGGGCCGGGAGCGGACCGGAGCCCTCCTCGACCTCGAGTTCGAGTTCCAGGGGGAGAATCTGAGCCTCGAGACCGCACGGGCCCGGCGGCGAGCGCTGGACCGGCACGGCATCACCGCCCACGTCGTGCCGGCGCGCTATCGCGAGCCCGGGGTGACGCTCGACGAGGCGCGGGCGCGGGCCGCGGCCCTCCTCGCGCAACCCGGCCGGCGGCCGCCGGCGCCGCCACGCCTGGACCTGGTCCATCCCATGTTCTACGTCTTCGCGGCAGGGCCTTCCGAGGAGGGGGCGGACGCCGGATGCGCGGATGCCCCGGAGCGCCGGGTGGCCGTCGATCGGTGCGACGGCCACCTCTGGACGGACGAGGAGCGGGACGCCTACTTCAGCCGGACCGGGCTTCGCTAGGGCTCGCGCTGCGCTCCGGACCCGCGCCCGGGCCGGCGAGAGGGGCGGGGCGGGCGACCGTCCGTCCGTCGCCGTCGCGGGACGGCGCGGGCGTCTCCTCGGACGGTCCGGCTGCCGCCGGAGACGGTGGGGCGGAGGCCCCCCGGCCGGCGGGCGCCGGTGGCGCGGCGACCATCCCGCCGTCGATGGTCGAGCCCGCCTCCTCGTGCACGAAGCGCGACCCGCGCAGCAGCGAGGCGACGGCGGCGATGAAGCTCATCACTGCGGCGAAGATCAGGATGGCGCCGAGGGCGCTCTTGAACGCCGGCCCGATGAGCTGGGGGAAGAAGTGGCGGCTGGTGATGACGGCGGCCTGGTGGGCGGGGAGGCTGCCGAGGATGTGCGGCCCCAGCAGCATCGCCAGCGGGTTGTAGCCGAGGAAGGCCGCGAACAGGTAGCTGAGGGGCGGCTCGTGGGCGAGCTGCACGGCCGTCGCCGCCGGCACGCCGTGCTGGACCAGGCCGGCGTACATCGCGGGAGGCACGCTGCCGTTGAGGCCCAGGACCAGGATGGTGAAGAAGAGGCCCATGCTGAGCGGCATGCCGGTGTTGGCGAAGGTCACCCGCATCCCCGACGCCGCTCCGCGGTGGCGTGCCGGGACCGAGTTCATGATCGAGGCGGTGTTGGGTGAGGCGAACAGCCCCTGGGCGATCCCGCTGATGAGCAGGAGGAGGGCGAAGAGCGCGTAGTCGAAGTTGGCCGGGAAGGCCAGCATCAGCAGGAAGACCCCGCCCGAGATCACCATCCCCGCGGTGGCGAACGGCCTGGCCCCGTAGCGATCGGACAGCTTCCCGGAGAGCGGGCCGGAGATGACGAAGCCCGCGGTCCAGGGGATCATGTACACACCGGCCCAGAGCGGGGTCACGGTGAAGTCGTAGCCGTGCTGGGGCAGCCAGATGCCCTGGAACCAGATGATGAGCATGAACTGGAACCCGCCGCGCCCCAGGGCGGCGAGGAAGCCGGCGATGTTGCCGGCGGCGAAGGAGCGGATGCGGAAGAGGGACAGCCGGAACATCGGCTCGGGCACCATCATCTCGATGCCGACGAAGGCGGCGAGCACCGCCAGGCCGCTGAGGAGCATGCCCAGGACGAAGGGGTTGCCCCAGCCGGTGAGGGCGGTCCCGTAGGGCTCGATGCCGTAGGTCACCCCCACCAGCACCATCCCGAGACCGCCGGCGAAGGCGGCGTTGCCGAGCCAGTCGATCTTGGCGCGGACGTGGATGCCGATCTCCTTCAGCTTGAGGTACGCCCACACGGTGCCGAAGACCCCGAACGGCACGTTGACCAGGAAGACCCAGCGCCAGCCCACCTGGGAGAGCAGGCCGCCGGCGAGGATCCCGAAGAAGCTTCCGAAGATGGCCGCGACCATGTTGGTCCCGAGCGCGAGGCCGAGCTGCTCGCTGGGGAAGGCGTCGGTGATGATGGCCGCTGAGTTGGCCATCAGCATGGCGCCGCCGACCGCCTGCACCATGCGCAGGATGACCAGCTCCAGGGCGCCGTTGGACCCGCTGCTCCAGACCAGCGACAGCAGCACGGAGGCCACTGTGAAGACCGCGAATCCGAGGTTGTACATGCGGACGCGGCCAAAGATGTCGCCGATGCGCCCCAGGGTCACGACCAGCGCCGCCGTGACCAGCATGTAGCCCATCATGATCCAGAGCAGAAACGAGAAGTTCGCCGGGTCGAGCGGGTTCAGCTTGATGCCGCGGAAGATCACGGGCAGCGCGATCATCAGGCTCGTCGCGTTCATCGACGAGAGCACGACCCCGACCGTGGTGTTGGAGAGCACCACCCACTTGTAGCGGCGCCCCACCTGCTGGGCGCGTGGCGTGGAGAGCGTGGAGAGCAGGCTCATGACACCTCCTCCGCGTGAGCGGCGACGGGCTGCGGCTCTCCCCAATCGGCGGCGGGCAGGTCGGCGGGATCCAGGTCGCGCAGCAGCACCCCCTCGAGCGCGTCGAGGGCGCGGCGCACGGTGGCGCGCTGCTCCGGGCTCAGCCGGCCGAGGCGGCGGGCCAGCCAGGCGTTGCCGGTGCGGCGCCGCTCCTCGAGCCGCCGGCACCCCTCCGGAGTGGCCTCCAGAAGCACGGCCCGGCGGTCCGCCTCGGTGCGCCGTCGCAGCACCAGGCCCGCCTCCTCCAGGCGATCGGCCAGACGGGTCGCCGCCGAGGGCGGCAGGTGCTCGGCCAGGGCCAGCTCGCCCACCGAGAGGCCGCCCCGGGAGACCACGGTGGCGAGCGCGGAGTACAGCTCGATGCTGAGGCCGGGGGTGTCCTGGCGGTGGATCTGGCGGCGGAGCTTGATCATCGCCATGCGCAGCCGCTCGGCGTCCGTGGTGAGCGTCGGCTCGAGGATGGGGTCCGGGACGGCGGGGAGCCCTCCCGAGGTCGCGGCCATGGCGTAATTTTATTAGAGATAATGACTCTGTCAAGCATATGGCGCCCGCCAAAGGCCGGTGGGCCGGGAGCCATCCCGCGTGCAACCGCCCGGCCGCCGGACGGGACGAGCGCCCCGGAACCCGCCCCGCCCGCGTACTCTCCGTGATGCGCGCGAAGACGGCTGGGACGGGCCGCCGGGCCCCGGCCCCGTCGGCGCTCAGGTGGGGTTGGCGTGGACGGCAGGACGGCGGAACGCCGGGCGGATCCATCGGATACGGCCCTGGTCGAGCGCTATCGGCAGGGCGACCCGGGTGCCTTCGACGAGCTGTTCCGCAGGTACCACGGGCGCGTCCGGCTCACCTGCCTGCGCCAGGTGGGCGATCGGTTCATCGCCGAGGACCTGGTGCAGGAGGTGTTCGTCAACGTGATCCGCTCGATCGGCCGCGTCGATGACAGCTTCAACGTCTCCGGCTGGATCCATCGGATCACGCTCAACGTCTGCAACGACGAGCTGCGCCGCCGGCGGCGGCGCGGTGCCCACCAGGAGGGGGGCGCCGACCCCGACGAGAGGCTCCTCCAGCTCGCCGATCCGGACGGCACCCGCCAGCCGGAACGTGCTCTGGAGCTGGCTCACCTGCGCCAGCTGGTCTGGGAGGTCGCCAAGCGGCTCCCGGAGCGGCAGCGCATGGCCCTCACGCTGCGCGAGCTGCAGGGCCTCTCCTACGCCTCCATCGCGCGGGTCATGAAGGTCTCCGAGGTGGGGGTGGAGACGCTCCTGCATCGCGCCCGCCAGCGCTTCCGCGAGGAGTACCTGCGCCTGGAGAGCCCGCCCGAGCCCGCGCGGGATGAGGGGCCGGCGTCGTGAGCGCCGCCACCGCGGTCACCAGATCGGCCTGACCCACTCCGCGTACTTGGGGTCGGTACCGGTCACGGCTCGGCGGAAGAGCTCCTGGACCTTCAGGGTGAGCGGCCCGGGCTCGCCGTCCCCGACCATGCGGCGGTCGACCTCCACCACCGGCGCGATCTGGGCGCCCGTGCCGCACATGAACACCTCGTCGGCCCCGTACAGCTCGCTGCGCTGGACGGACCGCTCCACCACCTCGATCCCCATCTCCTCACGGAAGAGGTGGATGAGCCCCTGCCGGGTGATCCCCTCCAGGATGTTGTCGGCGGCGGCCGGGGTGGACACCACCCCCTTGCGGATCAGGAAGGTGTTCTCGCCGCTGCCCTCGCAGACGTGACCGGAGTCGGTGAGCATGATCGCTTCGTCGAACCCCGCCTGCAGCGCCTCCGACTTGGCGAGCGCGCTGTTGATGTAGATCCCGGTGCACTTGCTGCGCGGGGGCGCCATGGTGTCACTGATGCGCCGCCACGACGAGACCATGCAGCGCATCCCGTTGGTGGGCACGTAGTCGCCCATCGGGGACGTGGCGATCGCGAAGCTGTCCGGGATGTCATGGAGACGGAACCCGATCTCCTCCGCGGCCTTGAAGAGCAGGGGCCGGACGTAGGTGGTCTCCCGGCACTCGTTGCGGCGGAGAAGCTCCACGGTGATCTCGCACAGCTCCTCGACGGGGTGGGGGACCCGCATCTGCAGGGCCCGCGCATTGCGATGGAGGCGCTCGTAGTGCTCCGGAAGCCAGAGACCGTAGAGCTGGCCGCGCTCCCGGTTCCAGTAGGCGCGGATGCCCTCGAAGCACCCCGTCCCGTAGTTGAGCCCCTGGGTGAGCAGACCGATCCGGGCGTCCTCGTAGCGCCGGAACTCCCCGTCGAAGTACACCCAGGACCGGGCGCGCCGTCCGGCCGGATCGGAGGGGGGGGCAGAGGCGGTCTGGGTCACCCCGCCCAGCGTACCCCATCGCGCGCCGGGCGCGGTGGCCCCGCGGCGCGGCGCGCGATGGGCTCGCCCGCCGGCCGGCAACCCCCGTGCGAGCGTCAGCGGGCCAGCCGCGGCAGCAGCGACGCGGCGGCGGCGACGCCGGCGACGACGGCCGCGGCGAGAACGCCGACATCGAGGAGGAGGGCGGTGGGCGTGCCGAGGAGCATCCCGCGCAGCGCGTCGACCTCATAGCTCATCGGGTTGACGGAGCTCAGGGCCCGCAGCCACCCCGGCATCACGGCGACCGGGTAGAGCGCGTTGGACGCGAAGAAGAGCGGCATGGTGATGGCCTGCCCGACCCCCATCAGGCGCTCGCGGTGGAGGACGATCCCGGCGATGGTCATGGAGAGGCAGGAGAAGAAGGCGGCGCCGAGCACCACCACCAGGGCCGCGCCCAGGAGATGGAGGGGGTTCCAGTCGAAGCGCACCTGGAGGACGGCCGAGAGAGCCAGGATGACCACCACCTGGGAGACGGATCGCACCCCGGCGGCGAAGGCCTTGCCGCTGATCAGGGCGAGCCGCGGCGTCGGCGTCGCCATCAGCTTGGTGAGGATCCCGGAGTCCCGCTCCCAGATGATCTGGATCCCGAAGAAGATGGCGATGAAGAGCGCGGACTGGGCCATGATCCCGGGCGAGAGGTAGGCGAGGTAGCTCACCCCGGGGGGGGTGGGGATGGCCCGGATGCGACTGAATGTCTCACCGAAGATGAGCAGCCAGAGCACGGGCTGGACGGCACGCATGTACAGCTCGGTGCGGTCGTGACGGATCTTGCGCAGCTCGACCAGCCAGAAGGTGACGATGCGGTTCGGGTAGAGGCGCCACCAGGGCGGGACGTCCACGGCCACCGGCCGCGGGGCGGCGCTAGCCGAGGCGCTGGGCGGCGCGGCGGGTGCGGCGGACATCGCGGCCTCCTCCTGTGACGTCCTCGTCCTCGATGGCCTTGCCGACGTGGTGGCGGAAGACGTCGTCGAGGGTCGCCTCCGGCCCCAGCGCCGCCTTCAGCTCACCCGGGGTGCCCCCGGCCACGAGGCGGCCGCGGTGCATCAGGGCGACGCGGTCGCACAGCGTGTCCGCCTCCTCCATGTAGTGGGTCGTGACCAGGACCGTCATCCCGGTCTGCTCGCGCAGCTCGCGGACACGCTCCCAGACGTCGGCGCGGGCGAGCGGGTCCAGGCCGATGGTCGGCTCGTCGAGGACCAGCAGCGCGGGCCTGTTCACCAGCGCCTGGGCCAGCTCCAGGCGCCGCACCATCCCCCCGGAGAAGGTGGAGACGAGGCGGTCGCGGACGTCGTCGAGGCCCATCGCCCGCAGGACCTCGCGCACCCGCGCCTCGCGCTCACGCCGGGGAAGGTCGAAGAGCCGCGCAAAGAGCCAGACGTTCTCGTAACCGCTGAGCTGGAAATCGGCGGAGAGCGCCTGGGGGAGGTACCCGATCAGGTGGCGGACGCGCAGCGCGTCAGCACGGACGTCGTGGCCGAAGACGGCAACCGAGCCGGAGGAGGCGCGGATCAGCGTGGTGGTCACGCGGATGGTGGTGGTCTTGCCGGCGCCGTTGGCCCCGAGCAGGCCGAACACCTCCCCGCGCCGGATGGCGAAGGAGATCCCGTCGACCGCGGTCACGCTGCCGAAGCACACCCGGAGGTCGCGGACGGTGAGGGGGAGTGCCACTCCCGGGAGGTCAGCCGGCGGGGCGGCCACCGGGGGCCTCCAGCAGCGCGGCCAGCCGCTCCAGGACCGGCAGGGCGCGGACCACCGCGTCGACCTCACCGGTCTCCAGCCGGCGCAGCTCCTCGGCGAGGACCTCCTGCCGGCGGTCGCGCCAGCGGCGGAGGCGCTCCGCGCCGTCAGCGCCGAGGCGCAGGCGCGCCACCCGCCCGTCCCGCGGGTCCGTCGCGCGCTCCAGCAGCCCGGCCGCGCCGAGGCGGTGCACCAGGGTGCTCACCGTGTTGGAGGCCAGCATGAGGTCGCCCGCCGCGTCCTGGACGCGCAGGCCGGGACGCCGCTCCACAAGACGGAGCAGCTCGATCTGCGCCTCGGGCAGGGGGCCGGCCTGGCTCACCACCCGCACCCGGCGGTTCAGGGCACGGCGGAGGCGCCCCAGGGCACCCGCCAGACGGCGGGCCACGGCCGGGAGGGCGGGGGGCCCGGGAGGCCCGGAGGGCATGTCCATCTGTCGCAGACAGATCATAGCCCCCGGCCGGTGGCCGCGGTCTCCCTCCCGCGCCGGCCCGCGCCGCCTACCGCGTCACGCTCTCGATGACCGCGAAGAGGTCGTCGGGGGCCGAGCCCTTCACCAGGTAGCCGGCGGCGCC
>JAJZNI010000034.1 GCA_021847925.1 bacterium
GCGCCAACGTTGGCATCACCGATGGGAGTGGCCGCCTCACCGTGGGCTACACGGCGGCAGCGGCGGGGGAGGGGAGCTGCCCCAACCCAATGAGTGACAACGATGGACTCGATGAGGGTCTTGACGAGCTTGCGCTCGTCGGGGCCGAGGCGGGCCAGGGCTTCGAAGTGGAGGCGGAGGTCATCGCCGGCGAGGGCAGGGAGACGTACGCGGCGTACTGGGCGATGGGCAGGAGCGAGACGAGCGGCGGACTGTTGCACGTACGCGGCGGATGGAGCGTCCGGTGATGGCTCATGGGAGGGCTGTGATGACCAGGGATGATCCGGTCGAGGCCGGGCAGGCAGTGAAGCGGACCGAGGCCCTGCTCCGCGACGCCCGGGCGGTGCTGCGCCGCCTCGACGTCCTGATGGCCACCGCGCTGGCCGTCGAGGACCCGGCGCTGCCCGAGATTGCCGCCCTGCGCGACGCCTGTGACCGCCTGGTCGCCCAGCTCGGCCGCCGCGCCCAGGCCGAGCAGCGCCGGGCCCGCGACGCCGTCCGCCGGCTGCGGTGAGCGGGGGTGGCGGGGATGGTCCGCGTGTGGGGCGCGGGGAGCCGTCAGAGTGGCCCCCCTTTGCTGGTGGTACGGTTGGGACGTGACCCGAGCCGAGCTGCACCGTCTGGTGGACGAGCTGCCCGAGGCCTCCCTGGAGCCCGCGGCAGTGCTGCTGGAGCGCGCCAAGGACCCGGTGATCGCCGCCCTGGAGGTCGTCCCTTGGGACGACGAGCCGTACACCGACGAGGAGAGGGCGGAGGACGAGGCGGCGCTCCGGGAGCCGGCGATCCCCTGGGAGCAAGTGAAGGCCGAGCTCGACGCGGCGGGCTGATCGGGCACGGCACGGGCTCGGGGGAACCGTCGTGGAACCAGGCACACTGAGGGCATGCCCTCTGGCGGCCCCGATGACCCCACTCCCTGGCGGATCCAGCTCCGTGCCTCAGCGGAGAAGTCGCTCCGCCGCCTGAGCCGACCTGACCAGGAGCGCATTCGCCATGCCATCGACCAGCTTCCCCTCGGCGACGTCCGGCAATTGAAGGGAGAGCCGGGGGCCTGGCGGCTGCGGGTCGGAGAGTGGCGGGTCCGCTACCGGCTCGACGTTGCCGCCCGGATCGTCGACGTGACCGCCGTGGCACCCCGAGGCTCCGCGTACAAGCCCTGATCTGTCGCGGCCGGCGGAGCGGCTGAGGCGAGGGTATCGTTGCCCGGATGGCTCGACCGCGTATCCGCCAGCGGCTCACCGGGGTGAGCACCCCCTTTGGCGGCGTGTCCTGGGAGACCTTGCCGAACACCGAGCAGGAGGCCCTCACTCGGCTCGTGGCCGTCCTGGAAGACCGCCGGGTCCTCTACAACCCCATGGACAGGGAGATCGTTGACCTGGCCGTGAACTCGGTCACCGAGATCCGGCGTCACCTCGTCGAGGAGATCGGCCGCATTCCCGCCGATGGCGACCTCGCGGCCGTCCTACCAAGCATGGCTGCACCCTGCCGCGCTTTCCTGGATGAAGTGCAGGCCGGCCCGGCTCGTCACGGCTGGGACGGGCCATTCGGCTGAGCCGTGAGGGCTGACGGGGCTCGGGACGGACGCCACTAGTAGATGCCGAGCTCCAGCTTCACCTCGTCGGAGGCCATGGTTCGCGGGTCCCAGGGCGGGTCCCAGACCAGGTTGACGCGGACGTCCTCCACGCCCGGCAGCGGGGCGCAGACGGCGTGCACCTGCGCCTCGAGCATGCTGCCCAGCGGGCAGAAGGGGGAGGTGAGGGTCATGTCGACGGTGAGCAGGCCCCCGTCGTCGATGTGGGTGCCGTAGACCAGGCCCAGGGAGACCACGTCGATGCCGATCTCGGGGTCGTAGACCTCGGAGAGGGCGTCCCTGACCATCGCCTCCGAGGCCCGCAGCGGGTGCTCGTCGCCGTCGCTCCCGGTTTCGGCCGGCACCGGCGCGCCGTCCTCGCTCACGCCGCCTCTCCCTCGCGGGCGGCGCCCAGGGCCTGGAGGAGCGCGTTGCAGGCGAGCGTGGCGCACTTGACCCGGACCGGGTAGTCCCTCACCCCGCGCAGGGCCTCGAGGTCGCCGAGGTCGTCGCCGCGCCCCTCCCCCACCAGCATCTCGTGGAAGCGGCGGGCCAGCGCGATCGCCCCGGGGCGGGGCAGCCCGGCGACCCCGTCGCAGAGCATGCTGGCGGCCGCCTGGGAGATGGAGCACCCCTGTCCGGTGAAGGCGACGTCCGCCAGCCGGTCGCCCTCCACCCGCCAGGTGAGCTCGAGCTGGTCCCCGCAGAGGGGGTTGTCCGCCTCCAGGCTCCCGTCGGGGCGCTCGACCCGGCCGTGGTGCCGAGGGTGCCGGTAGTGATCCAGGATGATCTCCCGGAAGAGCTCGTCGTCGCTCCCCGCCCCAATTCCGACCGCCACGCTCAACATTGTACCCACGGGGGGGCCCGGGCCCCGTCGGCTGCTAGAGTGCGGCGGCGATGGCCACGACGATCGAGGTCCTCCACGGCGACGAGACCGGGGAGGAGCTGCTGGTCCAGGCGCTGCGCGTGCTCGACCCGGCCGTCATCGGGGACGGTGTCGCGCTCCGGCACTGGGACCTGAGCCTGGAGAACCGCCGTGCCACCGGGAACCGCGTGGTCGTCGAGGCGGCGCAGGCCATGCGCGGCAGCGGCTTCGGCCTCAAGGCGGCGACGGTCACCCCCGAGCAGAGCGGCGACGTCGGCAGCCCCAATGCCATCCTCCGCGCCGAGGTGGGCGGCCGGGTCATCCTGCGCACCGGCCGGCGCATCCCCGGGGTGGTCCCCATCGCCGGGGTGAGCGCGCCGATCAGCGTGGTGCGCATGGCGGTCGGCGACGCCTACGGCGCCGAGGAGTGGCGCGAGGGAACCGGGGACGGCGAGGTCGCCCACCGGACCGAGCGCATCTCGCGGGCGGTCTGCCGCGAGGTGGCGGAGTTCGCCTTCGTCCACGCCGCCAGGACGCGGGCCCGGGTCTTCGGGGGGCCCAAGTACACCGTCTCGCCGGTGTACGAGGGGATGTTCAAGGAGGAGATGGACGCCGCCGCGGCCCGCCACCCGGACGTGGAGTACGAGCCGCAGCTCATCGACGCCACCTACGCGCTCCTGCTCAACCAGGGCGGAGACGCCCTGGTCATCCCCGCGCTCAACCGCGACGGGGACTGCATGAGCGACCTGGTGCTGGCGCTGTTCGGCTCCATCGCGGGGGCCGAGTCGGTGCTGCTGGGCTTCGCGGGCGACCAGCTCACCCCGAGCGTCGTGATGGCCGAGGCGCCGCACGGCACGGCGCCGGCGCTGCAGGGCAAGAACGTCGCCAACCCCATGGCCATGCTGCTCGCCAGCGCCTCGCTGCTCTCGTTCATGGCCGAGGAGAGGGCGCACCTCGCCTCGCGGGCCATCTACGAGAGCGTCTTCGAGACCGTGCGCCGTGGGACACGCACCGCTGACCTGGGCGGGAGTGCCTTCACGGACCACTTCACGAGCGCCGTCATCGATGCGGTGCGCGGGAAGCTCGAGGTGTGGCGGACGCTCGGGGTGGCGGGCAGCCCCACGGCAGGTTGAGGCTCATCCTGTCCTGAACACGGCCGCACCCCGGCCCCCGGTGTTGGAGACGATCCTGTCCTGAACACTCACATCGCGCCCGATCACCGTCCGTGCCCGGTCGAAGCGGCGGGTGGGCTGGTCGCGGACCGCCGCGGCGCGGCGCCGGTCGGGGAGGCGCGACCGGGCACACCCCGGCCGTCGACGCCCCCACCGTCCCCGCCGCCGAGGCGCTGAAGCGCCCGGCCGGCGCGCTCCGCTGCGATCACGTTCCCCTTCCTCTCGAAGAGGGCCACCGCCTCCGAAAGACAGGGGGCCGCGTCGGCCGGCCTCCCCACCGCCACCAGCACCTCCGCGAGGCTGCTCAGGGCCTCTCCCTGGACGTCCGGCTGATCCGTGGTGCGGATCAGGTCGACCGCCTCCCGGGCCAGCCGCTCCGCCTCCTCGCTCTGCCCCGCGGCCGCCAGCAGCCTGGCCCGGATGCAGCGCCACTGGTACTGGGCGCCGACGTCGTGGGCCGCCGCGGCGGCGCGGCAGGCGTCCGCGAAGTCCGCTGCCTCCCGGTCCCGGCCCTGGGCATGGAGCGCCTCGGCGAGCAGTCCCGCCACCGTCGGCGCGTAGCCGGTCTCCCCCATGGCCCGCAGCGCCTCGTAGTCGGCGCGCAGCTCGACCTCCGCCCGCGCCGGTTCGCCGGCCAGCATCTCCGCCGGCCCCGAGTGCAGCGAGGTGATCGCCGCGCTGAGGCTGAACCCCAGCTCGGTGAGCATGCTGCGGCTGCGCGCGTAGTGCTCGCGGGCCCTCTCGCTCTCCCCCCGCATCGCCTCCAGGTGGCTCATCGCCGAGAGGGTCATGGCCTCGGTGCGGCGGTCCCCACCGGCGCGGCGCCGGATCTCCTCGCAGCGTGCGAGGGCCTCCTCGGCCGGCGTCGCGCTGTACACCAGGCACGAGGCGAGGGCGGAGAGCAGCCGGACCGCGTAGACGTGCTCGCCCGCGAGCTCCGCGTGACGCAGGGCGTTCGACACGCACTCCTCGGCGGGGCCGAAGCGACCCTCGACGAAGCGGACGTACATCATCAGCTTCCAGGCGCGCGCCAGCCCCGCGTGCGCCTCCCGGCGCTCCAGCTCGGCGATCGCCGCAGCGGTGCCGGCGGCGACCTGGGCGGCATCGGCGCCCTCGGGATCGGCGAGGAAGCGCCACATCCGCTCCACCACCCGCGCCGTCACCTGGAGGGCCGCGTCACCCCCGCGCCCCGCCTGCTCGGCGGCGCTCGCCAGCACCCCGGCTGCGTCCGCGAACGCCCCCATCTCCCCGAGGGCCTCCCCGGCCCTGAGAAGCCACCGGGGGCGGTCGGACGATTCCGCGGCCAGCGCGGCCGCGCGCCGGAGAAGCCCGGCAGCGGCGGGCATGTCGCCCCGGGCCCAGGCGCGCTCTCCCGCCGCGGCCAGGTGGGCGGCGCCGCGCTCTCCCAGGTGGCGGGCGCGGGCATCGAGCGGGCCGAGCTCGGACAGCGCCACCACCGCCTGCTCCAGGTGGTAGCCACGGATCTCCTCCTCGTCCCCGAGATGGTCCCCGGGGCGGGCCTCGAGCCAGGCGGCGAAGCGCTCGTGGAGGTCGGCGCGGGTCCTCTTCAGCAGGCCGCGGTACGCCGCATCGCGGATGAGCATGTGGAGGAAGCGAAACGCGTCGCATCCGACCAGGGTGGACTCGGTCGGGCCGACCAGCTCCCGCCGCATGAGGCCGGCGAGGCTGGCGCGCACCTGGGGGCGGAGGGAATCCGGGGCGAGGGTCTCGACCGCCTCGCGGTAGAACACCTGGCCGATGACCGCCCCACGCTCCAGCACCGGACGCTCCGAGGGGCTGAGCCGGTCGAGACGCGCGCTGAGCAGCGCGTCCACGCTGGGGGGCACGCTGAGGTTGGCGAGATCGGCGGCCGCCACCCAGCCGTCTCCCTGGCGGCGCAGGAGGCCGTCGTCGATCATCATCGAGACCATCTGCTCGACGAAGAGCGGGTTGCCCTGGGCGGATTCGATGATCCGGCGCCGTGGCTCCGCGGACAGGGGCACCGCACCGAGCAGGTTGCCCACCACCTCCTCGCTCTCCGCGTCGCTGAGCGGCCGGAGCTCGATCGTGGTGGAGGCGGTCGCCGGCCCGCCCCACCCCGGGCGCACCTCGAGGAGGTCCGGGCGCGCGGTGCACAGGAGGAGGATCGGGGCCCCCTCACCGCTCCCGGCCAGGTAGGCGATGAGGTCGAGGAAGGTGGGCTCGGCCCAGTGGATGTCCTCGACCAGGACGATCAGCGGTCCGCTCTCCGCAAGCCTCTGCAGCAGCCTGCGGGCGGCCCAGAACGTCTCGCGGACGGCGTAGGTCTCCTCCCCCAGCCCCATCACGGAGGCCAATCGATCCGCGACATCGGAGGCTCCGGCCCCGAGGCAGGCGCTCAGGCGTGCTCGTGCCCGCGCCCGCGTGTCGCCCTCGCCGATCCCCGCGGCATCCCGGGCGATCTCCGCGAGGGGCCGGAAGGTGATCCCCTCTCCGTAGGAGAGGCAGCGACCCCGCACCACCCGCGCGCCGGCGCCCGCCCCGGAGAGGAACTCGTGAACGAGGCGGGACTTCCCCGTGCCGGCGGGAGCCAGGAGCGTCACCAGCTCCGGGGAGCGCCCCTCGGTGACCCGCTCCAGCGCGGAGGCGAGAGCCGCAAGCTCATCGCGCCGTCCCACCAGCGGCGTGTCGGACCGGCGATCCCCGCCCTCGCCGCTCCGGACGGCGACCAGCCTGAACGCGGCCACGCGTTCGCTCTTACCCCTGAGCTCGAGGGGCGGCAGCGCCTCCACCTCCACAGCCCCGCGCACCAGGCGATAGGTGGGCTCGCCGAGCAGCACCTCGAGCGGCGGCGCGGCCTGCTCCAGCCGGGCCGCGACGTTGACGGTGTCCCCCGTCACCAGCCGCTGCCCCGGGGCGGGGTCGCCCGCCACCACCTCTCCCGTGTTGACGCCGGTGCGGTTCTCCAGACGGACACCCCACCGGCGCTCCAGCCGCTCGTTCATCTCGGTGAGCGCGTCACGCATCTCCAGCGCGGCCCGGACGGCGCGCAGCGCGTCGTCCTCGTGGGTGCGCGGCAGACCGAAGACCGCCATGATCGCGTCCCCGATGAACTTCTCCACGCGCCCGCCGTGGCGCTGGAGCACCGCCTGCATCTCGGTGAAGTAGACGTTCAGGACCTCGCGCACCGCCTCGCTGTCCAGCCTCTCGCCGAGCGCCGTGGAGTCCCTGAGGTCGGAGAAGACGACGGTGACGGTGCGCCGTGCCTCCTGGGCCGGAGCCCGGGTCGCGAGCGGCGTGCCGCAGAAGCCGCAGAGGCGGAAGCGCTCCGGGTTCTCCTCCCCGCAGTTGGGGCAGGTGACCATCACCGCCGCCTCATGCGCGACGGAGCCCGTCTCCCGCGGCTCGCGCACGGTGCGGCGCACGACGCGCCGGGCCGCGAACGCCGTCGGCCCCGGCGGCCCTCCGGTCCGGAGCCCGCCCCGCCCGCTGGGCTCCGTGCCGCACCCGGCTCAGGCGGACCCCCAGAAGTCACCGAGGCCTCCCAGGAACGAGATGACCACATTGCCCGATCCCGTCTTGTTGCGGGAGAGGACGCAGGGCGCGTCGCTCGGGGTGGGCTGGCTCGGACAGTCGGGGAGCAGGCCCGCGTAGAGCGTGGCGCCACCGCCGGCGGGCGTGCTCGTGCCGGGGACGACCCCCACGCTCGGTGCATCGGTGCCGCTCGCGCTCACGAAGTCGACCGTGCTCGCGTAGCAGACCTGGTAGAAGGAGGCCCCGTTGTTGGGCGACTGGTCCACCAGCTGCTTGGGGATCTCGATGGTGACCGGCTCGTAGATCGTGCCGCTCGCGTCCGTGAGCGTGTATCCGCTCGCGGACGTCCAGAGGTCGATCCCGAAGCTGCCCGAGACCGTCGTGTAGCCGCTGCAGCTGTACAGGAGGCCGCCCATCCCCAGGCTGAGGATGTCGCTCCCCGCGCCGCTCACGGAGACGCTCAGGCCGGCGGTCTTCCGGGTCGCCGTGATGGAGACGGAGCACGACGAGGCACAGGAGGCGGCGCTGGTCGTGATCTGGAAGCCGCTCGAGAACGCGGGCTGCGGGATCCCCGGGGCCGTGGCCTCGAGCTGGTAGTAGCCCGTCTGGTTGATGCTGATGCCCGGGAAGCTCGCGTCACCGCTCTGCCCGGTCGTCACCACCGGGTTGGCGGCGCTGAGAGCCCCCGTCCCGCCGCCGGCAACCGGCGCCAGGCCAAGTGTGACCACCACTCCGGGGATGGGCTCCCCCTGCCCGTCGAGGGCCTCCACCTCGACCGGCGCACCGCTCGGGTCGAAGCCGACGCCGGTGATGCCCTGGGCGGCGACCGCGTTGGCGGGCTGGTCCACGAACTCCAGCGTGCAGGCCCCGGTGACCGTCGTCGCCAGGCTGCTGGCCGGATCGGTGGTGAAGTCGTTGCCCGGCGGGCCGTTGAAGTTGTTGGCCTGCTTCGCCTGCAGGAGCCAGCCGCCGGCGCCGGCCTGGCACGGCACGTCGACGCTCAGGTCAACCGTGACCGAATCCGTGGGCAGAAGGCCCAGGTTCCTGAGCTGCAGCACGCCCGCCGAGACCGCCGCCGTGGCGGAGGAGGAATCCGCGTCCGAGAGCGAGGTCACCGACTGGACCACGAAGCCGCTGGGCGGCGTGAGGTCGGCGGATCCCAGCGACTGCGGCGAGGCCTCGTTGGTCAGCGTGAAGGTGAAGGATTCGCGGGCTCCCGCCCCCACGCTCGCGGGGAGCACATCGCCGAGCGCGCACTTCCCGCTGCAGGACGTGCCGCCCGCCGATGCGCCGCTCGCCGATGCGCCGCCCCCGCCGAGCGCGGCGGCCACCGCGGCGAGCAGGAGGAGTCCTCGGGTGACCGCACCCAATCTGAAGCTGCTCATCTCCCTCTCCTTCAGAGTCGGAGCTGTGCCGGGCCCTCCCCTTGACGGCACGGCGGCGTGGGTTCTGCAAACACTAGCGCAGCCAGGTTCGGCGGTCCAGCCCAACGCTGCGCGCCGCCGGAAGGTGGGACGCCCCTGGAGTCACAGTGCATCCCGGTGTACCCTGTGCCGGCCGCCAGCGCCGGGCGTCCCGGCGAGCGGCCGCCACCCCGGGGGAGGAGAGCCGTGACCGTCCCTGCGGTCGAGCCGAGCGCGCCCCGGCGTCGCCGCGTCGCGCGGCTCGTCAGCCGGGCGTCGGCGTCCCGGCGCACGCCACGCGCCGGCTATGGGGCCCTCTTCCGCAACCGCGACTACCGGCTCCTCTTCAGCGGCCTGGCCATCTCCATGACGGGCTCCTGGGCCTACAGCGTCGGGCTCGTCGTGTACGTGTTCGACGTGACCCACTCGCCCGGATGGGTCGCCGCCGCAGCGGTCAGCCGGTTCCTGACCTCACTGGTGGCGAGCCCCTTCGGAGGTCTGATCGCGGATCGCGTGGAGAGGGTGCGCCTGATGGTGTCGCTGGACGTGCTCTCACTGGCCGTCCAGGGCCTGCTCGCGGTGGTGGCGGCGCTCGACGGGCCGGTGCTGCTCGCCCTCGTGCTGGTGGCGCTCACCGCCCTGGCCGGCCGGGCCTACGACCCCGCGGCCCGCGCCGCGACCCCCGCGGTCGTCGGCGAGGAGCTCCTGGCGGCGGCCAACAGCCTGCAGTCGGCGGTCGAGAACCTGGCCCTGGTCCTGGGGCCGGCGCTGGGCGCCCTGCTCATCCTGCTGGGGCCGCCCGCGGTCGTCTTCGCGGTGAACGCGGCGACCTTCGGGGTCTCGGCCCTGCTGGTGAGCCGAATGGTCGCGCGCAGCCGCCCCGCGGACATCACCGAGGGCGGCACGGTGGGGCCGCTGAAGCAGATGGCCGCCGGGTTCCGGGCCTTCGCCGGCTCCGCCACCGTGGTCCTCCTGGCCAGCTTCAGCATCCTCGCAAGCTTCGTCTACGGCACGGACACGGTCCTCTTCGTGTTCGTCAGCCGGGACCTGCTGGGCACCGGGGCGACCGGCTACGGCTACCTCCTCGCCGGTTGCGGCGTGGGCGGCATCGTCATGGCCGCCTTCATGAACCGGGTGGCCGCGGCCCCCCGCCTGGCCCCGATCATCGTCACCGGCATGGCCGTGTACTGCCTGCCCACCGCGCTGATGCCGCTGGTGCATGCGCCGGTGGTGGCCACGCTTCTGCAGGTGGTCCGCGGCGCCGGGACCATCATCGTCGACGTGCTCGCCATCACCGCCATGCAGCGCTTCGTGCCCCACGACGTCCTCGCCCGGGTCTTCGGCGTCTTCTTCGCGCTCGTGCTCGGCGCCATCTCCCTCGGCGCCCTCCTCATGCCCATCCTCCTCGGCACGCTGGGACTGGACGGGACGCTCCTGATCATGGGCCTGGCCATCCCGATCCTCAGCGTCCTGGCGTACCCCTGGATCGCGCGCCTCGACGCCGCGGCGCGCAGCGACCTGGCCAGGATCGAGCCGCGGGTGGCCATCCTGCGCACCTTCGAGATCTTCGCCGGCGCCCCGCGCGGCGCCCTGGAGGCCCTGGCCCGCGGCGCGGTGGAGGAGAGCGTGGAGCCCGGGTCGGTGATGGTCGCCGAGGGTGCCGAGGCCGACGACTTCTTCATCCTCACCACGGGAGAGGCGGACGTCACCACCGCCGCTGAGATGGGGGCGGTGCGGCGGCTCAACATCCTCACCGCGCCCGACTACTTCGGGGAGATCGGGCTCCTGGAGCACCGCCCGCGCACCGCGACCGTGCGCGCGACGGCCCCCTGCACCGTGCTCCGGGTGAGGGGCGGCGACTTCCTGTCCGCCGTGACCGCCGCGCCGCTGACCCCGGGTGCGCTCGGGCTCGCCCAGACCCGGCTCGAGCGCAGTCACCCCGCGGCGAGGCTCACCCTGGCCGGGACGGGCGGCGGGGAGGGCTGACGTGGGCGCGACGGCCGTGCTCGGCGAGGATGTCGCCACCGGGAACCCGGTGCCGCGCTCCCCCCGGCTTGGGCGACCGTCGCCGACCGTGATGGTGGCTGTCGCGGCCTTCGGGGCCTTCCTCGCCTTCATCGACTCGACGGTCGTCAACGTCGCCTTCCCCAACCTGGAGACGAGCTTTCCCCGCACCGGCGTCGCCGGCCTCTCCTGGGTCCTGAACGCCTACAACATCGTGTTCGCGGGGTTCCTGGTCGCCGCCGGCCGGCTCGCCGACCTCTTCGGGCGCCGGCGGCTCTTCAAGCTGGGCCTCGCCGTCTTCACGCTGGCATCGGGGCTGTGCGCGCTGGCACCCTCGGTGGCAGCGCTCGTCGCGTTTCGCGCCGTGCAGGGCGCGGGGGCGGCGCTGCTGCTCCCCGCCTCGCTCGGCATCGTGGTCCGGGCGGCACCCGCCGAGCGTCGCTCCCACGCCCTGAGCGTCTGGGCCGCGGCCGGCGCACTGGCCGCGGGGCTCGGCCCGCCTCTGGGCGGGGCCCTGGTCGACCTCTACGACTGGCGGCTCGTCTTCATCGTGAACGTCCCTCTCGGGCTCCTCGCCTGGATGCTCGCCCACCGGCTGGTCACCGAGAGCCGAGCCCCGGGGCGGCGGGAGATGCCCGATCTGCGCGGCGCCGCGCTGCTCTCCCTGGCCATCACCGCCCTGACGCTCGGCATCGTGGAGGGCCCGGCGTGGGGCTGGTCCAGCCCCGGGGTGGTGACCGCGTTCGCCGGCTCCGCGGCGGCGGCGCTCCTCTGCGTGGGGAGCTCGATGCATCACCGGTCGCCGGTGATCGACCCGCGGCTGCTGCGCATCCGTGGCTTCACGGTGAGCAGCGCCGTGACGGTGGCGGCGGCCCTCGGCCTCTACACGTACCTGCTCACCCACATCCTGTGGCTCCACGACGTGTGGGGATACCCGATCGTGGTCGCCGGGCTCGCCGTGGCCCCGGGGGCGCTGGTGGCCGCCGCCGTCGCCGGACCCCTCGGCCGGCTGGCCGACCGCCGCGGGCCGCGCGCCGTCGTGGTGCCCGGAGCCCTGATCTGGGCGGGCGCCTTCCTCTGGTACCTGACCCGGGTCGGAGTGCATCCCGACTTCCTGGGCGCGTGGCTCCCCGGTCAGGTGCTGAGCGGCATCGGCGTGGGTGCCACCCTCCCCGTCGCCACCGCCGGCGGGCTCGCGGCGGTCCCCGCGGGCCGCTACGCCACGGCCTCCGCCGTGAACTCCGCGGCGCGGCAGGTCGGGGCCGTGATGGGCATCGCGATCCTCACGGTCTTCATCGCCCACCCCACCGCGGCCTCGCTGCCGGGCCAGCTCCGTCACGGGTGGGAGATGGCGGCGATCGCCTTCCTCGTCGCCGCCGGCGTCGCGGCGTTGTTCGGCCGCGTCCGCGCCACCGACGCGGCCTCGTCCGCCGGCGCTCGCGCCCCGCGCCTGCGCACCGGGCATCTCCCCGAGCTCCTTCCGAGCGGGCCGGCCGAGCGGAGCGACCTGCTCAGCCTGCTGCCCGCCACCGCTCGGGAGGCCCTGATCGCCGCCGGACGATCGCTCCACCTGCGCGCCGGGGAGACCCTGGTGCGGCAGGGGGATCCGGGCGACACCCTGTACGTGCTGCGGTCCGGGAGCCTTGCGGTGCAGCACCCCGGCAGCCCGCCCTTCGCGCTGGGCGCCGGGTCGGTGGTCGGTGAGCTGGCCCTCCTCACCCGCGCGCCGCGCTCGGCCACCGTCGTGGCCCGCCGGGACAGCGCGCTGGTGGCGCTGACCCGGGATCGCTTCGACGAGGTGGCCGCCCGGGAGCCGGAGCTGCTCCGGGCCGTGGCCGTCGGGCTCGCGCAGATGGTTCAGCTCGGCCGCCCGGTCCCCCGGGACGCCGCCGCCGCCCCGCGGGTCATCGCCGTCGTCGCCCTGGACGAGGGTGTGCCGGTGGCCGCCCTCGCCGACCTTCTGCGCCGCGGCCTCACCGCCTCGGGCTCGCTGCGGGTGGCGCGCATCGACGACGCCGAGCCGGAGGCGCTCGAACGGGCGGAGGCCGAGCACGACCGCGTCCTCCTGGTGGCGGGCCCGGACGGCGCCTGGCACGACGCCTGCCTGCGCCAGGCCGACCGCCTGCTCCTGGTGACCGGCGCGGGCCCGCGCCCTCTGCACGGTCTCAGCAGCCCTGCGGAGATCGTCCTGGTGGGGGCCGCGCCCACGGAGGAGGAGGTGGCCGGCTGGCACGAAGCCTGCGACTGCCGGCGCGTCCACCATGCGGGGGCGGACCCCGGGCTCTGGCCGGAGCGTCTCCGCCCCCTGGTCGCGCGCCTTGGCGGCCGCTCCGTGGCCCTGGTGCTCGGCGGCGGCGGCGCGCGCGCCCTGGCCCACGTGGGTGTGCTCCACGCCTTCGAGGAGGCGGGCATTCACGTCGACCGGCTCGCGGGGGCGAGCGTGGGAGCGCTGATCGCAGGGCTGTACGCGACCGGTGCCACGGCGTCCGAGGTCGAGGCCCGCATCTTCGACGAGCTCGTCCAGCGCAACCCCTTTGGG
>JAJZNI010000057.1 GCA_021847925.1 bacterium
GGGTGGGTGTCAGCCCGGCGCGGACGCAGCCCGGTGATCGGGGCCAACCGGGCTCGTACGGAAAAGGGCCTCCCCACCTGTCGACGCCGGTCTCCGTCTCCGCCGTGCGAGGTGCTGAGGTGAGGAGCGGCGGCGGGGCTGCGAGCGGCCGCCGCCGCGTTCGCAACTGCTACGGGAAGACTGGGACGGTGGCGTTGGTGGTCAAGCGGACGATGTGTGTACCCGTGTCGCCGAGATGGAACACGCCAAAGTAGTCGCCCATGACCCTCTCGTTGAGCACCTGGGTGCCGACGATCGTCCCGACATGGGGGGCGGCGAAGATCTCGATCCCGGTCGTGTGCAGAGACACTTCTCCGGCGCCGTTGTCGGAGAGGACGTTGCGGGTCACCTGGGTACCCGAGATCACGCCAGGTCCGAAGGCGTGCAGCGAGATGCCTGGGATGAACCCGCCGGTCACGACGTTGTCCGATACGACGTTGTCCGTGACGCGGACCGGTCCGAAGGCACCCCCGGCCACGATGATGCCGCCCACCCCGGGGACGAAGTCGTGGACCGCCGGATCGAACCCGGTCACCGTGTTGCGTGCGATGACGTTATCGACGACGCCGCCCCCCGGGTTCTTGGCCGCGAGCACGATCCCGCAGTCGTTGAGATTGTCCTTCACCACGTTGCCGGCGATGACGTTGCCGATGCCGGCGACCGGATGGCCATCGATTGCGGTGGGAGCGAAGGGGCTGTTCGGCCCGTCGTCATAGATGCCGATGCCGCCGTGATCGTTCGATTCCACGGTGTTGTCGCGGACGACGGCGTGCGCGGTCCCCACCAGCGCGATCCCCTTGATCTCGCTCAATCCGGAAGCAGGATCAATGGCGTTGCCCGTGACGGTGCTGTCCCTGATCACGACGTCGGAGGCGTCTTGAACCAGGATGCCCTCGTCGTTCGCGCCGCTCACCGTTGCTCCCACGACCGCGACATTGTGGACACCGGGCCCGATGTAGATTCCCAGGTCATAGCCGGTTGCGTCGATGCTGCCGCTGATCCTCTGATCGGAGTGGGCGACCACCTTGGCGGTGAACCCGTTCGGCAGCACCGTTGCCGCGAAGGCCACCAATGGAATCGCCAGCGCCGCGGCGAGCGCCAGGCTCACACCGGCCCCGAGGGCCGCGATGCGATGCTTCATCATGCTGTCCTCCCATGCCATCAATATCAGGGGATGACCCACCGGTCGGCCAAGGACGACTTGGCCTCTCGTCTCTGAGCCGAGGCGCCGCCGGTTGGCGGGACCTCACCGAGTCGGCAGCGAAAGGGTCGGTCAGGCCGGGAAGCCAGACCCTCCCCCTCGCACGGCACGTCGCATCCGCGCGATAGCAATACGCATCACCTCCTTTGCTTCACTCATGGCTCGACACCTCGCACCGCAATGTCGGTGCAGTCGATCAACCGGACCTCCAGCATCATGGCCGGCGCCGCAGCGCTGATTCCACGCGCGGGACCAGCCCCCAATGACACCGCCTGAGCCGCGCGAGTGGGAGGCACGGCCCGACCTGCCGGCGCACGCGCCAGCCCACGCAACTCGGTGCCAAGGGAAGCCCCTCGCCACGACATCGCCCCCGCACCCCGGTGAGCAGGTCCAGAAACCCAAGCCCAGCCCAGCCTCCAGCCCGAAGGCCTGACGGCCCCGGAGCATACGGCCCTGAGGCTCTGGTCGAGTAGGGTCAAAGGTCCCGACCAGAGCCGGGTATGCCGGCCCTGCCGTGCGCCCAGGACCTCGTGATCACCGACCTGCGTGAACGATCTGGTCCAGCCGCCGGCGGTCTCGCCGGGCCCGCCGGCCCGCGGGCCCACGTCCGTGGTCGCGGACCGCACCGGCCCGTCCCCGGGCCGGGCGCTCGCGCGGCAGAATGGGCGCATGGCCGCCGACCGCAGCCAGGCGCCGTCCCGCCTCGATCCCGCCGACCTCTACGCCGTCGACTCGCTGCTCAGCGAGGAGGAGCGGCTGATCCAGGGGACCGTGCGCGACTGGGTGCGGCGCCGCTTCCTCCCCGGGGTGGCGGGGCACTTCGCGGCGGGCACGTTCCCGGGCGAGCTCATCCCCGAGCTGGCCTCGCTCGGGCTCCTGGGCATGCACCTCCAGGGGTACGGCTGCGCCGGGTCGTCCGCCCTCGCCTACGGGGTGGCCTGCGAGGAGCTGGAGGCGGGGGACAGCGGCCTGCGCTCCTTCGTGTCGGTGCAGGGCTCCCTCTGCATGTTCCCGATCCGGCGCTTCGGCAGCGAGGAGCAGCGCCAGCGCTGGCTGCCGGAGATGGCCGCGGGACGGGTCGTGGGCTGCTTCGGCCTCACCGAGGCGGACGCCGGCAGCGACCCCGCGGCCATGCGCACCCGGGCCCGGCGGGCGGGCGGCGACTGGATCGTCTCCGGCAGCAAGATGTGGATCTCCAACGGGTCCATCGCCGACCTGGCGGTGGTGTGGGCACAGACCGACGACGGGGTCCGGGGCTTCCTGGTGGAGCGGGGAATGCCCGGCTTCTCGGCCCGTGACGTGGAGGGCAAGCTGTCGCTGCGCGCGTCGGTGACCTCGGAGCTGGTGCTCGACGAGGTGCGCCTCCCGCAGGCATCGGTGCTTCCCGAGGCGCACGGACTCCGCGCACCGCTCGGCTGCCTGGACGAGGCTCGCTTCGGCATCTCCTGGGGGGTGCTCGGCGCCGCCCGTGCCTGCTACCAGGCGGCGCTCGAGTACGCGGCCGGCCGCCACGCCTTCGGCAGGCCCATCGCCGCCTTCCAGCTCACCCAGGCCAGGCTGGCGGAGATGGCCACGCGCCTGGTCCAGGGCCGCCTGGTCGCCCACCGCCTCGGCGTGCTCAAGGATGCGGGGCTGGCTCGCCCCGTGCAGGTGTCGCTAGCCAAGCGGGCCAACACCCGGATGGCCCTCGACATCGCCCGCGAGGCGCGCGCGATGCTCGGCGCCAACGGCATCACCCTGGAGTACCCGGTGGCGCGGCACATGGCCAACCTCGAGGCGGTGCTCACCTACGAGGGCACCGAGGAGGTCCACACGCTGGTGCTGGGGAGGGAGGTCACGGGACTCTCGGCCTTCTCCTGACCGGCGCCGGTGGGGAGGACCACCCTTCAGCGCACGCGCCGGGTCAGGCGATGGCGCGCGCGAATCGTCGCGCCCCGATCGCCACACCGACGACGGCCAGAGCCGCCATGATGGCGAGGCCCTTCGCCACGTCCGCCCCGCTGCCGTGGCCGGTGAAGACGACGCGGGAGGCGTTGACCGCGTAGAGGAGGGGATTGGCGTCGCCGATCGCCTGCAGCCAGCCCGGGGCGAGCTGGAGGGGCAGCAGCACCCCGCTGAGGAGCAGGATCGGCAGCGACAGGGTGAAGACCAGCGGCGCGTACGAGTTCTCGTCCTTGAGCCAGAGCGCGGCGGCGTAGCAGAGAGCCGAGATCCCGAGGCCGATGAGGGCCACCAGGGCCAGCATGATCACCACGGCCCCGATGCTCGCCTGCAGGCCAAACGGGATGGAGAGCACGAGCAGGATCACCGACTGGATCAGAAGGGTGAGGATGTCGCGCAGCGCCCGGCCCAGGAGCAGGGCGAAGCGGCTGCAGGGGGTCACCCGGAAGCGCTCGATCACGCCGGCGCGCAGCTCGGCGATGAGGCCGAAGCCGACGCCGGCTGCGCCGAAGAGGCCGAGCTGGATGAGCAGACCGGGGACGAAGACGTTGTAGGCGCCCCCCGGAGGGAACCCGGGGACGTGGACCAGTGACTTCAGCAGAGGGGCGAAGAGAAGCAGGTAGAGGACGGGCTGGATCACGCCGATGATCACCCACGCGGGGTTGCTCAGGAAGATCCAGAGGTAGCGCTGGAACATCAGCCAGGTGTCGCGCAGCAGCTTCACGGTGTGTGGCTCCCGATGATGAGGTTGAGGTCGGATCGGCGCCGTCCCCGTGCGGAGGCCGAAGCTCTCCGGTGGGTCAGGCCGCCGTCTCGCGCAGCGAGCGGCCGGTCTTGCGCAGGAAGACGTCGTCGAGGGTGGGCCGGTGGAGCGAGAGCGTGGAGAGCGCGATGCCCGCGCCGTCGAGCAGCCGGAGGATCTGGGGCATGGCGGTCTCGCCACGGTCCACGTAGAGGCGCAGGACCCCGTCCTCCTCGGTGAGCTCGCGCACGAATTCCCTGGCGTCAAGGACCTCGCGCGCCGCGGCGGTCGTTCCGGTGGTGCCCACCACGACCACGTCGCCGGCGACCTCGCGCTTCAGCTCCTCCGGGGTGCCCTCGGCGACGATGCGCCCGTGGTCGATGATGGCGAGGCGGTCGCAGAGCGCGTCGGCCTCCTCCAGGTAGTGGGTGGTGAGGAAGACGGAGGTGCCCTGATCGCGCAGCCGCCGCACCTCCTCCCACATGCGGGCGCGGCTCTGCGGATCGAGACCCGTGGTGGGCTCATCGAGGAAGAGCAGATCAGGAAGGTGCATCAGCCCGATGCCGATGTCGAGCCTGCGCCGCTGCCCTCCCGAGTAGGTCTTGGTGCGGCGGTCGGCGAACTCCGCGAGCTCCAGCGACTCCAGCAGCTCCGCGGCCCTCTGCTCGGCGCGCGCGCGGCTCATGCCGTAGAGGCGCCCCTGGAGCACGAGCTCGCGGCGACCCGTGACGTCGTCGTAGCTGCCCCCCTCCTGGCTCACGTAGCCGATGCGCTGGCGCACCCGGTCGGGCTCGCGCCGGAGGTCGTGGCCGGCGACGGACGCCTCCCCACCCGTGGGGGGCAGCAGCGTGGACAGCATGCGCAGGGTGGTGGTCTTGCCCGCGCCGTTCGGCCCCAGGAAGCCGAAGATCTGTCCGGCCCCCACGTCGAGGTCGACCCCCGCGACCGCCTCGACCGTTGATCTGCGGCTGCGGAACACGCGGCGCAGGCCGCGGGTGCGGATGATCATGGTGCAGGCTCTCCTCGATGCTCCGGCCGGCGCGAGGCGGCCGCTTCCCGGTTCGGGGCGTGGTCGGGCTGCGCCGTCCACGGCGCGGGCCCGATGGCCGCCAGGGCTTCGTCGCTCCAGCTGAGACGCCCGGCCCCGATGTCCTCCAGCAATCCTCGGACGAACTCCAGCTCGGCCGCCGCGAGCGCGCGTTCGTGCTCGGTCTCCAGGAGCACGACGCGGGGAAGCCGGAACTGCTGGCGCATGGCGGCCATCGCCTCGTCCAGGGCCGCGAGCCGAGCCCGCAGCCAGACCACGCGACTGCGCAGGCAGGTCTCCGCCCGCCCCTGGGGGAGGGTGGCGATGAGGTCCAGGGCGACGGTGAACGACGGGTGCTCCGGTGCCGGCGGCTGCTCGAGCATGGCGGCGACCCGGTCCTCGAGCGTCTCCCGGCCGGTCTCCGTGATGCGATAGACGGTCCGCTCCGGGCGCCGGCCCTCGCGGCTGGTCTCCACCGCCTCGACCATGCCGCCGGCCTCCAGCTCCGCGATCGCCCGGTAGAGGGCGCGGATGTGCCCCTCGGCGTACTCCTTGTGGCGCTCGCGGAAGCGCCGGGTCATCTGGTACGGGTGCAGCGGCCCCTCGACCAGGAGGGCGAGCGCGGCGAGGGGCAGGAGCCCGCGCGGTCCAGGGCGCGGGGCGGGGGAGGGGCCGTCAGGGCGCCGTGATCGCGTCAGGCCGTCAGTGTCACTTGCCATATTGCATCGCACAATATAGCACCGTGGCGGGGAGCGTGGGCTCACAGTCGGGGAGCAGGTGCGTCGATGCTCGGGGCACGCCTGGGCTGATCGCGCGCCTCCTCGAGCAGCGGGCGGCGGCGAGCCCCTCCGGAGCGGCGCCGGACCTCGGCCCCCCCGGGCGCGGCTAGACTGGCGGGCGATGGACCTCGTCGCCGCGAGCCGCCAGGCCGTGGAGGCGGTGGCTCGCTGGGAGGGGAGGTGGGAGCCGTTCGCCACCCATCCCTCCGTGGCGGTCGATGCCGAGCGCGCGGAGGCGGTCCTCGGCGAGCTGGCGGAGCGGCTCCGGGTGACCTATCCCTTCTTCCACCCCTCGTACGCCGGGCAGATGCTGAAGCCGCCCCACCCGGTGGCGGCGGCCGCGTACCTGATGGCGATGCTCGTGAATTCGAACAACCATGCCCTGGACGGCGGCCCGGCGACGTCCGCGCTGGAGCGCGAGGCGGTGGCCGAGATCGCGGCGATGCTCCACCTCCCGGGCGACTTCCTCGGCCACCTCACCTCCAGCGGCACCATCGCCAACCTCGAGGCCCTGTTCGTGGCCCGCGAGCTGCGCCCGGACGCGGCGATCGCCTTCTCAGAGGAGGCGCACTACACGCACGCGCGCATGTGCCACCTGCTCGGCGTGCGCGCGGTGAGCGTGGCGGCGGACGCTCGTGGGCGTCTCGACCTGGACGCCCTGGAGCGGGTGCTGCGCGGCGGTGGGATCGGCACCGTGGTGCTGACCGCGGGCACCACCGCGCTGGGGGCCGTCGATGCGATCGACGAGGCACTGGCGCTGCGCGACCGCTACGGGGTCCGGCTTCACGTTGACGCCGCCTATGGTGGCTTCTACGCCATCCCGGCATGGGGGGACGTTGCGGCGGGCTCCGACCCGGCGCGCTCGCCGGCCGGGCGCCCTCCGAGTGGCGGCCCGCCACCCCTGACCGGCCATTCCCGGGACGTGGCGTCGGCGCCCGGGGACTCCGCGTCCCCGCCCCTGCCGCGCGCCGCGCTGCGGGCCATCTCCCGGTGCGACTCCGTCGCCATCGATCCGCACAAGCACGGGCTGCAGCCCTACGGCTGCGGCTGCGTCCTCTTCCGCGACGCCTCCGTGGGGCGCTTCTACCGCCACGACTCCCCGTACACCTACTTCACCTCCGGGGACCTGCACCTCGGCGAGGTGAGCCTGGAGTGCTCGCGCGCCGGTGCGGCCGCGGCCGCCCTGTGGGCGACGCTGCGCCTGCTGCCCCTCACGGAGTCGGGGCTCGGCGCGGCGCTCGCCGCCTGCCGCCGGGCGGCGCTGCGCTTCGCCTCGGCCGTCCGGGCGTCGTCGCGGCTCGCTCTCCACCAGGAGCCGGATCTGGACATCGTCACGTTCTTCCCCTGGCGCCCCGGGATGCCGGCCCGGGAGGTGGATGGGGCGAGCCAGGCTCTGTACGAGCGCGCGGCGGCCGCCGATCCGCCCATCCACCTGAGCGTGGCGCGGGTCGGTGACGCCGCCTTCCGGCTTCGCCATCCGCACAGCGGGGATGCCGGGGGGCCGGTTCGGGTGCTGCGCAGCGTGCTGATGAAGCCGGAGCATGAGGAGGTCGCGGGCACGCTGGTGGAGCGGCTCGACGCCCTTGCCGGCTGAGATGCCGCCGTCTCCCCGCGCTCTCGCGGCGCTTCCCCCCATCCACGGCCCTCGCTGAGGCCCGGCCCCGTCGCGGAGCCCGTTCCGCGGCGGATCGTCACCCGGCGGGGCTGCGCCCCGCCATCGCCCGGCCGCAGTGATGCCGTCACGTCTCGCCGGCGTCGAACTCCAGGGGCACCCGGGCCACCACCACGTCCGTGCGGGTGCGCAGGGCGGCGCTCAGCACCAGGTCCAGGTGGTTGTGGAGCAGCCGATAGCGCAGCTGGCGGGGGACGGCCACCGGGATGAGAACCACGATCTGGTCGTGGTGCCGGCGCCGCAGCCTGTCGATGTGGCGGACCACCGGGCCGGCGACGGACGCGTACTCGGTGCGGAGCACGGTGAGCGGGACACCGCAGCTCCATCGCTCCCAGGCCTGCTGCAGCTCCTGGATCCGCTCTTCGCCCCCCGGCTCGTCGGCGGTGACGACGGTGACCGCCTCGACCTGATCGCTGATCGAGAGCGCCTCGGAGATGGCGTGACGGGTGAGCCGCGACAGGCTCACCACCGGCACGACCACCATCGAGCCGCGCGGGTGGGGCCGGGCGGGGATCTCGCCCAGCCGGAGCGCCCGTCCCGCCCGCTCGTAGTACGCGCCGATGCGGATGAAGAGGAGCACGAAGGCCGGCACGGCAACGGCCACGACCCAGGCTCCCTCGGCGAACTTGGTGACCAGCAGGACGCCGGTGGAGATGCCGGTGACCACCGCTCCTCCCGCGTTGATCACCGCGCGCCGGCGCCACCCGCCGGGTCGCGTTCTCCACCAGTGCACGACCAGCCCGGCCTGGGCGAGGGTGAAGCCCGTGAAGACCCCGACCGCGAAGAGCGGGATCAGCGAGTTGGTGTTGCCGTCCACGGCGATGAGGAGCGCGGCCGCGAGGATGGCGAGGGCCCAGATGCCGTTGGCGAACACCTGGCGGTCGCCGCGCAACGCGAAGAGGTGGGGGAGGTGGTTGTCCCGGGACAGGAGGCTGGCGAGCACCGGCAGACCGCCGAAGGAGGTGTTGGCGGCGAGCCCGAGGACCACGGTGATGACCACCGACATCACGTAGTACGCCCACTGCCGGCCCACCGCGACGGCCATCACCTGGCTCAGCACGGTCTGCCCCGAGCGCGGCTCGATCGCGAAGCGCCGCGCCAGCACCGCGAGGCCGAGGAGCATCGCCCCCAGGATGACGCCGAGGAGGAGCTCCGTCCGCTTGGCCCGCTTGGCCCGCGGAGGGCGGAAGAGGGGGACGCCGTTGGCGATGGCCTCCACGCCGGTGAGCGCGGTGAGGCCGGCGGCAAACGCCTTGAGGACGAGCACGACGCCGATCGCCTCGAGCCCCTGGGTTGCGACGAGCGGATGGCCGCGTGGCGGCTCTCCACGGCCCAGTGGGTGGACCAGCCCCACGGCGATGACGGACAGCAGACCGACGATGAAGACCATGGTCGGCAGCAGGAACGCGCGTGCCGCTTCGCCGAGGCCGCGAAGGTTGAGGACGGTGACCACCGCCAGGATCGCCAGGCACAGGGGGACGGTGCTGCCCGCGAGAGCCGGGAATGCCGAGGTGAGGGAGCCCACCCCCGCGGCGATCGACACCGCGACGGTGAGGGTGTAGTCCACCACCAGGGCGGCGGCCGCCACCAGGCTGACGCGGGCGCCGAGATTGGCTCGCGACACGGCGTAGGCACCGCCCCCGCTCGGGTACGCGTCGATCACCTGCCGGTACGAGACGACGAGGATGGCGAGCAGCACGACGATGGCCACCGTGATGGGGAGGACCAGGCCGAGGGCGGTCGTGCCCGCGGCGGCCAGCACCACGAGGATCGCCTCGGGGCCGTACGCCACCGAGGTGAGGGCGTCGAGGGAGAGGGCCGAGAGCCCCTCGACCGGGGTGATCTCCTCGCTCGAGGCCTCGCGGGCGCGAAGCGGCCGTCCGACCAGGCGTCGCCAGGCCGGTGCGAGGGGCGAGCGGCGTGTCGAGGGTGAGCGACGTCGCCGCGCCATCCGGGGACTCTACCGTGCCCGGCGCTAGGCCACCGGCCGCTGGGCGCCCAGCACCGGCACGGCCGCATAGGTGGCGGTCACCGGAAAGCCGCCGCCCATCCCGGGGACCGGGATCACCACGTGGACCCGCGCGGTGACCGTGGCCTCGACGGTGTCAACCCCCAGGAGCCGGCACGTGGTCGAGCCCGCGACCCCGCTGAAGCTGTCGCCCGCCGCCTGGCACGGGGTCGGCCGCGGACAGTCGGGGTCCGTCGCGTCGTAGGCGCAGGGGTTGACCGTGGGCGCCCTGCCCAGCTGCGCGGAGCTCCCGCACTCGACCTGCTGCTGCCCGCAGACCTCGATGTCCGCGGTTGCCGTGAGCGCCGCCTGCTCGGCCGCATCGTAGACGCGCACGTGCGCGGCATAGAGCTCGGAGAGGTCGAGGGCCACCGCGATCAGGCCGAAGACCAGGAGGGCCATGGAGATGCCGAACATGACGAGCACCTGGCCTCCCTGCTGCCTCCGCGCCCGGGGAGCGCCCGATTGGCGCGCGCTCACGGCCTTGCCCCCTGGCTCCGACGGGATGCGCCGCATCCCCTCACCCCGACCCCGGGGTGCAGGGGCCGCCAATCCCCGCCGTCTGCTCCAGGCAGGTCCGGTACAGGGACGGCTGCACCCGCGCCGTGGCGGACATCTGCACCGACCCCGGCCAGAGCACCCCGATGGGGGAGCGGGCGAAGTCGAGCACGACGCTCGCGCTGCAGGTCACCGGTGCGAGCGTGCCCTCCACCGTGAGCGAGAGGCGCCCCTCCAGGTACGGTCCGCTGCAGCTGATCGCACCCGGCACGGTGAGGTAGGCGCTCTCGGTACCGGATGGGTTGAGCGTGTGTTCAAACGCGTACCGGTAATCGGCGATGCTCGCTCCCACGTCCCCGAGCGGGGGCACGATGGCGGCCTGCGCGGCCAGGTCGACGGCGGTTCGGAGCTCGCTCTCGGCGCGCATCTCCAGCATCACGCCGACGAAGCCGATGGTGATCAGGAACATGAGGGGAATCACGAGAGCCATCTCGAGGGCTGCCTGGGCGTGGTGCCGGTGGCGGTCCGGGCGTCTCGCTCTCACGGCGCGTAGGTCCCCGTGGTGACGGACGCGGACTCGAAGACGGGGAGCCCGCCGGAGCGGACTCCGAAGAGGCTCAGCCCGGGCGGGATCAGCGAGGCCGCGTACCCCGCCACCGTCACGGTCACGTGCCCGGCACCGTCATCGACCGCGCAGACGTACACGCGCCCGGAGCCTTCGGGCTCGGCCTGGGCGGCACCGGCAGGGCACGGCCCGGCGCCGCGCCAGGGCTCCACCCTGGTGGCGAACATGGCCCGGGCCAGCATCCCGCTGATCGACGGGAAAACGCCGCCGACGTCACCGCTGGTCGAGGTCGGCGCACCCGCCGGGGCGGCGAGCGCCACCCCGATCCCCTGGTCCACGGCGGCGTCCGCGGCGTCGCTCTCGATGGTCCACAGCCAGGAGTCGACGATCGCCAGCAGCATGGCGAGGAACAGGCCACAGACGAGGGCGAACTCGAGCATGGCCTGCCCCGCCCCGGGGCGGCACCCCGCGGCACCGGCCCGACCGCCGGTGCGGCGGTGGCGCGACGGGCGGGTCGCGGACGGGACCTCCGCCTTCTCCGGGGTCACGGCCCGATCACGAGAGCGGGACGGGGCGGACCTGGTACACGGGCCGCGTCAGCGAGCCGGCGACCAGCACCGGGAGGGGGCTCTGGCAGGCGGTGCGCGTCTGCGCCTGCGTCGTCGCGGGCGGGAGCGGGGTGAGCCGTGTGGACCCCGGGGTCACGCAGGCGAACCTCTCCGCGTTGCTCGGGTCCCGCCAGCCGACGTAGGAGACGACGCTGATCGGCTCGCAGGCGATCACCGTGGCACCTCCCGAGGGCACTCCGGGGACCGTGTCGGGTCGCTGGCAGGAGGCTGCCACGTCCGGGCCGGGCGCCGATCCGTCCATGGTCGTGAAGGTGTGCGCAACGCAGCCGCCGGGCCCGGATGCGCCCACCGACGAGTTCCACGACGTGCCGTCGCCGAAGTACCAGTCGACCCCGTCCGCGGAGGGGTTGGCGAGCAGGCCGGTGGCCACGACCTGGAGGTAGTAGGAGTAGACGACCGATTCGCCCTCGGGATCGGGCTGGCCCAGCACCAGATGGACATGGGCAGCGGTCTCGGAGAAGGGGTGAGCCAGCCAGAAGCAGTTGGGCGCCTGGACCAGGAAGTTGCCGCCCGGCGGGATGTCGCTCTCGATGGGTCCCACCTGGGCCTGGGCTTCGGCCTTCGCCTCCAGCTCGGCCGCCGCCGTCCAGGTGGACTCGCTCGGCGGGACGTCCGCGGCGGGAGACCGGTCGATCACCGCGGGCGGAGGGATCCGGACCAGGACGCGGGGCCCGTAGCACAGACCTCCCGGCCCGGGTGCCCCCGGGGCGGTGGTGAGGATGCTGGCGGTCAGGACCTGGTTCTGCAGGCCCGACGACACCCAGAGGCCCGTGGCGACCCCGCTGCCGCCTCCGATGGACGGAGGGGGCGCGGGCCCCACGGGGGCGGCGCGCCAGCGGCGGCCGTCGGCGACCCACGCGGCGGCCCCGACGGTCTGGGTGGCCGTGTCGCTCAGCCCGTCCAGGATGGTGCCGGCCGGCTCCACGGTGATCGTGGCGTCGACCGTGCCGGTCCAGAGCGCGACGGGCCAGACCCGGTCGACCGCGTTCTGCGAGCTGTTGGTGCCGACCTCGGACGCCTGGCCGAGGACCTGCACCTGCTCGAACGGGACGTCGACGGAGCACGTGGGCGGCACCGCTCGCGGCGACGGATCGCCGGGCGGCGCGGGCGTGGGGGCAGGCGGGTGGCTGATGCGGACCGACCCGGGACTGTAGGTGCCGGCCCGGGAGTCGGTCCCGGTGCTGCGGCAGTACAGGGTAAGGCCGCCGCTCACATCGACCGAGCCGCTCTGCGATTGGCCCACCGCCAGTGCGGGCACCGGGAGGGGGCACGCAGGCGTTGGGCCGCCGCCACCGAACGCGACCGCACTGGTTCCAGTCACGATCACGCAGTTGAGGCCTGTCGCGATCGCAGCCCCGATCCGGGTGGTCCTGCGCATCGATCAGATCCCCGTCTGAGCCAGGATGTCATCGGCGATCGCGTTTTGACCCTGGTCGAAACTGGACTCCATGACCACGTACCGGCCAAGCGCGCGATTGCTCAGAGTCTTTGTCACGTCCAGCTCTCGAGCCTCTTCACCGGCGCTCAGGTCGTGATGCGTAGCACTGCCGTTGGCATCTGTCCACGTGCTCGTGCACGGACCGACTGCAGCGCCGACGAAGACAATTCCCCGATGATCGTCCTGGCCCTGAGTGAGAGCATCCATCTCAGAGCCCGACACTGATAGCGCATCGTACTTGGCTGCATACTCGCAGCCGGGACTATCAACGACCGCACCTCCAGCCCGGATCAGATCCGCCAGTGCGCTATCCGCCTCCCCGTACAGGTATTGGATGAAGGCCCACTGGCCGTGTCTGCCCGCCCACTCCAAGAGAGTCCAGAACTCCTCGTCCTCCTGGATCCAGGTCTGGAAGGCGGCGTTGCTCAGGGCTCCGTCGGTGAGGTTGCGGGACAGCACCGCGGGTGGATGGGGTGTGATCTCGGAGCAGGCGGGCA